>CAMAUE010000037.1 GCA_945861245.1 Singulisphaera sp. GP187
GTTGGCAAGGGCGAGACTACCCAAAAAAGCCCACGGCGCCCAGCCACGAATCACCCATGGCGAAAAGGGTTCAAGGAGAAGGAATAGGGAAATGGTTGCGGACATTTCTAATGCAACCAAAATGGGGACATTTCTATTGCGTTGCGACAGGCTAAACAAACGGCCCTTGCCCCGGACAATCCATTTGCCGACAATACCTGCATTCCCAGTAACTCGCGAAAGGACAAACCAATGCTCGCATTCGTTGCTACACTCTCCCTGATCGTCACGGTGTCGGCTCAAGACACCAAGAAGGACGCGGAGCCCAAGATCTACGCCAAAACGTCCGCACGCACGGTAGCCGGGCCTGTCGTCATTCGTGGCGCGGAGCAAAAGGCATCAGCGAATTTCGCGAAGATGTTGAAGGTGGACGCCATCGATTGGAAGACGCAGATGGTTGTCGTCATCTCCGGCGGCACGCAACGCACCGGCGGGTACAGCGTCAGCGCAACTTCGTTGGAGGTGAAAGACGGAAAACTCACTGTCAACTGGAAGCTCAACAAACCCGCACCGGGTTCGATCGTCACGCAGGCCCTGACGATGCCGAGCTTGACGATCCTCGTCGATCGCTTCGAGGGCGAGGTGCTGTTCAACCCGAAGTCGGCGCCCGGCGGTGTTGGCAAGAAGCTCGGGGCAGATGTGCAGCGCAACTAATTGGCCAATTTGCCGCTTGCGGCTTAGCGCTCAAGACGGCCCATGCGAGCGCTAAACCGCAAGCGAAAACCCATTGGAGACCCACATGACCCCGCTGGAACATTTGCAGATCGCCATGAAGGATACCGAGAACTACTACCGCGAGCGCGAAATATTTCAAGCGAAGTTTGAGTTCGGCATCAAGCCGGCGCTGGTCGTGATCGACATGGCCTACGGCTGGACCGATTCTGCGTATGCCGCCGGCACAGCGAGACAGGATTCGGCACTCGTCGCCATCGCTCGGCTGCTGCCCGTGGCTCGCGCCAAGAAAGTGCCGATCTTCTATACGACATCGCCGTATACAGAAAAGCCCGTATTCAAGTCAGCGATGGATTTCTCGCCGAAGTATCGCAAATGGGATCCGCGCGCCTGTGAGATCGATGATCGCGTGAAGCGGATGCCGGATGAACCGTTAATCTTCAAGGATTACGCCAGCGCCTTCGCGGGTACGTCGTTCGCTGGGAAGTTGATGGAGCACCGCATCGACACGCTGATTATTACGGGATGCTCGACGAGCGCGTGCGTGCGAGCCACGGCGACCGATGCGAAAACGTATCACTTGAGGCCGATGATTGTGCGTGAGGGGGTGCAGGATCGCTCGGAGATCGCCCACGAATGGACGCTGTTCGACATCCAGGCTCGTTTCGCTGACGTGGTGAACCTCGAAGAGACGCTTCGCTACTTGCAGCAATTGGCGGGTTGAATGTAATTCGTAAGCATCAAACCTTCAGCTTGTTTTCGTTCTTTTTCGGCTCTAGATTCTTTATCTTCAGCCGTTCGAGCAATGGCCTGATGGCTTCGGAGGGGATGGCATAGCTTTCGGTTCGGCCTGCGCGGGCGATGTTGATGCCGAGCACCTTACCGTCAAGGTTGACGAGCGGGCCGCCGCAATCGTTGGGTTTCAGGACGGAGTCGTGCTGAAGGATGATGGGGAATCCGGTTCGGCGATCGCTGAGTTTGCTGCCCATGCTGTTCTGCACATCGCCGCGCGACTTGCCGCCTTTTTGGCCTGGCCGCGTGCCGAGGGTGATCTTGAGTTCTTGCTCTTTCTCGTTGCGGACGATTTTGAGATCGACGTTGTCGCCCGGTTTGCCCTTGGAAACGACGGCGAAAAATTCATCCGAGTTCTGGACCTCTTGGCCATTCACGCTTAGAATCTGGTCTTCGTTTTTCAAGCCCGATTTCTGCGCGGGCGTTCCCGGCAGAACCTCTTGGATCTTCACGCCGGCAAATTCAAAATCGAGCGCGATGCCCAAATATCCACCGCCCGTCACCGTAGGCGTTAACTTTGCGCCCTTCACCTCGCGGGCATTGACGCTGACGACGCCGATCGCAACTGGGTCCACCCCATCGCCAGGCGATGCCACGAAATGCCCGACGCGACTTACTTTGCTCTCGGTCCACACGATCGGCGTCAATTCTTTGGCGTCGATCTTGAGCATGACGAGGTCGAACGGCGTATCGTAGCCGAACATCTCGGCGTCGAGTTCGCGCCCATCGCGAAGCTTGCAGGTGATCTTGCCGCCTTGGAGTTCGCTGTGTTTCGAGAGGATCCAGCCGTCCGCGCTGACGATGACGCCAAGAGCCGCGTCCTTGTCGGCGGAGCGAACTCGCACGATGCTCTCGCTCGGCTTGGCGATGACCTCGCGAAACAGCCGGATCGTCTGCGGATTCTTGAGCGGCTGAGCGTGCAACGATGCCGACAGCGCGAGCAACGATGCCAGTGCAAAGAAAAACATGCGATGAATCATGTGGCTCCTCGTTGTTCAAATCGTTTAGCCGCTCGCTTTCGGCGAGCGCGGATTCGGCGTGAACGTCGACAAGTCCGCGCTCGCCAAAAGCGAGCGGCTAAACCTTAGCGCGTTTGGCGATGACAGCAGCAATGTAGCCCGCTTTGAAGCCGGCGTCGATGTTGACGACGGCGACGTTGGCGGAGCAGGCGTTGAGCATCGTCAGCAGCGCCGCGACGCCGCCGAACGCCGCCCCGTAGCCGACGCTCGTAGGCACGGCAATGACGGGACAATCGACCAAGCCGCCGACGACGCTAGGCAGGGCGCCGTCCATTCCCGCGACGACAACGATGGCGTCCGAGTCGGCGAACTCCTGCCGATGCGCCAGCAGTCGATGGATGCCGGCGACACCGACATCGACGATGAGGTGTGTTGCCGTCCCGATCGCCTGGGCCGTTACTAATGCTTCACGTGCCACGGGGAGGTCGCTTGTCCCCGCCGTTAGGATTGTAACACGCCCCGCCGACTTTTCCAATGCTCCAGTCGACAACCAGAAGGTTCGCGCGAGGCGATCCTGCTGAGCCTGCGGAAATTGCTTGCCAAGATGTGCCGCCTGTTCATCGCTGACACGCGTGGCAAGGCAATGCTGTCCGGCCTCCATCAATTTGTGTACGACGCCTTCGATCCATTCGCAGGTTTTGCCCTGGCAGAAAATGACTTCGGGAAACCCGCAGCGTGCACGACGTTGCAGATCGACGTGTGCATAGCCGAGGTCCGCCATATCGGGATGGCGCAGATCCGCCAAAGCCGCGTCGATGGCGAGTTCGCCTGTTTGCACCTGTTTAAGCAGATTGCGTAGATCAGCGTTGTTCATGCGGGGTTTCTCGAATTCGCCGCTTGCGGCTTAGCGCTCCGTTTCGCACGCCTGACGCGGGCGCTAAGCCGCAAGCGGCAAAACGAAATGGGGTAACACCAGGCGTCCTTGAGCTTTTTTCATGACTTTGCGATTTTATTTCAAGTTCAGAAGCTGAACATTCCGATTCCTCCCTATAACCGCTTCCCTCGGCAGCGGTCCGCGCCCGCGTTTTGTCGTTTGCCAGTGCCCCAGAAGGGGAGGTTTCAAATGAACACAGGTTTCCTTGTCACTACTTGCCTATGTCTCGCGCTTGGCCAAGCGCCGGCGGATGCGGACTATTTTAATCAGCGAAACCTGAGCATCCCGATGGAGATCGACCCCGCCCTACGCGCCGACATTCGCGAGTTGCTGCTGTTCGCATCAAGCAATCAGGGCCGCGATTGGCAGCAAGTCGCCGGCCCGATCTTGGCGGAAAAAGGGGCGTTCGCCTTCTTCGCGCCGGCAGACGGCACGTATTGGTTGCGCGTCATCAAGATTAACCGACAAGGCAAAAAGGAACCGGATGAGATTTCTATTCTGCGTGGCCAACCCGATCGTATTATGGTGATCGATACGCTGAAGCCGATTGTCAAGTTGATTCAGGCGGTCCGCTCGGGCAGCGATGTTTACGTGACGTGGGATATACAGGAAGACAATCCCGACCTGGGCAAGGACGGGTTTCGCGTCGAGTATCAGCCGAAGGGCGGCGATGTCTGGACACCTATTTCCGTTTCAAAAACGATCAAGGGCAACGCCCAGTTTCGCCCAGGCAACAACTTCGCGCTGACGATTCGTGTGACGATCCGCGATTTGGCGGGCAATACCTCGTTTGCCTTGGCGGATATCCCCGGCACCATTGCGACGACCGGATTCAAGGAAGCGCCGACACCGGGCGCAAGCGGCGCCACGCTGCCAGCCGACCTTTCGTTCGGCGGCAAACCGATAGAGACGCCGAAGGATCCGATTGGGCCGCCGCCAACATTCGAGGGGTTGAAGAAGCCGGACATTGCGCCGCCTCCAGTCACGATCAATCCGCCGGGCATGGACGTGAAACCGCCACCGGGCATCGTCGAACCGCCGACTCCCGTTGCGGTGAAGGAAAATCCGAACGACCGCGTGATTGCCGACTCGCGGACGTTCGTCGATCCGTTGAAGTCGCCGACCGGTGCGTTCGAGCCGCGCACGACGAATGCGTCGCCCAACCGCCGACCGCTGCCACCGTTGCAGCATCTGAACCAGCATCAGGTGACGCTGGAGTATGAACTGAAGCGAGTTGGCCCGTCGGGCGTCGGCAGCATCGAGCTTTGGCTGACGAAAGACGACGGCGCGACCTGGGAGATTTTTGCCCGCGATGAGGACGTACAGAACACAGCCGTCAATCCACGCCAACAGCGTCGCTTCGAGTTTCGCACTGCCGACGGGACGCCGTTTCCCGACGCTATTTACGGCCTGACGCTGGTCGTCAAGAATCGCGCGGGCCTGGGCAAGGAGCCGCGCGCCGGCGATGTACCGGAAATGCGCATCGAGATCGACACGGTGAGGCCGATCTCGCAACTGTTCAAACCGATCCCGGACCCGAGTCGGCCCGACCAACTGCTGATCCGCTGGAACGCGCGGGACAAAAACCTGGGCGCGACGCCGATCAATCTCGAATACGCTGCCAAGCCGGAAGGCCCATGGGTGCCGATCAAGGTTGACCTCGAGAATACCGGCCGATTTGCAAATGAACGAGTCAGCGGCGATTTTTCGTGGAAGGTGCTGGCGGACACGCCGACACAGGTTTACTTGAGGCTGCGTGTACGCGATCGCTCAGGTAATGAAGGCATTGCCGTCACGTCTGATCCGCAGTTCGTCGATCTCACCGAACCCGAAGGGGCGCTCATTGGTATCCAGACAAACCCGAAAACGCCGTGATATTTGTTTAGCCGTTCGCCTTTGGCGAGCGCGCCCATTGGCGCTCGCTATAGGCGAACGGCTAAACGGAGAAGGCGTTTTATTTTTTCCGCGGCGACAACGGAAACTGCGTGATCGTCAGGCCTTCGCTGGTCAGGTAATGGTCCAGTAGTTCGACGCGGCCTTCTTCGCGCATCTTTGCGTAGATGCGCGTCATGTCGTCGAGCCAAAGCGTGTTGAGATAATCCGCGTTCCTGCGCGACAGTTCGCGATACGAATCCAGCCGGGTCCGAAAGCTGGTTGCCTCCGCGCTGGCGCCAACGAGTTCCGTGCGGGCATAGGCCTCGGCTTTCACTTTCATGTCATGCATTTTGGAAGAGGCCGCCTCGCTTTTGCTGTTGATCTCGCGTTTGGCGTTGCTTAGCTTCGTCGGAATGCTCTGCTGGGCGTTGGTCAGTTTGCTGAACGCATCCTTGACCTGGTCCGGCGGGCTGAGATCGGTGATGCTGACGCGTTTGATATCGATGCCGAGGTCGTAATCCGCGAGCCGATCTTGCATCTGCCCGACCAGCCAGCCGGCCAACTGACGCTTGCCGCGACGGAGCACGTCGTCGACGGTGCGGCCCGCAATCCATTCCGCGAGCAGCGACTCGGCGGCACGCGCGACGAACGCGTCGATGTTGGGTTGTTGCAGCACGAACTTTTCGACATCCGCCTCGCGCACGCGGAAGTCAATCGATGCCTGCACATTGACGAGATTGTGATCGCCGGTGACCATCTGCCCGAACGGGACGATGTTGTCGTCATCGTCCTTCTTCTCAACAAACCCGACCTTGATGCTGCGCTCCCGACCCACAGGCGCGAGATCCACGCGGTCGATGCCCCACGGCCAGGAGATGTGCAATCCTTGGCCGGGCTTCGTGTCGAGGATTCGGCCAAAACGCCGAATCACGGCACATTCATGCGATTGCACCTGCGTGAGTGCAGACGCGACGGTCCAGACGCCGAAGATGAGACTGAGTAGGTAAAACCCGTAGCGCCACATCAGTTCGCTCCTTTCTTTTCCTTGGCAGTATCGAGGTTGGGTCGCGGCGGCGTGAAGAGCGATTCAAAAGCGGGCCGATGCGTTGACAACAGCAGCATCGTCTTGGAATCGCCGAGGATGTTTTGCAGTTTTTCCATCTTCTTGAGGAACTCGTAAAACTCACGATCCTGGCTATAGGCGTGATTGCGAATCTTCATCGCCTCGACGTCGGCTTCGGCTTTGATCCGTTCCTCTTCGGACTTCGCTTTCGCCAATTGCTCGCGAATGTCGGCATCGGCTTCGTTCTTTTTGTTGGCCGCCTGGCGCTCACCATCGGCGATGTATTTCGTCGCTTCGGCATTGCGTTCGGCCTTGATACGGGCAAAGATGGAATCGCGCACATTGCCCGGATGATTGAATCGTCGCAAGCGAATATCAATGACATCGATGCCATACTCGTCGCGCGCGGGGCCACGCAAAGCCGCGAGTAGACGTTGTCGAAGTTTGTCGAGTGCGACATCGACGCGCGTACGGCCGTCAGCCGGATCGGCGATGGTCGTGCTGATGAAATCGTCCATTGGCATTTCGCCAACGGCGGCGCCGAGCCGACTGCTGATGAGCGGTTCGAGAATCGTGCGAGCGCGATCTGCCGTGCCGATACGACGAACGAAGAGATCGACGCCATCGCGATCGATGATCCGCCAGCAGACGTAGGCCTCAAGCGACAGGAGCTTGTCGATCGCCTTGCCCGCCGGGTCGTAGGTGAGCTGGTCTTGCGCGGGCAGATCGAATTGGTGCAGCCGACGATCGAGTCGTTGCACCTGCTGGATTGGCCAGGGCCAGCCGAACTTCAGGCCGGCCCCGTTGGCGGAATCGCTGCCGTCGTAGGTCACGCGATGCTCGCCGAGGACGGTGACGTAGGCATATTCAGCCGCATCGACGGTGTACAGCGACCAGCGCGCGAGTGTGATGATTGCAATGATCGCCAGCGGCGTGAGGATGTGTTTTTTCATGGTTTGTCCCTGGTCTTCCGCTTGCGGCTTAGCGCTCGCATGGCGTGCCCTGAGCGCTAAGCCGCAAGCGGCGATTCGTCACGGCTCCTCGCCCTTGTGCTCCGGTTGACGTATCGGCATCCGATTCTGTGGCATAAATATAGGCGGCGGGGTGCGGAATAGCTCCGGGTCGAACAGCATTAGGTTGCGCCTGCCTGCGACCTTATCACTGTCGATCAACAGCAATTCGCGGCCGTTCAGTGCCTTGCCCAGCGTCTCCCAGTAGACGCGAAACTCTACGAGCGAGGCTTGCAGGCCCAGCAGATCACGGCGACGTTTCTTTGCGTTCACGGCAACATCGTCGATGCTGTTGCCCGTGAGCAGATCACTCGCCGCATCGAATGCCAACTCGAGTTCCGCCTCCGCGCTCAACTCCAATCGGGGACGATATTGCGCGAAGAATCGCTCTCGCTCCCGGCGGGCGTCCTCGATTTTTTCTGTTTTCGTGGCCCGAGCCTTTGTTAATATCTTGACAACTTCGGCGTCAGCTTCCCGGCGTTTCTTCGTCACTTCCTCCTCGGCTTCGTTGATCTTGCGATCGCGATCTTCCATCGCATTGGCCACGGCGTAGTAGGCGGGTACGACTTCGCCCGGCGGATGCAGATCGATGACCGCCACGCTTTCGATCGCCACGCCCAGGCCGAGTTCGTCGCAGCGAGCGCGAATGCGAGTCAGCACATCCGCCTGGAATTTGCCGCGTCCTGCCGTCATCAGCTCCGGGAATGAGCGTCCTGCCACCATCGCCCGCAACTCTGACTCGGCGATCGTTTGGATCGCGTTCTCCGGATTCGTAACAGCAAACAGAAAAACACGCGGCTTGGCCACGCTATAGCGAACGCTGACGAGCAGGTCAGCAAGGCTGTTGTCGCCCGTTATCATCATTGCTTCCTCGCCGATGCGGGCTTCCTTGCGATGAGCGCTCGACCAGGTCAATACGCCCGTCGCGATCACTTTTTCGGGTTGCTCCCTGAAACCGATGCTGATGGAGCGAATACGCTGCGACACGCGCGTGGTCGATTCAATCGGCCACGGCAGCTGGTAATACCAGCCGGGCTTCAGATCTTCGCCGACGGGATTGCCGAAACGGCGGACGATGGCGACTTCGTCCGAGGCAACGATTGTAAGCCCAGTCGCGGCATATCCGAGCACCACCAACGCGACGGCGGCGAGTACAAGCCGCCGCCAATGATGCTCACACCAGTGGACCGCATGCGTGATATTGAAGTTGCGCCCGATCCAATCGTCGGTGCCTTTCAAACGCTGAGCCCACGCTTGCCAGGTCGGGCTATCCACGCTGCGCTCAAACCACAGAATTCGCAGCGAATTGAGCAGCACCAGAAACGAACCGAGCTGATGATAGATCACTGCGGCGACGGGCGATTGCTCGTACCAATCCGCCGGTGCGAACAGAGGCCAAAGCCAGGCGGTGACGACGATCCCGACCGCGTTGACGACATACGCAAACCAGATGATATTCTGATGGATGATCTTGACTGTCTCACGCGACAGCCTGACGAGGAACGGCAAATGCTTGAGCGGATCGCCCATAAGGACGATGTCGCCCGCCTCGGCCGCGATGTCGGTCCCGGTGCCGACGGCGATTCCGACATCCGCGCCAGCGAGGGCCGGCGCGTCGTTGATGCCATCGCCGACCATCGCAATCGGTGTGCCGGCGGCCTGCAATTTGGCGAGGAATTGAGCTTTCTGATCGGGCAAAAGCTCGGCGTGGATTTCGCTGAACGGCAGGTCGAGCGCTATCGCCTTGGCAGCGGCGGTGCGATCACCAGTGAGCAAGACGATCGGGTCGATGCCTATCTCGCGGAGATGATTAAGCAAACCGACACAGCCGGGCCGCAGTGTGTCGCGTGCACCGATAACACCGAGCACGATGCCATCGCGGGCCACGAGCAACGCCGTTTGGCCGGTTGCGTCGAGCTTGGTTAGCGCTTCGTCAGCGGCGAGCGGGATGGTAATGTTTCGTTCGGTGAGCAAGCGTCGCGTGCCGATTAGGATTTCGCCGTGCTCCGTGCGAGCGACGACGCCGGCGCCGGGTTGCGCTTGGAAGTCGGTGACCGGTTCAAGCGTCACGCCGCGTTTCGCCGCCTCGCCGACGATGAGCCGGGCGAGCGGATGTTCGCTGCTTTGCTCGGCACTGGCGGCGGTTCGCAGAACGTCATTCGCGTCAGCGCCATCGATCGGCACGATGTCGCCGATTGCGAGCTTGGCTTCGGTGATCGTGCCGGTTTTATCGAAGGCGAAGGCGCGCACGCTGGCCAAACGCTCCAGTGCGGCACCGCTCTTGATGAGCACACCGGTTCCCGCCAATCGCCCGAGCGCCGCGATGACTGCCGCAGGGGTCGCCAGAATCAATGCACACGGGCAAGCCACGACCAGCACGGACAACGTCGGATACGCGCTGAACGTCAACACCTGGCGCAGGCTGAGCCGGTTCGCTCCGGTCGGCCGCAACCAGGTCGTGCCGAAATAGAACGCACACACGAGGAACGTCAGCAGGGCGATGCCGAGCACGGCCGGCAGAAACATTCGCGCGAGCCGATCGGCACTGCGTTCGAGGTTGCTCTTGTCCTTCAACGCCTTCGCCGTCAGTTCGATGACCCGTCCCGCCACGGTCTGTTGGGCGACGCGTTTCGCTTCGATCGTCATCGCCCCGGATTGGTTGATCGAGCCGGCCAGCACCTCATCGCCGACCACCTTGTCGATCGGCATGCTCTCTCCAGTCAACGCGCTGGTATCGACGGTTGATCGGCCCTCGAGCACCACGCCATCGACGGGTACCTTCGCACCGGGCTTGACGACGACGCGGTCGCCGAGGATCACGTCCTTGGTGAAGACGCGCGTCTCCTGTCCGTCGCGCAACACCCAGCAGCGGAGCGGGAAAACTTCGACGAGCTTGCGAATCGCGTTCTTGGTGCGGTCGAAAGTAAATGCTTCGAGACACTCGCCGAACATGCCGATGAAGACGACCTCGGCCGCGACGAGCCATTCTTGAATGAGGATTGCCGCGAGGAAGGCGATAGCGATGGCGATGTCCGCGCCGATCTTGCCATCCAAGAGGCCTTGCAAAGCGATGTAGACGACGCGAGCCCCACCGAGGATCGCCGCCACCATCGCGAAACCGAAGCGATACCCGAACGGGTCGCGAGGCCAGGCCGCGAACAGCGACCAGCCGGCCCAATCGCCCAGACGAGGCAGCAGCTCCAACGCCATCAACGCGGCCAGCAAGGCCGTCATCAGATAGAGCGGGCCGTTGCTTTCCTCGGCGAAAGCGTCATCGGTATGCGAAATTTCGCGATGCATGGGATCGGATCGCGTTCGATCCAAAAAGGGTGTGCCGCTGGTTGGGAGTATACACCCATGCTACGAGGGCCGGCGCAGCTGTCAAGCCGCGCCCAACTTTCGTTTAGCACCCGCCGCATGCCACCCGATCGTAAGATTCTTTTTCGCTACCGACTTTGACAGCCCCGATGCCCGCGCGGTACGATGCCGGACAGTACACAGCCCAAGCCTCACCATGATCCCAACGATCGGTTTGGGTGAATCGGCAACATGCCAAAATAATTCTGAAGATGATTTTTCTTATCGGCTGCGTAAGACAGATTTCCGGTTAGCCTCTCATACAATATCTCCAGTGCCCAGAGGGTGAGCGAAGCGAACCCCTGGGATTATTTTGTCTCTATCCCAAGGGTTCACTTCGTTCACCCTTGGGCTTGTTTGTTTATTGAGGGAGCCACGCATGGCCGAGGTTATCACGCCGCGAGCTAAAGATTACTCGCAATGGTATTTGGACATCGTCAAAAACGCCGGCATGGCGGAGAACTCCGACGTGCGCGGCTGCATGGTCATCAAGCCGCACGGCTATGCCATCTGGGAGCGGATGCAGCGAGCGCTCGACCGCATGTTCAAGGACACGGGACATGTGAATGCGTATTTTCCCTTATTCATCCCGAAGTCGTTCCTGGCCAAGGAAGAGCAGATGGCTGAGGGCTTCGCGAAAGAATGCGCGGTCATTACGCACTATCGCTTGAAGGTCGTGCCGGGCGAGGGCCTGGTCGTCGATCCCGATGCCAAGCTCGAAGAGCCGTTGATCGTCAGGCCGACGTCCGAGACGATCATTTGGCACACGTACAAGAACTGGATTCAAAGCTACCGCGATCTGCCTTTGCTCATCAACCAATGGGCGAACGTCGTCCGCTGGGAGATGCGCACGCGGCTCTTTCTGCGCACGACCGAGTTTCTTTGGCAAGAGGGCCACACTGCGCATGCGACGAAGCAGGAAGCCGAGGCCGAGGCGCATACGATTCTCGAAGTCTATCGCACTTTCGCTGAAGACTGGATGGCGATGCCGGTGCTGACGGGACCGAAGACGGATGGGCAGAAGTTCCCGGGTGCCGACTACACGCTGTGCATCGAAGCAATGATGCAGGACAAGAAGGCGCTGCAAGCGGGCACGAGCCATTTCCTCGGGCAGAATTTCGCGAAGGCGTTTGACGTGCAATTTCAGACGCAAGCGGGCCAGCGCGAATACGCCTGGGCGACGAGTTGGGGCGTCTCGACTCGGCTCATCGGCGGGTTGATCATGACGCACTCCGACGACGCCGGCCTGGTCTGTCCGCCGCGGCTGGCGCCGATTCATGTCGTCGTCGTGCCGCTGGGCAAGTCGGATGACGACAAGGCGAACTCGCTCAAGGCCGCCGAGCAACTCAAGGAATCGCTCGTCAAGTTGCCTCGCGATGAGTTTCTGGGCTATGAGCCGATGGTCGTGGAGATCGACAAGCGGTTCAACCTTTCGCCGGGGCAGCGGTTTATCGACTGGGAGGTCAAAGGCGTGCCGATCCGCATCGAGATGGGACCACGCGATCTGGCCCAACAGACGTGCGTGTTGGCGAGGCGAGACTTTCCAGGCAAGGAGGGCAAGACCGTCGGCGTGCCGTTGGGCGAGTTGCCGACGCGCGTGGTGGCATTGCTCAAGGAGATTCAGAAGAACCTGTTCGACCGCGCCAAGAAGTATCGCGACGCCGCCAGCTTTGAAGTCAACTCCTACGACGAGTTAAAGAAGAAGCTCGAGGATCCGGGCGGCTTCCTCTGGGCCCACTGGGATGGCACGCGCGAGACCGAGGAACGCATCGCCACCGAGACCAAGGCGACGATCCGCTGCATCCCGTTCAACCGCCCGAAGGAGACAGGCAAGTGCATGGTCACCGGCGCGGAGTCGAAAGGCCGAGTGGTCTTCGCGAAGTCGTATTAACGGTTTTTTATAGCCGCTCGCCTTTGGCGAGCGCGGACGCTACGGATTTCCAAATCGCGGCAACGACACGTCCGCGCTCGCCAAAGGCGAGCGGCTAAACAGTGATCGCAATTTGCCCTTGCCAACTTATCGCATTTCGGTTATCCCTCCGCGCATCACGGAGGATTTTATCTTGGCCAAGGCTCGTCTGGTACCTGCGTATTCCACGAGGATGGGGAACGCCTATTTGGGCGACGCGGTGGACGTTCTCGGCAAACTACCGGACGAATCCGTCTCCCTCGTCTTCACTTCGCCGCCCTTTGCGCTGCGTCGGCAGAAGGCTTATGGCAACGTCTCGGCAGATGAGTACATCGAATGGTTTTGGCCCATCGTCGAGCAGATTCGTCGCGTGCTGCGCAACGACGGCAGCTTCGTCATGGAACTGGGCGGAGCGTGGAACCCCGGCGGGACGCGGTCGATGTTGCCCTATGAATTGCTGATTAAGCTCGGCAAGATATTTCACCTTGCACAAGATTTCTACTGGTACAATCCGTCGCGCCTGCCGTCGCCAGCCCAGTGGGTGACGATTCGTCGAACGCGCGTCAAGGAAGCTGTGACGCACATTTGGTGGCTGTCGAAATCGACGGAGCCGCAAGCCGACAATCGGCAGGTGCTGGTTCCGTATTCGAAGTCGATGAAGCGATTGCTCAAAGACGGGTATCAGCCTGCGATGCGACCATCGCAGCACGAGATCGGCCCGCATTTCCAGCGCGATAACGGCGGCGCAATCCCGCCAAACGTGCTGACAGTGGCGAATACTCGCTCGTATGATGAATATCTGTTCAAATGCCGGGCAGCGGGTGTACAGATCCATCCCGCACGGTTCCCGCCCGAGTTGCCGGACTTCTTCATCCGATTCCTGACACGCCCCGGGCAAACGGTACTCGACCCGTTCGCCGGCAGCAATACGACTGGGCAAGTCGCCGAACAGCATGGCCGCAAGTGGATCAGCGTTGAAATCAACGCCGATTACATTGCCGGTTCCAAGCTGCGGTTTGACGAGGCTGCGGCTGCATAAAACGTCCGTAGTCCGTGGTCCGTAGTTCTTGGCAAAAAAACGTTGACACCGAATTTTGCCACGGACTACTGACTACTGACCACGGACGATTTGGTTACTTCTTCACCGGCCTGCTTCGCAGCAGGTTGAGGTGCCGGTCAAACCGGTCCTCCATGTAGCGGTGAATATTTGTGAGCACACGAATATCGCCAGCCGTCACCACTCGACTGCTCGATGTTTCCGCATCCACGTCGGCGAGGATGCGGTCGAGTTCAGCGAGCGTCTTGGAAACTTCCTCGATCCTTTCGTCGAGAGCGTCGCCCTTCATGTTCTCCGTGACGCTCCAGTAGCGGCAGGCGTCAGCGAAGCTCAAGTCGGCTTTACGGTTGCCATCGAACTTTTGAAAAGCCGAGGAATCGAAAAGCACTTTGAGACATCGCTCCTGATCCCGCGTGAGGCGTCGCAGTGTCGACGACGGCGCGGCTTCCTCCTCCTGCATCATCACGCGGCGGATGACATTCCGTCCGTCGCGCGTCAGGGCGTAAAGCTTCGCCCCCATTTTCACCAGCCAGCCTCGCCGGGCGAGTCCTTTTTCGCCCATGATGCTGCTGAGAATCTTGTTCGAGTCCGGGTGCTTTTCCGCGAATCCTTTCAGCCCGAAGGTTGCAGGAAATCGCTGCCATGACGAGACAATCAGCGCTTCGGCAGTGAAAGGCGAATGTCCCTGTTTTTCGAGTTGGTCCGCGGCCAACAGAATCTTCTCGGGAACGGTGAAATCATCCACGTTCGGTTTCGCAGACACAATGGTCCCCCAATCGTCTAAGGTTTGCCTGAACTGGATCCGAACCTCCTTTGGTTACGATCCTCCTTGAGAATTGAAACAGACTTACCCACCCTTCGTCAATTCAATTCGGGAAAGATTTTTGATTTGTTCTTCACGGAAAAATTCGGCGTGGTCAGCGTTCGGTTTTTCTAAGTCAGCTGCAAGCCTGTACCATCATGTCGCGCATGTCACGCAGCTGGCACAAGCGTTGGCTGATCGGTAAGTTGCGACAACGATATAGTTCACGCCTGGTGATTATTAACTCATTCGCTTTCTTCAAGCAGTTCGTCGGCCTTCATTATTTCGCGCAAAAGTCCCGTCGCATAACTTCCGGCGGGAAGACGGAACGAAACCCGAACGCCGTCGGTTTCTGGGGCAGCTGTGAGGTCATCTGGATAAACGAGATTGTGCCGGCGCGTGCCCATTAGCATCTTGCCGAAGCCGTTGAACATCGAGACGCTCAGGCCCATCCGTTCTAGTGCCGCCTGCTCGCGCTCCAAAGCTTGGCCTTGGGCCGCGAATGTCTTGCGTCCGGTGATTGGGCCAGCGTGAACGGTCTCGCGGGCCTCGAAACGCTGTTGCTCGGCGACGACATCCGCCGCGACGAACATGCCGCCGAACGGAATCTTGCACATCACGTCGCCAGCCAACACCTGGCGAAACAATCCATCGCGAAATCGCGCGGCGAGGTAGTGATTGAAGAGTGCCGACTGCACGGCGGACAACGCCAGCTTTTTCAGAAAGGGATTGCGAACCGGCTTGCTCGGCGTCTCGCCTCGTAGCAGTGCCAGGCCGATCTGCAGCGTCTCGCCGTCGCGGCCGAAGCGTTGTGTGCCGTAGTAGTTGGGTAGCCCCAGCGTGCGAATGCGTTCGACAATTGGCGTGGCGCGAGCAATGGCGTCATCCGGCGCTGCTACGCGAATCAGCATGCGAAAGCGATTACCATGCAGATGCCCTGCTTTGAGCTTGTTGGAGTGCCTGCTGACACGCAACACGCGGATGCCGTCGCCGTCGACTTGAGCGAGGCTCGGTTCGACGTTCGCGGGTACGGACACCCACTGCCGCGTGACGGCCCGGCGATCTTTCAATCCCGCCGTGCCAACTTCGCTGACGGGCAGGTTAAGGCGTTTGGCGATCTGGCGCTCGAAATACTCGGCGCCCATATCGCGTTTCTCGATCCAGAGGTAAAGGAATTCTCCTACCCCGCTCGGTTCATACGCGGGAATTTCCTCGACTTCAAAATCGTCAGGCTCCACTTTGATCCGGCCGCCGATACCGGGCAGGTCCGCCGTCAGGCATGGGGGATGGATTACGTCGTCGGATGCGTTCATGTTGCGTTGCTCTCTTTCGTCAAACGGCAATGACATTACCAAGGTGAGATTCTAAGACAAATAGGGCAACCCGGATTGAAACAATATCAATGGCTGAAGCCCGTAGGGTGCGTCAATCGCTAGCGCCGACGCACCATGAACTCGCGAGGGCCTGGTGCGTCGGCGCTAGCGATTGACACACCCTACGAAATTGACTCGGAGCCGACGCATTGAAGAACCATCCGCCAACGAGTAACGCTGCTGCCGAGAATGGTCGTGACCTCGCCAGAAACCTGAAGCATATCGGGCGGGGCGAAGCTGCGTTTCCGGTGTTGCATCGCGAACCCGTGCGCTTAGTGCCGTTGGATGCAAACACGTTGACGATCGGCAGCGGCACGGATGCGGACCTGGTTTTGCACGACGCTACCGTTGGCAGCCAACACGCACGCATTGAGTCGGACCAGGGGCAGTATTTTTTGCGTGACCTCCACTCCGAATCGGGCACGTTCGTCAATGGCCGGGCGGTGACGCGCGAAATGCTGACGGTGGGCAACCTTATCCATATCGGCTCATACCTGTTCCTTTTCAAAGGCACGCATCTCGTATGGATCAAGCAATCGTCCGCGCCAACGCTCGCTTGCTTGAATCTCTGCCAAAAAGCAAACGACATCGTGCTGCTCGACGATGTCACGCTCTTCTTCCAACCCGGTGAGTTCATCGGTTTGCTCGGCCCCAGCGGCGCCGGCAAGACGACGCTACTCAACGCCCTGCACGGATTTCACCCCGCGCAATCGGGCAAAGTCTATCTCGACGGCGAACCGCTCTACGAAAAATACGACCGCCTTAGCCATCAGCTCGGCTTCGTGCCCCAGACCGACCTCGTACATCCCGAACTCAACGCCAGGCAGGCGCTCGACTTCGTTTGCAAACTTCGCCTGCCGAAGCTGTCGGCCATGGAACGCTTTCGTCTCGTTGAGGAAACGTTGAGCGTCATCGATCTGCAAGAGCGCGCGGACCTGACGATCGCGTTGCTCTCCGGCGGGCAGCGCAAGCGTGTCGCCGTCGGCGTGGAGTTGCTGTGCAAGCCGGGCGTTCTATTTCTCGACGAGCCGACCTCAGGGCTTGATCCTGGCACCGAAGCAAAGCTGATGGTCAAGCTCAAACAGCTTGCCGAGTTGGGCAAGACGGTCATCTGCACGACGCACATCATGGAAAATGTCGATCTGTTCGACAAGATTGCCGTGCTCGTGCCCGGCGGCAAGCTGGCGTTCTTCGGCACGCCCGCCGAGGCGCGGACCTTTTTCGATGTCGAGCATCCGATCGATCTCTACGATCGGCTCGAAGACAAAACGCCGGCGGATTGGCAGCAGCTTTATCGCAAAACGGAAGCCGCCCAGGCCGTCAAAGCCCAAGCCGCCAAGGAACGGCTGCCGAAACCGCTGAAGGAACAGATGCCGACCAAGCCGCCCGAACCGGCCACCGTGTTGGGCCAATGGGCGGTCCTGTCGCAGCGATTCGCGCAGATCCTGTTTTCCGACGCCCAGAACCTCGCCATCGCGCTTGTGCAGGCCGTGGTCATGAGCCACTTGATCTGCCTGGTGATGGGCGACATGCCGGCCATTTCGTTTCTGCTCGTCATCTCCTCACTCTGGTTTGGCTGTAGCAGCTCCGCTCAACAACTGGTGCGCGAACGCTCGATCTATCGCCGCGAACGCATGGTCAACCTGCGGCTCGATTCGTACCTTTTCAGCAAATTTTGGCTGCTGGCGATCATCGGCGCCGTGCAATGTACGCTGATGCTCGCCATGGTACGGATGTGGAAGGATGAAATCGATTGGCCGATCATGCTGCCGGTGATGATCCTGGCGTCGTGGAACGGCATCGCCATGGGCCTGATCATCTCCGCGCTCGCCAGCACCGCCGACAAGGCGACGGCGATCGTACCGATGATCCTGTTGCCCCAAATCATTCTCGCTGGCGTGCTGACGCCATTGGGCAACATGAGCCCGGCGATGTCGATCGGGTCGAAGGTCGTCGTCGCGCGCTGGGCCAATCAGGCGATGGAAGTGAGCCTGATGGAAGGCAAGACCATTAACGCCGACTTCCTCCACGACGAGGCGAATCTTCGGCCCTTGTGGAATCTGTATCCCGAATTCAACCTGTGGAAAGACGATGGCCGTCGCGATTTCCTTCGCAAATACAACGATACGGTCGTGCGTCGGCAAAGCTGGCTGACCGGGGCATTCACGGCTTTGGTCGGATTCCTGATTGCTCAGATGATCGCTGCCGCGGTTGTGCTTCGTAAACAGGATGTGTTCTGATTGCACGACACACCAACGAGCCGGAAGCGTGAGCGATGGTGTATTTCTTCCGTCGCTCACGCTTCCGGCGCGTTGGTGTGTCGTGCCACCCGCACCGTTTTTGCCATATTTTTCATCTTCGCCGATTTTGCGAGCTATATTCCATTTGATAGTCGAAGTGGAATGTCTCGGATCCATTCCACTCTTCCCCGACCCATTCGTCGAAACGGAGACAGAGCGATGGCACCCGTCAAACTACTCGACGCGCCACGCGCGGATTCCGCGCATTTCAGCGACGACAGTCTGAACTTCGACGACTTTGACGCTGAGTTGCGCCGATTGTCGGCGGCGAATGATGAACTTCTCAACGAATTCCAAACCAACGATCACGATGCCGATCCTATCACGGACGACGCAGCTCTTGGCGCGGACGCCGACGCCGACGAAATGGAAATGCTCCGCATGGAAAACGCGGAGCTTCGATTGCGCGTCCAAGAACTTGAGGCATTGTCGTCCGGGCAAGGCGAAGAGCTTTGGTTGGAACGCCAGCGCGAGTACGAGATGCTTCTCGAAGAAAAATCGGAAGTCATTCGCACACTCCACGCGACGATGCAAGAACTGCAGGAATCCGCCGGACCCAGCACGCCGACCACGCCAAATCCGACTGCCGGCGTTGGGCAAGCCGAGGAAATCCTACGACTCAAACGCGAGCTTGAAGAGCGCGGCCGGCAAATGGATCAAGACGAAAACGACATGATGCAGCAGATGCGCCAAATGGAGGTGCAGACGGCCAAGGAACGTGCTGAAATGGGACGCCAACGGCAGGAGTTGCAGCGCCTCAAGTCCGACCTCGATCGCGAAATCGAAACCAACAGCCGCGACCCGCAACTGCGTGAACGGTTGCAGGCGCTCGCCCGTCCGAAGTCCAACGCATTAATTCCGCAGGGCGGCGCAGGACAGGCCACACCACCTGCCGAGCAACAGAGCAGCGGCTTCCTCCGCCGCATTTTCGGATAGGCTGTGTTTAGCCGCTCGCCTTGGGCGAGCGCGGCCTTGCGGCTAGCGCTCGCCCAAGGCGAGCGGCTAAACGCACTTCTCCGATTGCGCATCATCGATTTCGCAATCGCCGTTTCATATCATTTCTCGATGGAACTCTTCCGCGACAAAGCTATTCTCATCACGGGCGCATCCTCCGGTATCGGCAAAGAAACCGCGCTACGGCTGGCCTCATACGGTGCTCGCCTCGGTCTCGCCTCACGCAATCGTGATGCGCTGGAAGATGTCCGCGCCGCTATTGTAAAGATCGGCGGCCAAGCCGTGGTTCTGCCAACGGATGTCACTGTAGCCGACCAGGTGCGCGACGCCGTCGATGGCACAGTCCAAGCCTTTGGCAAGCTCGACATACTCATTTCGTCAGCCGGTCTTTCAATGCGAGCCTACTTCGAATGCTCGCAGCTAGATGCGATGGAACGCGTCATGCGTGTCAACTTTTTCGGTACGCTCTATGCCACGCATTTCGCGCTGCCTCACATAATAAAAACCAAAGGCTCGATGGTGGGCCTTAGCAGTATGACGGGCCAACGCGGCATCCCGTCTTACTCCATCTACGGCGCCAGCAAATTCGCCGTCCAGGGCTTTTACGACGCCCTGCGGCTCGAAGTCGCTCGCCATGGCGTCCATGTCGGCGTCCTCGCTCCGGCGTTCGTTGATACGCCATTGCGTGATAACGTACTTGGCCCCGACGGCAAACCGTGGGACGTGCAACCGCCGCCGCCTTTCCGAATTTGGCCCGTTGCGAAATGCGTTGACTACCTCGTCCACTTGATCGTGAAACGGAAGCGTAAAGCCTTACTACCCCGATTCACCGGACCATTGTTAGTAATCGACGAAATCACGGGCCGCTGGATCGGCGACCGAATCGTGAAGCGGAGATTCCCACCGGAAGGGAATATGAAATAGGGGCGAATTGCGTTCAGGAAATCCGAAATAATAATTGGCCGCTTGCGGCTTAGCGCTCGCGTGGCACCTTGCGAGCGCTAAGCCGCAAGCGGCAATTCAAAATTCTGTACGTATTCTACCGCATCAGCACATCGGGCCGCACGAATTCGGCGCCCTGAATGCGGATGCGTTTCAGCGGCCAATTTTCGGCGGCGGTGATGGCACGCGGGCCTTCATCCGAGATGAGGAAGGTATCGCAACTCACTGCGGCGCCAACCGCGACACACCAGGTTATTGCCCATTTCGATTGCAGGACCTGTTCGTCTTCGAGGCAAAGGTTCAACTCCACCGGTGCGTGTCCCGTAAGATGCCCTTGTGGCGCCAGGTAAAATTCGTGCTCCACTCCCGTTAGCTGATAGATGCGCTGCCCCGCGAGCAGCACCTGGCGAGGCACGGAATCTGGCCAGCTGCACGCCACGTAGGTCGCGCTAATTTTACATGCCGCATCATGATCGCGGCGAAAATGCGCGTCCGGCGGACCGAAAGAGATCGAGCGGCTCGCCCGCGCACACAGGCCGTACTTCTTCGCCGCGACGGTTATTACACAATTCTTCGTAATCGGCGTACTCGTGAATGACGCCTGACGGTACATGCGCCCGCGACTTTCCCCGGTTACCGAAATCAACAGCGGTTGCACGCCCCGGTGCAGCAATCGATGTGACAGTTGGCCGGCAACTTCGCGTTCCGTCTCGCCGACACTAAGCGTGCGGCCTGTCGCTTCAAGAGCGTGGCTCAGTGTCTGACCAAGTTTTCGGTAGCACGCGATCTCGTAATCGGTGAGCGTTCTGCGAAGCACGTCGATTCGCGGCCCGAGCTGTTTGCACGTGCCAAACGGTATATCGACGGCGACATTGCGGCTCTGCACGATATCACCAAGCAGCGCCTCACGCGATTGATGCCAGGGCCATTCTTTGAGTTGAAAGCCCAGTCCGTCGATTTCCTCATCGAAGATACGCTGCGAATCGGTATTGGCGCAGATTAACCACCGCGCCTCGGCGGTAAGGAAAAGTGCAGGATGCGTATTGGCATCGAGAAAGCCACGTGACGCTCCGCCCGCAGTCAGCCAGGCGAAGTTATCGGGCGAAAGAACCAGCAGTCCATCACACCCGGCCGATTGCAGCAGTTCGGCGATGCGAGTTTGTTTCCACTCGATATCAGCGCGGCGGTCCATTGTGGTCGGAAGTTTTATATCCGCCACGCTCGCCGGCGCTACGACTCGGGTTTCTTCCGTCACGCTCATCGGACATTGCCCCTAGTGAACTGAACAACTCACCACGGAGAACACAGAGATAATTCAACAAGGAATCCTTGTAACAACCGTAAGCGACAACTCTGTTCTGTCTGAAATGATGATGCGATAGCCTTACCTGATTTCGCATCCTCCTCCGCTTCGCATTTCTCCGTGTCACCTACCTCCAAAATCTTTGCGAGCCGCGCAGATTTCACTGTGCGAAAATTCAGGATGCGAATCACGAAAGCCCGAAAGTACGAATTAGAAACCCAACCCAAGCGATTTTTCCAACCGGACACCGCACTACCGGAAAATGCAAGGACGATAAGGAAGGCACGAAAGCAAGAATTGAATCAGCCCCTTTTTCCTGCCTTCCTGCTTTCCTTATCGAGAATTGCTTTGGCTTGTGACTCGTCGTGAATGACTATGTCTTCCTTTCGTGTTTTCGTGTTTTCGTGATTCTGTATTTGTTGCGGCTTGTCCGCGCCGTGTACTCTGTGGTGAGTTTTTCTAGCTAACGCAGCCATGGCGGTGGGTAGGCGCCGTGGACATAACGTTGCGCCATCTCGATGTAATGGGCGCAGATCGTACGGGTCCGTTCAAGCTCCTCCGCAGTGATCGTTCGCACCACTTTGCCCGGCACGCCCATGACGACCGAGCGCGGCGGGATGCGTCGGCCTTCGGTGACAAGTGTGCCGGCGGCGATCAGGCATTCCTCGCCGATCTCGCAGCCCGATAGCAGCGTCGCCCCCATGCCGATCAGCGTGTCGCGGCCGATCGACGTGCCGTGCAGGATCGCGCCATGCCCCACGACGACGCCCTCGCCGATCGTCAGCGCTGCATCGGAGTCCGTATGAACAATGCTGCCGTCTTGAAGATTGACGCGTGGGCCAATCGTGATCGTCGCCAAGTCGCCACGCACGATCGTGCCGAACCAGACATTGACGCCTGGACCGAGCACGACATTGCCTGTGACCACGGCGGTGCTGGCGACATAGTAATCCTTGATGGCGTGCATCGTTGGTGTCATCGGATCGTGGCCTCCGGTTTCGTTTAACCATGTCTCCCGCTCGTACGCGGCTAATTTACCCAGCGCAGTATATGATACACCGCAGCGGACGTTTGTTGGAATTCGACTTGCGGCGTGGATCCGGGCATTTTGCGAAATATCAGGCGAATGTTGGGCCTTTTCTGAAAGTTGTGGACGTATCGATAATTTCAATTTGCCTGATCGCACGCGGTTTTCGTTATTACCTTTTCGTTTCACTTCAGGTGGTTGGTGTGATTACACGGGCGATTTGCTTTCCTTTCGACCTGTTCGGCAATCCCGGCGCCAAGGCTGGCGCGGAGCTGCTGGGCGATGCCATCAAGGAACTTTTGGCCGACAACAGGCGTGAAACTGTCCCGACGCGGGCACGCGCCTACGCCAACAAAGTGCGCGTTGGCGAGCATGGTTTCACGACGCTTGACGACTATCGTGATTGGCGTGCTGCTGGTCGGACATTGATTCGCAAGAGTCTTGACGCAGGCGAGGTTCTTTTCTGGATCGCGGGCAACCACCTTGGCGCTTTGCCGCTCTACGATGAACTTGCCGGTACACGCGACGATACGATCATCGTCCAACTCGACGCACACCTCGATATCTACAATCTCTCCGATTGCACCACCGATCTGTCACATGGGAACTTCTTGCTTCACGCCGAAAATCCGATCCCGCGCGTTGTCAACGTCGGCCATCGCGAGTTGCTGCTGCGACCTGACCACATTGCGAAATATTACGACGCGACAATCTCCGCGGTCGAATTCAACCGCGACGAATCGGCAGCACTGACGCGCCTAAGCGATCTTTGCTCGTCGGCAGAGCGTGTGTTTCTCGATCTCGATTGCGACTTCTTCGACCCGGCGTATTTCCCGGCGACGGCCCAAGGGCGTCCGTTCGGCCTGGCGCCGCTCGTCATCCCGAAGTTGCTCGCCGCGATTGGAATGCAGCGCTTGGCCGGTTTCGCAATCTCAGAGTTCGATCCCGCGCGCGAAGCCGGCGACCGCTGTCTGGAGACCCTAATGTGGCTCATCGAATGGGTGTTGCTGGCGAAGTATGAAAAAACGGTTTAGCCACTCGCCTCTGGCGAGCGCGGGCTTGGCGGACTGCACCGATTGAAAATCGGGGCATCCGCGCTTGCCCAAGGTGAGCGGTAAACATCAATTCCGCGTAATCGCCTCATCCAAATTCAGAACGACGCGCGTTACGATGGTCCACGCCGCCAATTCGCCGGCGTTCAATTTCGTATCGCGTGGCGTCAGGCCGATGGCGAGCAGTTTCGTTGCCGACGCGGGGTCTTTTGAAAACAGCGTGCGTGAACGTTCGAGTAAATTCGTCAGGGCGGCGATTTCGCGGTCTTCCGGTTCACGCGACAGGGCCTGGCGCCAAATCCAACGCAGGCGTTTCGCGTCGTCGAATCCAGTCTCCAAGAGTGAACGCTGAGCGAATAGCCGAGAGCTTTCGAGAAACGACGGGTCGTTCAGCAATACGAGAGCCGCCAACGGGGTGTTGCTGATCGGGCGTTGCGCGGTGCATTCCTCGCGGGACGGAGCATCGAAGGCTCTGAGCATCGGATGCAGGTACGTGCGCTGCCAATGCGTGTACACGCCGCGCCGATACTGGTCATGCGTTTTGTCCGCGACATAGCTTCGCTTCGGGAAGTTCAAAAATGCGTAATACCCATCGGGTTGATACGGCTTGACGCTCGGTCCGCCAAGCCGATCGACGAACAGGCCGCTGACCGCCAACGCCTGATCGCGGATCATTTCAGCCGGCAGCCGAAAGCGAGATTGCCGGGAATAGAGCCTATTCTCTGGGTCAGTTTGCCGAAGCGTGGCAGATTCAAGCGATGTCTGCCGATACGTGTCCGATGTCACCATGAGCCGAACGAGGTGCTTGACATCCCACGGGTGGGGCTTTCGCAACCCCGCTGTTTCGTGCGGCTGCACGAATTCACTGGCGAGCCAATCGAGCAGCTCGGGATGCGTTGGCCATTCGCCCTGGGAGCCGGCGTCCTCCAGCGTGCGTGACAGGCCATGCCCGAAGTAGAGATGCCAGAGCCGATTGACGAACACGCGGGCAGTCTGCGAGTGATCGGGTGCCGTCAACCAGCGTGCCAAATCTAGCCGTGTTGCTCGCGTCTTGGCATCGACCTGCTTCATGAAATGCGGCACGCCCGGTTCGACGATCTCGCCTTTCGTGTCCATCCAGTCACCACGGTTCAACACACGCATGACACGCGGCTTGACCGATTTCGTAATCATCGTCAATCGTTTGCGTTTCTCGATTTCAGTCAGCAACTTTCGTTGTGAAATGATCTCGTCAATGTTCTTCTCGCCACGTTCAAGCTCGGCGATGCGGGCACGCACGGCATCGGCTTGGGCGCGGTCGATCGGCGACAGCACCTCCAACTCCGGCGGTCGCTTTGTCGGCGATGCGTCCGGTCCCTTGTATGCGCCGCGCTCGTCAATGTCGGCGAAGAATGCTGCGACACGGTAGAAGTCCTTTTGCGTATAGGGATCGTACCGATGATTGTGACACTGCGCGCAGCCGATCGTCGCGCCCATCCAGACCGCGCCGAAGTTGCGCACGCGATCGGCCGAATAGATTGCGAGATACTCCTTGTCTTGGGCTCCGCCCTCGTGCGTCGTTTGCAGTACGCGGTTGTATCCGGTCGCAATCATCTGATCGGGGGTCGGCGCAGGCAGCAAGTCACCGGCGAGTTGTTCGACGGTGAAGCGATCGAACGGCATGTTGGTGTTGAACGCCTGAATCACGTAATCGCGGTACGGCGAGATGTGTTGCTCCTGATCGCCGTGATAGCCGACTGTGTCCGCGTAGCGAACGAGGTCGAGCCAGTACATCGCAAGCCGTTCGCCGAAATGCGATGATGACAGCAGCGTATCGACGAGCCGATCGTACGCATTCCGATTCTTGTCGTTGATGAACGCATCGACCTGCGCAGGCGAAGGCGGCAGGCCGATGAGATCGAAGTAGAGCCGACGGATCAACGTCACGCGATCGGCTGCGGGCGATGGCTGGGCCTTCGCGGTTTGCAGCTTGGCGAGGACAAACTGGTCGATAGCATTTTGCCGTCCAGCGGAGATCGTCGCAGGTGGAATGTCTGGTCGCTTTACCGTGGCGAGTGACCAGTGTAAATCAAATTTCGCGCCTTGCTCGATCCAGCGGCGGATCAAATCGATCTCCACCTTCGTCAGCGTCTTGCCTGTTTTCTTCGGCGGCATATGCTTGTCGGATTCGTCAGATACGATCCGCGCGAATAGCTCACTCTCGCCCGGTTTGCCCGGCACGATTGCCTTCCGCCCCGCATCGGTATCGAGCCGTAGCCCCGCCTTGCGATGCGTGGAATCCGGGCCGTGGCATTGAAAACACTTGTCGGAAAGGATGGGCCGAATGTCGCGATTGAAATCAACTGCCGACTGAGCCATCAGTGCCGATGAGACGAATGTGTGGATCGCAAGACATGCGAATGCGTGGAAGGCTGCGCGAGTTTTCATGGAGGTGCCACCGGTTCTAACGCGACTATGAGCAATGAAAAAAGTCATGAGCGTCTGAGCTTGGGCTCGACGATAGCGGCGAGTCTCGCCAACAGATCGACTGTAAGCTGTCGATGTGTCTCCGAGAAAATGAAGGAAGCATCGTATCGTACTCGTTCGCTCAAATCCTTGAGCTCTCGAAAACGCTTGGGTGCATCACGCAGTTCGGGGCACTGCTTCATGGCTTGGCGACGGTCATCATGAATAACATTCAACGGATCCAGGTTAACAATAGATTTGTCGATGAGGTAGGCATTCATGAGATGCAGCGCGGCGTAGAATTGCAACACACAACTCCAGTCGGCTCGGTCAGGAAACTGGACCGCCAACGCCGTGGCGAAGCTGGCATTTGCCAAGTATTTCTCGTAACAGAGTGCCGCTCTTGCGCTCATCATTTGATTAAGATCAGCTCTGGTCCATGAGGCACGGACTCCTGTGGCGGGCGACCCTGATGAACGCGTGTGTGGAAATCGAAAGCAAGACCGGGATGATCCGCTTCGACTCGTTCCTCCTGGCGCATCAGCGGGTCATAGGTACTGGATTCATGTTCGGCCATGACGGAGAAAACATGGATAACTAGACCGGAAGTAGCCGCGAACACGGCGTCAATTCCAGCGACTTTTCCCAGGCGGCGCCGAAGAGAAGCACGCCAATCGTCAGATGGCACGGCGTTTCGCGTTCGCAAGGGCTTTGTTGGCTTCTTGTGGGCTTTTTTTACAATCATGGCAACAACTCAAAAAGAGACGGGCACCCATGTGTTGTTTGAATAGTAGCGGATATGAAGGTTGAGAACAATAGCTCAGCCCAAAGATCTGACTACAGCCGTCCTCCAAGGCTATGGAGAGAACTCACACAAAGACACAATTGGGGGTTGGGCCGCGCGGGCTACCGACCTTTGAGCAAGGCGATAACCTTGTCCCACCCGAGCGATTTGGCAAGCTGCAACGGTGTCATGCCGTTATCGGTCAGCGCTTTGGTGTCGGCTCCGAGTTCCAGCAGAATTTTGACGGAGGCCGTGCTTCCGGCAAGAGCTTGATGATGCAGAAACGTCCATCCTCGGTCGTCTTTTTCATTCAGCATGGCGGGGGCGTCAGTTAACTGTTCCTTCAGGGACGGAGCCATTGCCTCGCTCATGGGATGTTCCTCGATGTGCGGATCGCTTTTTCCGCCGAACCATCCCTTGATCATACCGCCCCAGGTGTTCGTGACAGGCATGATGCGGATGCTGTTCGGATCGCCGAAGTTCAGGCCCCAGGCACTGTCATGCTCGTTGCGTTCGCCTCGGCTCATGCGTGAGCGCATCAGATTTACCGTGTAGCCGCCAAATACTTTGGCGTCGATGGCGTACATCCAATCGGTGATCTCATTCAGCGTCAGGCGAACGGAATCGCCGGCCTTGACCGACTTCAGCCAGTTCGGAGCATTCAACAGCTCACCGCTGACAAATTGGCCGTCGAAATCGATTTCGCCGAGCCACATCTGTTCGACTTCGAGATTGTCCTTCGAAGAGGCCGTCCGTTTGCTGTCGGAGAAAGGTGCTTTGACGCAGGCCAGGTCCAGGCCAGGAATGATTCGCCGACGTTCCCAGGCGATTTCGCGCCAGAAATACTTGAAGGTTGAACGGGCCTCCTCGTAGGCCCGTTGCATAGCGGGATCGTCGGAATCGAACAGAAAGACTTTGGATTCACTCATGGATGGATGGGTGCGGTGCTCGAATGCGCTTGAATTCGTTTAGCGCTCGCGAGCTGCCATGCGAACGCTAAACGGGGACCCGAATCCTACTTCCGCTCCGGGATATAGTTCAGCGTGTAGTACGCGATGTTGTGCAGCAGTTGTGAGCCTTCCTCGCTGCGTACGCCCGGGGCGGCGAGCTGGTGGATGTGGCCTTCCTCAAGTTTGCTGAGCTGGATGCGCACGCTCTTGTTGTCGGGCGCGACGGTGATCTTGTCGATGCTCGGCATGGTGCGATCCACTTCCGGGCTGCCGTAGTCAGCTTGATAGATGTAGGTGTAGGTCTCGACTTTGTACGAAGCGACATCGCCGGCGGTCTTCGGATCGACCGGCTTCGTGAAGGTCAGCGTGAAGCCGTCGGGTTCGGCTTTCATTTCGTGGATCTCGAAGGGAACCTTGCCGGTCCAGACGAGGCGTTCGAGGGCGAACGGCTTGCCGCCGCGCGAACCCCAACCGCGACTCGTGCCGCCGACGAAGAGCGAACCGTCCGGTGCGAAACGAGCCGGGACGATGCCGCAGCTGAAGCCCTGGCGGAAGGGGTAGCATGCGCCCTGGTATCGGCCATTCACTTTTTCGAGACTGACACGCATGATGGTGCTGTGCGTTTGGTCGCCGACGAAGAGTTGTTTCTCGAACGGGCCGAACTTGCCGGCGGAAAGATCGCATTCGATGCCGGCGGCGGACTGGCCCATTTTGCCATAGGGGAAGAGGATGGCGGTGGGCGTGAATTGCGGGATGCGTTTGGCCTCGGTCATGATTCGGCTCTTGGTTTTCGGCACAAGCGGGGCGGCGCCGAGGTATTTGGCTTCGGGAGCGTCGTACCATTTGAACCCGCCGGGATGGCCGACGAAGCCGCCGACGGTCAGGTGCTTGAGACCGCAGGTGCCGTTCCAGGGGCCTTGGTTGTCCGTGTAGAAAACCTCGTCGTCCGCGTTGAAGCCGACGCCGCCGGGCGACCGCACGCCGCTGGTGGTGGGAACCCATTTGCCATCGGGCGTGACCTTGCCCGCCCAGCCGCGGTACTTGCTGTTACTGTTGAACGAGCCCGTCAGGCAGAGCGTGATCCAGATGTTGCCCTGCTTATCGAAGCGAGAACCGAAGGCGTATTCGTGGTAGTCGCCGTTGACTTCCCAGCCATCGGTGACGACCTCGAAGATGTCGGCTCTGCCTTTGCCTTTGGAGTCTTTGATACGCGTCACGTCGCAGCGTTGGGTGACGTAGAGCCAGCCGTCCTTTGGGTTGTAAGCGAGGCCGAGGATTTCGTGCATGCCGTGGGCGAAGCGAGTGAACTTAGCGTTTTTTGGGTCATCGGTGAGGCCGTTTTCGACGATCCAGATTTCGCCGCGACGTGTGCCGAACGCAATTTTGCCGTCGGGCAGCATTTCGAGCGCCCCGCCTTCGAGTACTTCGCCCTCGGGTATCGGCAAGGTCTGGAGTTTGTAGTAAGTATCCTCACTCTCGGTCGGTTTCGGTTCGCCGGCCTTTTTCTTCTGGGCATCGGCGGACGAACCCGACATCAGGAACGCAGCGACGATGACGGCGAGAGACAGTAAATATCGCATTGAAAAACTCCTACGGTATCCAGAGTGAACGTGTGTTATTCGATGAAAATAGCTCAGGATGATCGCAGCAAATCCCAGCGGCCGATGTTATGAACCCCAGGGTTTGCTGCGATCATCCCGGGGCTTTGCCGGAAATTTATTACTCGTCGCTCTCAACCTCAGCGACCGCATCCATGATCGCCTTGATGGGTAGCATAAACCCGGGTAGCAGCTTGGTCGCGAGAACATCTTCAGCACCCAGGCGTTTCTCGATCCAGTCCGATTTACCACGCCGAAGAACGACGATCCGTTTACGTTTACCATCGACGATCCAGTATTCCTTGATGCCGAGCGTCCAGTATTCTTCTCGTTTCTCGATATAGTCGCGATCGGTGGAGCGTTCGGAAACCACCTCGATGGTCAGTTCCGGGATCCAGCGCCGCCACAATGTGTTATTCTTGGGCCCCTTCGGCTTCGTGAGGTAGACAGCAATATCGGGATGCCGCTCGCTCTCCCACTCTGGGATTAGGAGCTTGCATTCCATGCTATTGAGGATCAAATCAAGGCGTTCTGGATTCAGTGTCTTGTATGCGCCCAATGAGTCTCGAATGAGTGAGACAATCAACGCGTGAAAATACTTGGCGACTTGTGACACCGTGATGTACCCGCGCGACAGTTCGTAGTGATAGTCTTCCTCGGTTTTGATGAATTCGAAGTCTTTGAGCGACATCTTTCGGCCATGATCGTCCGGGCCGATCGTCGTTCTACGTTTGGTGATGGTGAGCATGTTCGTGAACCTTCCACGTCCCGAGTTTAGCCGCTCGCCTTTGGCGAGCGCGATTAACCAAGGGGCGAGACACAAGTCGCGCTCGCCGAAGGCGAGCGGCTAAACGATCTCTCTACCACGCATACTCCTGCACAAGCTTCGCGGTGTTGCCCTTGAAGCGGATCGGGACGAGCAGTTCCATGCCTTTGCCCGATTGCCGGATGATCGGCTGCCCCTCGGCTTCAATGCGGATGCGCATGTCGTTTACGCGATACCAACCGGCTTTCGCATCGGCTTCGATCTTGTTGCCGACCGCTGCACGGTAGTAGAGCTTGTCGATTGGGTTCTCGGTCGAGAGCGTGAACGTCCGCACGATTGTGGGGCTTCCTTTCGACTCAACCGCGTTCGGCGTATCTTCGATTTTGATCCCGTTGAAGGAATAGTTGAACGTCGGGCGGCTGTCGTCGGTCAGACGATAGCCGAGGAATTTGTAGCCGATGTCCTTTGCGGGCTTGGCTGTCCAGGCTTCATCGTTGGAGCCGAGCACGTAGAAGCTGACACCCGTTGGCAGCTGAACGATGTTTTCGCCGAGCGGCGGTTCAAAGCCGACTCCGCGATCGGTCCAGTGGCGTTTGGCGTCCATGAACGCACCTTGCCAAATCATCGCGAGGGTGATGTCGTTGGCGTCGAACACGTAATGCGCGCGTTCCGGGAAACCGACACCGATGGCACGCGAATAGTTAACATTGCCGACGCCTTTGATGAAGTTGCGGTAGATGATCGCTTCCGCTACCGGCACGAGTGGGATCGATTTCTTGTCAAGTCCGGTGGGCGGTGTCGCGGCTTTGCCGTCGGCCAGGTAGACCCAGATCGCTTCGATCTGCGTGTCGGCCTTGCCATCGAGCACCTTGGTGAGCAGCGTCTTGCCATCTGGGAATGACGCCGGCATGCGTGTGCCGGGGCGGTACTTCGTTGGATTGAGCATGTAGTTGTAGAACCAATCATGCTGTAATCGCTGCGTCAAAATCGCCAGGTCGATGCCCTGAACACCCTCGGCCTTTTGGCCCGCAAATGTATGGCATTTGGTGCAGCCGAACGCCGTCGGCCCGACCATGTGTCTGGCTGCAAACTTGGTTTTGGTGATCGTCTCGGAGAGCGCGACCTTCGGCGCCTTCTCCGGCGTATCGATCGCCATGTAGGCTTCGACAAGCGATTGGGCGTGATTGGCGAACTTCGGCATGCGCGTGTGCATGTAGGGCCGATCGTGCGAACCTTGCTCGACGACTTTTTTCAAATAAGCATGATTGAGCTTAGCGCCGACGCCGTTGAGCGAGGGCGGCAGTCGGCCTTCGTCACCCATTTCGGGTTGAACGGTGAGGAAGAACTTATTGAGATCGTCCTCCGGGCCGCCGACTTTGTCACGTTCATGGCAGGCGTAGCAGTTGAGCGCGGTCATGCGTTGCTTCACGAGACTAGCGGGCGTTTCATCTTTGGGATTGGGGAACGGCTTGGCCAGCGCCGCCTTCAGCGCTGCCACCTGATTTGCCGCGAACCCGAATGACGGCACGCCTTTCTTCGGCTTGGCGGAAAGGCAGCCGCCGTCGCCATCGCCCTTCAGCTGGTCCAGTGCCAGCGTTTCCAGTTGCATTTTCTCTTTGCCCATCTGATGGCAGTTCGCGCAACCGATCGTGCCGAACAGCGTCTTGCCCTTGGCGGCGAGCGCGGCATCAACGGTGAACGGCGCATCCTTCTTGTCGCCAGTCGCTACGGGAACCTCGGTTTTCTCTGTGACATAAACGAACGGGCCGAGGTTCTGCTTCGCCAGGCCGCCGCCTTCAATCTCGGCCTTCAGCTCAACTCCGCCGCCGCCGTTGAAGAAGCCGACCGTGAGCTTGTGCATTCCCTTCGTCAGCTTGACGCCGCCGTTCTTGGTTGCTGGCGGATGAACGCCATCGTTGTTGACAACGACTTTGCCATCGATCGACAAAATACTGCCATCATCACTTGTCGTGCTGAATGTGTATTTGCCGTCTTTCTCGATCTTCAAATAGCCGTCGAATTTGATCGCCCAATCGCTGCCTCGTTTGGCGACGCTGATGTCGAAATCGGTCGTCTCGCCCATGCTAACTGGCTTCAGCTTGGCGAAATCGGGCACGTTCTTGAACGCGCCCTCGTAATACGAATACTTCATGTTGGTCGCAGACAGGCCGGGAACGCTGCCTTGCAACAAATAATTCGCGACATCGTTGGATTCCTTGATCGTGAGCAGCCCGGGCATTCGGCCACTGGGCCGCGTGTCGTGCGGGTTTTCGAGGAAGGAACGCAGGCTGACGAGCGAGTACTTTTCTTTGAGATCGCCGAGCGGCACGTTGGTTGGGAATAGCTTGTCGGCATCACCCTTGGTGTCGCGCGTTCCGTGGCAGGCGACGCAGCCGACTTTGCTGTAAAGATCGCGTCCCTCGGCGATGCCCTTGCGATCCGGCCGAGCCTGCGAGGGCGTGCCCGTCGAAGCGAGAAAATGCGTCAATGCGGTCGCCGTCGCTTTGCGTTCCGCGTCATCCAGGCCCGCGAGCAGGTTCGGCATCTTCGTGCCGGACTTCGCGCCATGTGGATCGGTGATGAATTTTTCGAGGTAGCCATGCTTGACGCGCGAGCCGATGCCGTCGAGGATCGGGGCCGACTTGATGTCCTTCGCCGAGGTAGCGTCGGTATGGCAACGAGCGCAATGCAACTCGCCGAACAGCAGTCGGCCACCCGTCGCGAGGTCGGCCTTGCCATCGGCGTGGAATCGCGCGAACCCCGGCACGACGGGGCCGCTTGCAGCTTTTGTCGGTTGTGCCGTCGCAGCCGAAGCCCCGGCAAGAATTGTTGAAGTCGCAATGATTGAGGCAAGAACGAGAGATCCAGGCAGGAACTGCATTGGGTTCACTCCGGAGCAACGTATGGTAAACTCAAACCGGTAAGCGTTTCAGGCAGGATTCGACAACGCACAACGCGTACGAACAGTGTTGGGGATTGTATGCCGAACGGTATTGGCTTGCAAGCGGCGTGAGTCGCGGATTTTCACGGTGCCTTTTCCCGAGCCTGAGCGCCAGCGAAGGGCCGTCGCACGTGCTTCGCAGGCGCTCAGGCTCGGAGCAATCAATCCAAAACAATTCTCGCCGCGAATGGAACTATTTCGCTCCCCAAGAGTCCAATAGGGAGATAACCGTCCCCCTTTACAAATCAGGAGCATATCCATGTTTCGTCTGTTCGCACTTGCTTGCGTCATTGCTGGTCTCGCTTTCTTGGCTCACACGCCGTCCGCGGACGCACAAGCCAAGAAGAATCAGATGGTCAAGGGATCTATCAAGTCCGTTGACTCAGACACCAGGGTTCTGGTCATCAACCAAAAAGTCAAGAATGAAACGGTCGATCGCGAACTCAGCATCGACGAAAGCGTCGAGTTTGTCGTTACTCTGAAAGGTGGCGAGAAGAAGAAGGTGAATGGCCGAAGTGGCCTGATCCTCCTTGAACAGCAGAAAGCGGCCGGCTCCATGGCCCAGGTGAAGTGCGACAAGGACGTGAAAGTTATCTCGGTTACGGTAACGATCAAGTAACAACCAACTGCTGATTTCTAATGTCTGAACCATCCCGCGATGGTTCAGGCATTTCATTTTCACTTTGTCGCTACCGCAAGCAAACTCTCGGGCCTACCGCACAGCAATCCCGCCAAGCTGAACAGGCGCGATCCGAGGCGTGTTTGCAAGAATCGGCCCCCGCTGCCCACGATTTGATTGGCGATCCTACGTCCAACGGAATGCCGCACCCAGCTTGCGTGCCGATCCGCGCGGATTTCGATCCGGCCGAACCCTGCTTTTTCCAACATCGCATGCAGCGTTCGCGGCGTGAAGTGCGATAAATGTCTCGGCAAATCGAGCGCAAACCAATCCGGCCCGAACCATTCCGCCGCCAGGCTATCGAAGTTCGGCACGCTGACCAACAACAGGCCGCCGGGAGTCAACAATTCCCTCGCCTCGCGCAACGTGTCCAGAGGCCGATGGACATGCTCCAGCGATTGCCGCATCGTGATCGCCTCAAGCCGCGGCGAGTTCCAGCGCGGGTGCGGCAGCGTTCCGAGTTCGACGGGCAGGCCTCGATCAATCGCACGCTCGGCGGTTTCGTCATCGGTGTCGAGTCCCGCAACATCCCACCCGCGTCGCCGCATCTCCACCAGGAACGCGCCGTCGCCGCAACCGAAATCGAGCAACCGCGCCGGGCGGTGTCGCGCGAGCCGTCGGGACATGGCGTCGCCACGACTAACGTGGTTCGTCGGCGGGGCGAGTCGATCGCGCATTGGATCATCGTAAAACGCCAGGATCGAGCCGGCATCGGGCCGTGGATTGGTGAACACGAAGTCGCAACGATCGCACCGCACGACGAGAAACCGCATGCCCGACCGCCGCGGGTCTGCCGCCTCCAAAATCGGTACGCAGCGAACGCCCTCGCACAGCGGACACGCCGTCTCCTCCCACGACACGCAAACAATATCGTGTGGCGATTGGTGCTCCAGCAATTCGGGATCAAACGACATAAGACGAGCCTCCGTGCTCAAGCGAGTAGAACAGGACCGCGTTTCCATGCTCTGCGTGGGAACGTCTGAGCTCAAATGCCTATTTTGCCCAATTCGATGAAAAAGCGAAAGGCCAGTTTGTATTGACGTTGTCCAATGTTCAATATTTCCGCATCAATGATAAAGAAATGCGTCGCCTGTAATCGAATCCACCCCGAAAGGATCCCAAGCCATGGGCGTCACTCAACGAGCCAAAGACCTCGGCATCGCGTTCCTGAAAAAGGAAAAGGGCTACCTAAACCTCTGCGCCCGCACCGGCAATCTGCTGTTCACTTCCGGGCATGTCAGCGACATGAAGGGCAAGCTCGGCGCCAACCTCAGCGTCGAGCAAGGCGTGTTAGCCGCTCGCGAATGTGCCGTCAAGATTCTGCAATCGGTCCACGATTCGCACGGCACCCTCGACGGACTGCGCGTCATCAAGCTTCTCGGCTGCGTCAACTCGACACTCGAATTCACCGATCAGCACCTCGTCGTCAACGGTGCGTCCGACCTCTTCCACCAGCTTTTCGGCAAGGACGACCTCGGCTACCACGCCCGCAGCGCCCTCGGCTTCGCCAACCTACCGACGGGTGCCGCTGTTGAAGTCGAGGCGATATTCGAAGTCCTCTAGCAAGCCCAAAGGTGAGGTACTCCGAACCCCATTGGCACCGACTTAAGGAAATCGTGTCGATCCAAAGCGGACTAACCACAGAGGCACAGAGAGCACAGAGGAAATGGCAGAATTGTGAATTAACTTTTTCACGATTGCGGGTGGTGATTCAGTTCCCTATTCTTTGCATTTTCTCTGTGTGCCTCTGTGTGCCTCTGTGTGCCTCTGTGTGCCTCTGTGGTTCAATTGTATTTGTTTGGTTCGCATTCCTTAAGTTGATGCCTATGGGGTGAGGTGCTCCGAACCCTTGTGGATCACCCACAGCGAGCCCAGAGGTTCGGAGTACCTCACCTCTGGGCTTTAGTCGTACCGTCCGCTCGCCTCGATTGGCCAAACCGCCTCGACCTTGCCCGCGCGCACTGCGATACATTGGCGGTGCAGGTTCATCGTCGCACAGCAATGGGCGGGGATCACCTCGCGCAGATCGCCGACCTTCGCCAACATGCCCTCGCCTTCTACCTTCGTATGCTCCTCGGAGAGCCGGGTAACGGTTTCGCCGGCGTGGCCCTTTATCATCGGCATGCCGAAATCTTTCGAGATCGCCTTCGAGCCGGCGTCGAGCACGTACCACTTCGGGCTGACGCTCATCACCATGGCGAGGATCGACAGCGAACAGCCGAACTCCGGTCGAACGGCGTGATACGCACAATCCATCAGCACGAACGAACCGGGCTGGATTTCGGTGACGCCCGGAAAGCCGGCGACGAACTCCCACGTGCCCGTTCCCGCGCCGGTGACGGTGTTGACGGCGACGCCCGCCTTCTCGATCAGCCGCCGCGTGCCGATGAGTTGTTCCATGCCTTGCAAACATTTCGTGCGTTTCTCGCCCATGTCGGCCATCAGTTGCAGATGCCCGTCATAGCCCTGCAAACCCTCGAAGCGCAACCCGGGACTGCGGGCAATGCGTTGCGCCAGCCCGACCGCCGCCTCGCCGGGCAGCACGCCGCACCGGGCCATGCCGACATCGACTTCGATCAGCACGCCAAGCGTCACGCCGGCGGCACTCATCGCCTTGCTCAGTTGGTCGATGTTCGCTTCGGTATCCACGCACACCGTGAGCTTAACGCGCTTCGCCAACTCGGCCAGGCGTTGCATCTTGATAGGGCTGACGATCTGGTTGGCGATGAGAATATCGCGAATGCCAACCCCCGCGAGCACCTCGGCCTCGTTCAGCTTCGCGCAGAGAAACGTGGCCCCGCCGCGTTCGTGGATATAGCGTGCTAGTCCGCCGCACTTGAGCGACTTGAAATGTGTTCGCACATTGACGCCGCGCTCTTTGCCGGCGCCGAACATGCGTTTTAGATTGGCGTCGATGACGTCGAGGTCGAGCAGAAGTTGTGGCGAATCGAGAGCAGTCAACGGTAAGCCGATCATGATGATAATCCCGTGAAAATATTAATGCGTTCGGAAATAGGATAGCCGACGACGGCCCATTCAGCCAAGCTTGAATTTGCATGGACGATGGATGAGCGGCAGAATTCGCCATGAGTACACAAAAAGCGAAGCACGAAACTCGCAGCGATTAGACCCAACATGCGAAGCGTGACCGCCTCAACATCGCTTTGAAATTTCATGCGTCGCTTTGTGTACTTCGGTTTAGCCGCTCGCCTTGGGCGAGCGCGATCTGCGTGTCGTGGGGAAATCGTTCGCGCTCGCCGATGGCGAGCGGCTAAACGAAAATCGCTTACAACAACCCTGGGATCGGCGTGCCTTCGCTGACGATATTCGCCACTCGGCCTAGTTCACGTTGCACGCGGACTTCGCCGATGTCGAGCAGGGTGTGCATGATCGTCGCCATCAGGTTCGGCGGACCGAAGCGTTCCGTCGCCGGCGCGGAGGCAATGCGATCGGATCGGCCGATGACTTGGCCCATGCGCAACCCGCCGCCCGCCAGGAGCAGCGTTGTCAGGTTGCCATGATGATCGCGACCGCCGTTGCCATTGCGGCGAGGTGTGCGGCCCATTTCGCCAGTGACGACAAGTAGAATCTTTTCGCTCAAACCGCGTTCGTGGATGTCTTCCAAGAACGCCGACACGGCATGATCGACTTGCCCCGCCATCGCTGGCAGCGCTGCCAGGTTGCGCGGGCTGTTTTCATTGGCGTGCATGTCCCAACCGCAATCGGACACGGTAACGAACCCGCAGCCCGCCTCGCACAGGCGACGCGCCATGAGCATTTGCTTGCCGAGAAGGTTCGATGCGCGACGCATGTCGTAATAGCTCTGGACGTATTCGTTCGTGAAGTAACCGCTCGTGTCGTAGCGAGCGACGAGGCGAGGGTCTTCGCGCGACAGGTCAAACGACTGCGCCACACCTCGGCTAATCACGTCGAACGCTTGCTGTTGGAAGCGATCATTTCCCGCCATCGTGCCGCGGCTGTCGAGATCGGAACGCAGCGTGTCGAACGCGCCAAGCAGGTAGCGGCGATCCTCAAAACGATCCGGCGAAATCCGCATTTCCATGTTGCGCTGAATCTCACTCGACCCGCTCGGATCGAACGCGCGGTAACTGGCGCCAAGATCGCCCGGCGCGGTCAACGTCGGCAAGGCGCCGGTCTCAAAGTTGCCCTGCATGCGAAGGCCACGCTGCACCGCTTCGGGCAGCACGAGAATATTGTTCGGCATCCCAGTTTGCGGATGGTTGACGCCGGCGATGCGAGCATAGAGCGAACCCATCGACGCCTTCAGCGGGTTGCCGCCGCTCGCTGGGATGAGGTAGGTGTGGTCGGCCTGACCCGAAGCATACGACCGCACGATGCTGATCTTGTCCGTCATGCGTGCGAGCCGAGGAAACGACGCGCCGAACGTGATGCCTGGCAAGTCGGTCTGCACCTCGCCGTTCATGCTGCGAACCTCAACGGGTGCGTCCATCTTGGGGTCAAAGAACTCGATATGCGAAGGCCCGCCGTTGAGGAACAAGAAAACGACTGATTTATCTTTCACCACGCGGCCCGTTTCAGCTGCATGAGCGCGAACACGGAGCAGGTCGGGCAGTGTTAGCCCGCCCAGTAAACCCAACCCGCCAACTCGAAGAAATTCGCGACGGCTAAATCCCTGGCATGTACGATCTTTGCGATTGCTAAGAACTGAAAACATGGCTGGTGTCCTTGGTAGGTGGAACCAAAATAAACTGGCGGGGATAACGTGTATACATTAACAGGCGGACAGGCGTGCGTCAAGAAAGAACTGGCAGAATTTCGACTTCGGATAATCTACGCAACCTTCGCCGAATCGTCGCACAGGACGGTAACTCTGGCCTCATCAATCCGGTGAAGCCGACAGAATTCGCGAACACACGTAATCACCATTCAATTCTTGATTCGACCCTTCTCGCCCATCTCCATTCCAATCATTAACCACAGAGGGGTTCATCCGATTAATGCGTATTTTGTCGTATGTAGTGCCAATATCTTGAGTTTGAAGAAAGCAAGATCGCGGTAGCCATACGCTTGGCCGTTCATTTTGCGGATTTTGTTGTTGGTGCCTTCCAAGGGGCCGGTTGAGATGCGGTA
>CAMAUE010000038.1 GCA_945861245.1 Singulisphaera sp. GP187
ATAGGTCATCCCACGCCAGACGTTGAGGCGGAAAGAATGACTCCAATGTACGACCGAGTTGAAATCGAAAACAGCCATAACCGAACCTAGGTCATTGTTGTAGCATAACTTGCGTCAAAATCTAAAACCGTTAGCCGGACAGCAGTGAATCCGATTAAAGAAAATATAATTCAGATTCGGGCGGAAATATTCGGGATTAATTACTATCGGATTTAGATTTTGTCTCGAATTTCGTATTTCGAGTTCCGAATTTTCATGCGATGTGGGGTTGATGAAAATTGGTCTGGTTTTCGGAGCCTCGAATCACGTAGTATCCAACATCAGCCGCCAAACCACGAAGGTTGACGGCGTGCCTGCTTTGAAAATGGATGTTCAGAGCTAGCGGTGCGTGCGAACCGCACGTTACCCAAAGGACTGGGGGTCCTGATATGTCCTTTCCGTCGAGTTGTCGTATTCACCCTACTGCCATCATTTCTCCCGACGTAACACTCGGAGAGAACGTGGAAGTGGGCGCCTTCGCTATTCTCGAAGGCAAAATAACCGTCGGCGACAACTGCCTCATTCGCAATGCCGCTTATCTTTATGGCCCACTTACCATGGGCTGTAACAATACGGTCTACACGGGCGCAATCCTTGGCGAACGGCCTCAGCACCTTCGCTACAACAACGAACCGACCGAAACGATCATCGGCGACCGCAATACCTTTCGCGAAGGTGTTACCGTTCATCGCGGAACCGTCCATTCCATGAAGACCGTCATCGGCAGCGATAACTTTTTCATGGTAAACAGTCACGTGGCTCACGATTGCATCGTCGGCAATCGCGTCACGCTCGTCAACGGAGCACTCATCGGCGGACACTGCGTTATCGGAGACAACGTAATCCTCTCAGGCAACGCTGGTGTTCATCAGTTCATTCGCGTCGGCCGACTGGCAATGCTCGGCGGCTGCGGTGCGAGCACCAAGGACATTCCGCCATTCGTCATGCAGCATCGGCTCAACACGGTGCACGGCATCAATCTCGTCGGCATGCGCCGCGCCGGTATATCGCGCGACGAAATCGAAGCTGTCCGATCCGCTTTCAGCATGATCTATCGCCAAGGGCTCGTTCTTCCCGCCGCTATCGCAAAAATGGACAAACATTTCGGCGAATATGCCGTCATTCAGGAAATGATCACGTTCCTCCAAGGTTGCACCAAAGGCATCAATCGCATGCGCGGACGAGGCCACGAAGAGGAACTGGCGGCGTGACAATTCATTCGACAGCGGAGTTCAATGGAACGTCCGCTGCGACTTGCCTCCCGACGCAGATCGGTTCAGCATCCATACAATGTCATTGCCAGGTGCCAACGCAAACTGGCGGTGATCACTTCCCAGCTGGTCATTTGATACGTTGAATTAACCGCAGAGAATTTCTTTCCTGGTTATCCGCATGAGGCTCGCTTGAATATTTCGAGCGCTGGGCCACAAGCGGCGAACTAAACTGCAGCAACCGTAGGAACCGATCTCGTGCGCGAACTTGCTACTACCGATTCCAAGCCTACCTTTGCCTTCGTCAGCCTCGGCTGTCCGAAGAACCTCGTTGACTCCGAACGCATGCTGGGCAAACTCGCACAGGACGGCTATACCCTCGTTGCTGACCCGAACGGTGCCGATGTCGTCGTTATCAACACCTGCGGCTTCATCGAACCCGCCCGACAGGAATCGCTCGGCGTCATCCGCGAGATGCTCGCGCTCAAGGACCAAGGCCGCATCGGTTCCGTCGTTGTCGCCGGCTGCCTCGCCGAACGCAAGCGAGACGAACTGCTCAAGGAAGTTCCCGGCGTGGACCAGATCGTCGGCGTCTTTGGCCGTGAGGAAATCACCAAGGTCGTCGAGCGTGCCACGCTGCAACGCGCTGAGCAACGGTCTCTCTTTCGTCCCGCGCCGGTGCGTGCTCAGGAAGACACGGCTCGCCTGCGCATTACGCCGCGACATTACGCCTATCTCAAAATCTCCGAAGGCTGTGACCGCACCTGCACCTTTTGCGCCATCCCCGGCATGCGCGGAAAACACGTCACCAAGCCGATCGAAGAGGTCATCCGCGAGGCCAAGGAACTTGCCGGCGATGGCGTCCGCGAGCTTATCCTCGTCGCGCAGGACACGACCTACTATGGCCTCGACCTCTATGGCAAAGTGCGTCTCGCCGATCTTCTGCGCGAACTCGACAAAGTAGACGGCATTGAGTGGATTCGATTGCAGTACCTATATCCGATCTTCTTCACCGATGAGCTGATCGACATCGTCGCGACGTCCAAGAAGATCATCCCGTATCTCGACATGCCATTACAACATATCAACGACCGCACGCTGAAGCGCATGCAACGCCGCGTGCGCCGGGACGAGATCGAGGAACTGCTCGGCAAGCTGCGTTCGCGCGTTGCCAACTTGACGATGCGCACGACGTTTGTCGTCGGCTTCCCCGGCGAAACCGAGGCGGAGTTCGAGGAGCTTATCGAATTCGTCAAGGACGCGAAGTTTGAACGATGTGGTGTTTTTACCTACTCGCTTGAGCCAGGCACGCCGGCGGTAAAGCTCGATGGTCATCTCGACGAAGCGGTGAAAGTCGCGCGCCGCGATCGGCTCATGCGTACGCAGCAGGAATTTGCCTTGGCGTGGAGTGCGAGCCAGGTCGGGAAGACGATCGACGTGATCGTGGACGGCCCCGATCCCGAAGCGCCGAACCATGTGCACGCCCGTAGCCACGCCGACTCGCCGGAAATCGATTGCATCATTCGCGTGAAGGGAAAGAATCTGCAAGCCGGTGACATCGTCTCCGTCAAGATCACCGCCGCCGACGACTACGATCTCGTGGGTCGGGCCGTTGGGCAGGTGCGATGATCGAAGGAGCTGTCAGACATACTCGACATGGCGAGGCCTGACACATCCGAGCCTGAGCGCCAGCGAAGGGCACTTTGAAACGTTGCCCTTCGCTGGCGCTCAGGCTCGGACAAATATGCCGCTTGCCGCCGCATGCGATTGTGATTCGCTTGAAAATGTGGGAACCTTGGCCCCTCGGATTGTGCCATGGCTGACAACGCCGTCGTATACCCGAAATTAACCGCCGAGCAGCGCCGCGCCGCCGCAGGGCAGTATGAGCGCGCCAATCAGGTCATCAAAGGCGGCGACCATGATTATGGACTGCAACTACTGCTCACCTGTTGCAAGATCGATCCCTCGAGCCTCATCTATCGCAAAGCGCTGCGCAAAGCGCAACGCGCGAAATACAACGACAACGAAACGGGGCAATCGCTTGCCTATCTTCGGTCGCTCTTCACGCGATTGAAACTCAAACGCGCCCTCATGCGTGGCAATAACGAGGAAGCCCTCGTTCAGGCCGAGCTTATTTTCATGCGCAATCCGTGGGATCTGTCGGCCCACATCGAGATGGCGCGGGCGCTCGAGGGCCTCGGTTGGAACGATCATGCACTATGGGCGCTCGAACAGGTTCGCCCGCAGCATACGGACAATCCCAAGGTCAACCGACCGCTCGCTCGCCTCTATGAAAAGCGGGGGAATTTCAAGAACGCCATCGCGCTTTGGGAATTGGTTCGCCGCGCCGATCCCGGCGACAACGAAGCCCAGCGCAAAGGAAAGGACTTGGCCGCAAGCGATACGATCGCCAGAGGACGTTACGAAGAGGCGATCAAAGGCGAGGAATCGACAACGGTCGTGCGGACCGCGGCGGAGACTTCGGGGGAACAAGTGCCAGCAGAGGAGGCCGATCCCACCAAGAAAAAGGCCGACCGCTACCCTCGCGAAATTGCCAATCTGATGGAGAAGATCAAATCGAATCCGAAGAGCGCTCACGGCTACCTGCACGTTGCCGAGGTATACAAGAAATCCGATCAGTACGACAAGGCGAAGGACATCCTGGAGCAAGGGCTCGTTGCGACGAACAACAACTTCGACGTCACGCAGGCGCTGTTCGACCTCGACCTCGACATTCTCCGCCAAGACTTGGCCGTCACCGAGGAACGCCTGCGCGAGTCACCCGACGATGCCGACCTGACGAAGATACGCGCCAAGCAGAGCAAAGAAATCAGCACGCGCGAATTGGAATACTGGCGGCGGCGTTCGGATCGCTTCCCCACCGACGCCGAGGCCCGCTTCGAAATGGGCCTGCGATTGCTGCGTATCGGGCAATTCGACGAAGCGATCAAGGAACTGCAAACGGTCCGCAACGATCCGCGTCATCATGGCAAAGCGCTGTTCTACCTCGGCCTGTGCTTCAAGTCACGCAACAATTGGCGGCTTGCCCAGCGCAACCTCGAGGAAGCATTGCAGCATCTCAAGACCAGTGACGATTTTCTCCGCAAGGAAGCAACATTCCTCCTCGCCTCGGGCCTGGCCGAAACCGGCGAAACCGATCGCGCGATCGAGCTTGGCTGCGAACTGGCGAATATTGACTACAGCTACAAAAATATCGGCGAACTCGTCGAGACCTGGCAACGGAAGATTAAGAAATAACGTTTAGCCGCTTGCCTTCGGCGAGCGCGATTTCATTGTAGCGCGGTATCAATTTGCGCTCGCCAAAGGCGAGCGGCTAAACGAACCCGAGGCCCCTGTCATGCTCGATGGTCCGTCCGTGGTTGCCGCCCTGGAGCGTGTCGGCATTACGCATGTCGTCTGGATTCCCGACAGCGAACTGGGCACCTGGGAACCGGCGCTGCGTGCATCGACGAAGCTCGCGCTGGTGCACGTTTGCCGAGAGGGCGAGGCGTTCACGCTCGCGGCGGGCTTGCATCTCGGCGGCAAAAAGCCGATCGTAATGGTCCAGTGCACCGGGTTGTTCGAGGCCGGCGATGCCCTGCGCAACGTCGTTCACGATATGAAGCTGCCGATCTTCTTCGTCGTCGGCGTCCGCAGCTGGTATCTTCAGCAAAAAGGCGCGACGGCTGACACCTGTCCGATTTTCTCAGAACCGATCATGAACGCCTGGCAGATTCCGTATCGTCTGCTCGACAGCTCACATTCTGCCGACGACCTCGCCAACGCTTATCTCGAATCGCAGCACGCCGGCCAAACGGGCGCGGTGCTGATCGCGGAGTGATTGCCATGCCGATGACGCAACGCCAGGCTCTGGAAGTGCTGTTGCCGCTGCGAGGCGAACGCATTGTCGTGACGACGATGAGTTCGGCAGGCATTTGGCCAACGCTGTCGCAATCGCCACTCGATTTCGCATATATCCCGTCGGCGATGGGCCACGGGCCAAGCCTTGGCCTGGGCTTGGCGTTGGCACAACCTGAGCGTGGCGTCATCGTTGTGAACGGCGATGGCTGCCAGCTGATGAGCCTGGGCAACCTGGCGACGCTCGCCCAACAGCCAGCGAACATTTTCGTCATCGTGCTCGACAACGGACAATATGAAGTGACCGGAGGCCAACCGCACGCCGGCACAGGCCGCGTCGATTACGCCGCCGTGGCGCGGGCCGTCGGCGTGAGGCGAACCTACACGTTTACCAACCTTGCAAGCTGGCAGGCAGGTGCCGCCGACGCCCTTTTGGGACCGGGGCCAGTCGTAATCGATCTGAAAGTCGAGGCGCTGCCAAACCAAAAAACGCCGAAACCGCCACGCCCGATGGCGGAGCAGATTCGGCGATTGCAGGGGGCGCTCAGCGTCGCTTGAAGGTTCGTCGTTTGGTGATTGCTAAACGGATTCAGCGCAAACGCTATCCGGGCCGAAAACCTCACGGTGAAACCGAATCGCCGAGCGCACGTCACCCAGCGCTTCGTCGTAGCTGTCGCCCTGCCCCACGACGACGCCCTTCATGCCGATCGGATAAGCAACGTAACCGTCTCGGTGTTTCTCGATGATTATCTTGAGGTTCGGTTTCTTTTTCACATCATTCTCCATCACTACTGCAAACGATATCGTACCACGTTTCAAGGCTTGCGGTGGCCGCATGAACCCATGATCGGCATATCACGTCCAAGCGGGATTTATTCTTCGCAATTTCTTTCCGTCGGAGACTGAAGCGAGGCATTCAGGCCGCCTCGCTTACGCTTCAGCTTCGGAAATCGACTTTTGTCGGTGGTGGCTATTTTGTGTAAAGCATTTACCCCTTCACCGCCAGTTCATACCGCCAGCCGCCACGTTGATCGCGTTCGCGGGACAGGCGGAAGTCGCGGTCGAGGATGCGCGAGTGCAGCCAGCCTGCTTTGTATTTTGCAGCAACGTAGCCCGATTTACGCCAGTGCAGGAATTCGATTTCGTTGCCGCGAGCATCGATAATCCAATATTCGCGCACGCCAGCCTCATGATAGGCTGACCGTAGAGCGACTTTGTCCTTTTCGACGGAACCGTCGCTGACAATTTCGAGCAACCAGTCGGGCGAACCTTCGATCTCCATCTCTTGATTCTTGGCGTTTGTGTTGTATCGAACCTTTCCATTGGCGAGGCTTTCCCAGAGCACGCCGACCATATCCGGATTATTGGAAATATCCGCCTCGACGTTGGTGACAAGAACACCGTTGATGTAAAAGTGGCCGAGATCGAATTCGCGAAATAGTCCGCCGACCGTCAGAGCGACAGGAGTTTTGACGGCTGCATGGGTAAAGATATTTTCCTTGGACATATAGAGGTAAATCTCCCCATGGAGGTACATGACCGGCTGTTTCTCCGGAAAGTCCTTCGACAGCACCCAACGACGAAAGCCGGCAAGCGTATGCGCGTCGCGCGGTATGCGGAGCGCGGCGGCATCGCTCGTATTGGGGAGAGCGTGTGATCGTCTTGGCGGTGTCAGCAGAATGGTTGACATAGCTTCAGTGTACCCGAGAACGACGCGCTCTACAAGCGACGGAACGCCTCACCGTCGCTTGTGCATCCGGCTATCGAGATGATTATTGCATACAATCCCGCGGGTCGGCGATCATGCCGGTCAACGCACTGGCGGCAACCGTCAGCGGACTGGCCAGGTAGACCTTCGCTTCCTTGTGCCCCATGCGGCCTGGGAAGTTGCGGTTCGTCGTGCTGATGCAGCTGATCGGCGTGTTCAGTCGGCCAAACGTGTCGCTCGGACCGCCCAGACACGCGGCGCATGATGGTTCGCCGATTTTGGCGCCGGCGTTGAGAAAAATCTGCTCCAATGTCTTTCCAGCGATCGATTCGGTTTTCAGCCCGGCGGCGATTTCGCTCGTCGCCGGCACGACGAAGGTGTCGATCTTGACGCTTCGACCGTTCAGGATGCGCGCCGCCGCCCGGAAGTCGGTCAGCTTGCCGCCCGTGCACGACCCGATGTAGGCGCGATCGAGCTTCGTGCCTTTGACCTCGGAAACAGTCGCCTTGTTATCGGGGCTGTGCGGCTTGGCGATGACCGGCTCGAGCTTACGAACGTCGTACACTTTCTCGAAGCAGAACTTGGCGCCGGGATCAGTGGTGACGACCTCGAACGATTTCTTGTGCTTGTTACGCGAATTCACGTAGTCGAGTGTGAGCTTGTCCGGGGCGATGACGCCGTTCTTGCCGCCGGCCTCGATGACCATGTTGCAGAGCGTCATGCGTTCTTCGATGTTGAGGGCGAAGACGCCGTCGCCGTCGAATTCCATCGCCTTATAGGTCGCGCCGTCGCAACCGATATCGCCGATGACCGCCAGGATCAAGTCCTTGGCCATCAGGTAGGGTGGCAATTCGCCGTGGAAGACAAAGCGCATCGTGGGCGGAACCTTGAGCCAGAGCTTGCCCGTACCCATGATGAAGCCGGCGTCGGTATTGCCGATGCCCGTCGCGAATTCGCCGAACGCGCCAGCGGTACACGTATGGCTGTCGGTGCCGAAGAGGATTTCGCCGGGCCGAGTGTGGCCTTCCTCGGGCAGCGCGATATGGCACACGCCTTTGTAATCGGGTGTGCCGACATCGTAGAAGTGCGGCAGATTCTGTTCCTTGACGAACTGGCGCAGCACGTCCACATTGCGATTGGCGAGCTTGTCGGTCGTGAAGATGTAATGGTCGGGAATAATGACGACCTTCTCGCGATCCCAGACCTTGGCGTCTTTGCCAAAATGGTGCTTGAAGACGCCGATCGTGCCTGGCCCGCAGACATCGTGGGTCATGAGGATGTCGGTATCCACCCAAATGTTATCGCCGGGCGATACCTCGGCCTTATTGGCGTGGCGGGCGAGGATTTTTTCGGTCATCGTCATCGCAGACATAGCAATTTCTTCCCAAAACGCTTCGGTTACCCATCCACTTTAGTATATCGGAGATTGGCAGAGGTTACAGTAACGATTTCAAGCGCCGACGCTCACGCAACGGCGGGAGGCCGCCATGAGGCCATGGGAGTGCGACTGCAATCGTAGGAATTCAACCACGGATATCTCAGTGTGCCCTCGCCGCAATCGCAGAGGACAAAATGAAGTTGGCCACGGATGAAACATGCGTGGAACACGGAACAAGAGCCAAAAGAGGAGACAGCTCCTTTGTCGCTCATATTCGTGTTCGATCAGTGCTTCATCCACGGTACTTTAGAGTGCAATGTGTTGGCCTGCATTTTTTCTTTTGCTCCGCCATGCAACGGCGATTGTATAATAGCGGAAAAAGCTCGGACTCATCCCATGCCTCGCGATCTCATCCTCGGTACTGCTGGCCATATCGATCACGGCAAGACGTCGCTCGTCAAAGCGCTCACCGGCATTGACTGCGATCGTTTGCCCGAAGAAAAAGCTCGCGGCATAACCATCGACATCGGGTTCGCCACGCTGGACCTCGGCGAGTATCGGCTCGGCATCGTGGACGTGCCTGGGCATGAACGCTTCATCAAGAACATGCTCGCCGGAGCGACCGGTATCGACATCGTCGTGCTCATCATCGCCGCCGACGATTCGATCATGCCACAAACGCGCGAACATCTCGAAATCCTCAAACTACTCGGCCTGCGTCATGGCGTCATCGCGCTCACGAAGTGCGACCTCGTCGATGAGACGACGCGCGAAGTCGTTGAACTCGAAATCCGCGACCTCGTCCGCGACAGTTTCCTCGAATCCGCCCCGATCATTCGCACCTCGGCACACACGGGGATTGGCATTAGCGAGCTCAAATCGGCCATTGCTGCTGCGTGCGATATTTCAAATTTCAAATCTCAAATTGCAGATTTGAATGCCGAGAGCGACGCATCGAATTCAATTTGCAATTTGCAATCGGAAATTTGCAATTCGTTATTTCGCCTGGCGATCGACCGCTCGTTCGTGGTTCAGGGACACGGTACGATCGTTACCGGGTCGGTGGTGGCGGGGTCGCTGAAGGTGGGGGATGAGGTCGAATGGTTGCCGAGCGGGCGGATCGTGCGCGTGCGCTCGCTGCAGAATCATGACCAGCCGGTGGAGGAAGTCCATCGCGGCATGCGGGCGGCGATCAACCTGGCGGGCGTCGATCACAAGGAAGTCGAGCGCGGTCAGGAGATCGCCACGTCGGGGTTCCTCAAGCCGTCGCGCGTCGTCACGGTGCGGTTGCATTGCCTGGCGGAGATGCGGAAGGCGATCAAGCATCGCGCGTCGGTGCGGTTTCACGTCGGCACGTCCGAGATAATGGGTACAGTCGCCATGCTCGACGGCGACGCCATCGAGCCGGGTGGCTGGGGATTGGCGCAGCTGTTTCTCGAATACCCGGCAACGACGACCTGGGGCCAACCGTTCGTCGTGCGCGGTCCGTCGGCGACGCAAACGATTGGAGGCGGACAGGTGCTGCAACCGGTTGCCGTGAAGGTTCGCCGACGCCATCTTGATGTGCTCGAACGCATCGAGATGCTTTGGACCGGCGATCCGAAGCAACGGGCCCTGACCGTCGCGTGGTTCGGCGGGTTCACTGGCTTTACGCAAATGGACCTTGTGCGCGGAGCGAATCTTTCTCCGTCGGAGGCCGACGCGATCATCCAGCAGCTGCGCGACGACAAGAAACTCGTTACGCTCACGCTTCAGGCGGGCCGGCAGGTAATCTTGCATACCGATACGATTGCGGAATTGGACGAGCGCATCCTTAGCGTGCTGGGCAAGATGCATGCCGAATCGCTTTTGATGACCACGCACGATCGGCAGAAAATGCAATCGCAGCTCGATTACATCGCCGACGATGCCTTGGTACATGCCGAGGTCGATCGGCTCATCCGCATGAAGAAATTGGTCGGGGATACGAGGCGAGTTGCGCGGGCCGACTTCAAGCCGAAACTCAGCGCCAACCTGCGGAAGTTGAAGGACAAGGTCGTGGAAGCGTATCACGCCGCGGGATTCCAGCCACCCGATCCGAGCAGTTTCGCCGGCGCCGCGGGAGGGAACGCATCAAGTATGAAGGATTTGTTCGATGTCTGCGTCGCGGAAGGCTTCCTCGTCGCCATCGCTCCCGACATCTTTTTACACGCCGAGTTCGATGTGCAGATGCGTTCACGCGTCGCCGAGCGCCTCGCCATGGGTGTCGGCGCGACGGTTGGCGAGATGCGCGATCTGCTTGGCACGACGCGAAAGTATGCCGTGCCTTTCTGCGAATATCTCGATCGCATCGGCGTGACGAAACGCGAAGGCGACTTGCGCGTGCTGGCGAAGGTGTGATTACTCGGCGATGATCCTCTGCAGTCGAAAACGCAAACGATCGTAGGGTGTGTCAAGCGCCAGCGCCGACGCACCGGTCCCTGCAAGCGCTGGTGCGTCGGCGCTGGCGCTTGACACACCCTACGATTTGTCGGCGTCTAGCCCACGCGGGCCAGTTCCGTGATGCCTGATTCGCGAGGCGTGGCGGGTTCGACGATTGGCAGTGTGAGGTGAAAGGCTGTCCCTGCCGCGGAGCTTTCGACGCGGATCGATCCCCTCATCAACTCCACATAGCTCTTGACGATGGAAAGTCCTAAACCCGCGTGCGGCGTGTCGGCGTGGCGCGAGGCGTCCGCACGATAGAAGCGTTCAAAGATATGGTCCAGCGCGTCGGGTTCGATGCCGATGCCGGTATCGCGCACGGTGATGTGCACGTGATTGGCGTCCTGCGTCATGGAAAGCTCAATGGAGCCGAGGTCGTTGTTGTACTCGACGGCGTTGTGCAGGAGGTTGATGAGGACTTCTTGTAGCTTCTCCGGGTCGGTCATCGTGACCATCGGTTCGGGCAAGTCGAGTTTCAATTTCAGGCCGCGGGCTTTCGCCAACGGGCGGATGATATCGGCACATTCGAGAGCGAGATCGCAGATATCGGTTGCGCGTGGGCGATACGGATCGACGCCGGCGTCGAGTCGGGCCAGCGCGAGCAAGCGTTCGACCAGCTTATACATGTGTTGCCCGCAGATCTTGCATTCTTCGAGGATCTCGCGATACTCCTCACCCGAGCGCGATTTGCGCAAGCCGACTTCGAGCGTCGTCATTAGGGCGGCGACGGGCGTGCGCAATTCGTGCGAAATATCCGCCGAGGCCTGCTTCTCGCGCTCGAACGCCATCTGCAGATGTTTGAGCATTTCTGCGATGCGCTCGGCAATCGGTTGCAGCTCGCCGGGCAACGTCTTGGGGTCAAGGTCCAGTGCGAAGTTTCTTGGCGAGACGTGCCGGACTGCCTCGGACATCCGAGTCAATGGTGATAGGCCGACCCAGACGATGCCCAATGCGCCGAGGACGAGCGACACGAGAGCGACCAAGCCGACGCCGATCATGCGCGAACGCAAAACACCGAGTTCGTTTTCAATGGCGGTGTTGAGATTCGCCAGCTTCTCGTCGCGCTCAGTTTCGTAGGCACGGATTTTAGCGTCGGTCAGTCCGAGGTCGGCGCCGTATTGAACGAACATGTTGGTAACCTGCGACGGAGACTGGAATGGCGCGCGGACCTGCGCCAGCCAGCGATCGCGGAAGCTGGACGGCGGTATGCCCTTGGCCGGCCCTTTGGGGAAGGGCGTAGTAGACGGGCCCTTCGGGACGTTTTTGGCGATCGGGCCCAGGGGAATTCGGAATGGATTCCACGGCGGCGGCATGCGATCCCAAACCCACGGCACGATGACGCCCGGATTGTAACGAGGCACCGGCGCCATAAGCGTGACCCGTCGGACTCGCGTCCCGTCCTCGAGACCTATCGTGTCAAATTGTTCCATGAGAAGTTCCGACGTGCTCCGTACCTGCTCGCTGAGCGTGAACTCGCCGGGTTGAAGAACCTCCGAATTCTGCATCGGTTGGCCGCGCCCGTTATAGGTCTGAAAATATTCCTGGGCGATATTTCTGTCCGGAAACGGAACATGATCCTCAGCGTCTTCGATCACTGCCAGCCTCGGCTGTAGAACCGGTTGGACGAAGGGAGATACTTTTGAATGAAGCCCCTCGGCAAGAAAGATCGCGTTGGCGAAGTGCGGACTGAGCAAACCGGGAGAGCAAATGATCGGGACTGCAAACCAGGCCTCGGCATGCACCGGCACACTCCGTGTGCTGCGAGCCATGTTCTGGGCTTGCCGTAGGATGCGATGATCCACCTCCGCTCGAGCGATGGCGACCTGTGCATCACATTGCGATACGATAAGATCATGGGCGTCGCCTTGCCGATCGCGCAACGACGCCGCAGTCAGGCGAAATGACAGCCAAGCCACGGCCGACATCGCAAATGTCAACAGCAGCACGAAATAGACAATCAGCGACAGACGGATCGAGTTCATCTTCATCGCTATTCCTCTTCGCCACGCAGCATGTAGCCTTCACCCCACCGTGTCAAGATTAACGCCACTTCGTGGCCTTTGTCAACCTTTGTTCGCAAATATCGGATATACACGTCCACGACGTTCGACGTATTCTCGTCATATTCATCGTACAGGTGTTCCCAAATCATGGTGCGAGTGACCACTTTCCCGCGATGAAATGCCAGGAATTGCAACAACGCAAACTCGCGCGGCGTCAGGTGGACCATCTGCCCCGCGCGGCGTACGGTGCGTGCCGACGTGTCGATCTCCAGATCGAAAACGCGCAACACCGGGTCTTTTTTCTGATGCGTACGTCGAACCAGGGCACGCATTCGAGCCAGCAGTTCTTCAAGTTGAAACGGCTTGGTCAGGTAATCGTCGGCGCCGATGTCAAGGCCTTTGACTTTGTCGTCGGTGGTATCCTTCGCCGTCAGCAGAAGCACATGTGTTTGAATGCTGTCTTTTCGCCATTGTCTCAAAAGAGTCAAACCGTCGATTTTTGGCAACATGACATCGAGAATGATGACATCATAATTGGTGCTGCGAGCCTTGTAGTCGGCTTCCTCGCCGTCCTCTGCTAAATCGACGGCAAAGCTCTCCTCCTCCAAGCCGCGCTTGAGAGCTTTTGAGAGCGGCCTATGGTCTTCCACGAGAAGTACGCGCATGAGTTCCCCCCACTTTCGGCTAAATTGGGCAAATTGATAATTATGAGAATCCTAACGAACCGCTAATGAGAAGACGATGAAAGCGGTCGGTTGTCACGCATTCATTCGCCTTTCCCGAATTCGTTTAGCCGCTCGCCTTGGGCGAGCGCGAACAGTTGCCGCACCACACGCACGTCGCGCTCGCCCAAGGCGAGCGGCTAAACAGAGAGGGTCTCACGCCGGCGCCGGGAATTGTTTGCCAAGCTCGCTCACCTGGACTCGGATTCGTTCGAGGAACGCCTTGTCTTCGGCATGGGTCAAGGCGGCGTGGATCCACGTCGCAACCTGGCGCATTTCCGGTTCGCGCATGCCGCGCGTGGTCAGAGCCGGCGTGCCAATGCGAATGCCCGAAGGGTCCATCGGCTGGCGCGTATCGAATGGGATCTTGTTCTTGTTGACGGTGATGCCGGCGTGATCGAGCGTCGCCTCGGCGATTTTTCCGCCCATGCCATGTGTCGTGACATCAACGAGCAGCAGATGATTGTCCGTCCCGCCCGACACGATACGGTAGCCGAGCAATTGCAACTCATGCGCGAGCGTCTTGGCATTGCTGATGGTTTGCGAGGCATAGGTCTTGAAATCGGGCCTGAGCGCTTCGTTGAAGGCGACGGCCTTGGCGGCGATGACGTGCATCAACGGCCCGCCTTGCAAGCCGGGGAAGACCGCCGAGTTGATCTTTTGCCCCCACGCTTCCTTGCAGATGACGACGCCGCCGCGCGGGCCGCGCAGTGTTTTATGCGTCGTCGAAGTAACAAAGTCGGCGAACGGCACCGGGTTGCCATGCTGCCCGGCGGCGACGAGACCGGCGATATGGGCCATGTCCACCATGAACAGAGCGCCGACATCGCTGCAGATTTGCTTGAAGGCGGCGAAGTCGATCTCGCGCGGATACGCGCTGGCACCGGCGATGACGAGCTTCGGCTTGTGTTCGCGCGCGAGCTTGGCAACCTGATCGTAGTCGATGCGTTCGTCTTCCTTGCGCACGCCATAGCCGACGATGTTGTACCACTTCCCGGAAAAATTGAGGTGCATCCCATGCGTGAGATGCCCGCCATGCGCGAGGTCCATCGCCAGCACGGTGTCGCCGTGATTGACGGCGGCGAAGTAGACGGCCATATTCGCCTGCGCGCCGGAGTGCGGCTGGACGTTGGCGCGTTCGCCGCCGAACAGCTTGAGCAAGCGTTCGATGGCCAGCCGTTCGGCGATATCGACGAACTCACAGCCGCCGTAGTAGCGCTTACCGGGATAGCCCTCGGCATATTTGTTGGTCAACACGGAGCCTTGGGCCGCCATGACGGCGGGACTGGTGTAGTTTTCCGAAGCGATCATCTCAAGGCCATCTTGCTGGCGCTGTTGTTCCTTGGCGATCGCTTGCCAAATTTCCGGGTCGGCGGACTGAAGAATGTTCATGGCGTACCTAATAAGCCCAAGGGTGAGCGCAGTTAACGCTTGGGATTCGGATAACTTCATCCCAAGGGTTCTCTGCGCTCACCCTTGGGCTTGGCTGCTTCAAAATATCACAACCCCAACGCCTTGCGCTTTTCTTGGATAAACGTCAGATGATGCGTGATGTGATTGGTCGCCGTCGTCAGCAGTTGTTCGAGGCTGCGCGGTCCCTTCTCGTTGTGGATGCCAACGCGTGTCAGCGCCGAGTCGGGCAACGTGCGGAGAATCTTTGCCAACTGGCTGCGCGTCAATTCGATGATGCGCAGCTCCTCCTCCAGATCGCGGTCGTGATACGCCAGCGCCGCCAGGAAGCGATTCTCGTCGGCACCGAGCAGCGTCGGCTTTTCCTCGGCGATTATGCGTTTCATACGGTCAGCGAGGATCGGATCGAAGTCGGCGAGGTGAGCGACAACTTCCAATGTGCTCATCTTGCCGACGATCGGCTTGGCCAGCTGCTGCTCGCGCGTAAGGCCTTGCACGGCCCGGCGAAGTTGCTTCGGGCCGTCCAGGAATTGTTCGATCAAAGTTGCCAACGCGGACATGGTGACATTCCTTTAGACTGATTGACAGCACACAATTAGTGTAATGATCGCACGAAAAAAGTTTAGCCGCGACGCATCAGCGAAGCGCGGTTGCATGCAAGAATTGCTTGCTACGGACGAATCATGGAGATCGAAAGGTATTTAGAATACGACAGCGCCGTCGCACCCGGATTCTCAATAATTGAGCTGCACCTTGAAGCCTCGTATTTTTGACGCATCCAACAAAAGTACGAGCCGGAAACGTAAGCGACGGATTGCTTCAGTCCATCGCTTAAACTTCCGGCTCGTAAAGCGATATTTGTCGGTAGCGTCAACAAACCAACGCGCTCCGCGGAGGGAGTCAGTTAATTGAGAACGCGCAACAGTCCGTCGAGCCGACCTTGGTAGTAGATGGCGTAGGTGTAGCCGTCTTCGTTGATGATTCGGATGCTCAGATTTGCCTGGATGTCCTGGTTCGGCGCATCAAATTGGCGATGAGGCAACACAAGCACCGACGCGCTGACTTTTTCATCATTGGCGATGAACGTCAATTTCGCGACACGGCGTTTCTGGAATTCGACAATTTCGACACTCCGTAATAGCGAATAATCAAACACACGCGGCGACCGCACGTTCAGGCCTTGCTTTTCAAGGAACGAATCCACGTCCTCGGCGTTGGATGCAATCCCCTGTTGAGGCCAAGTTAGGAGATCATTCGTCGTCACCACAGTAGGCCGATTGACGTAATACACGCCCGATGCCGTCAGCGCGAATATCAACGCCGCTGCTGCAGACGCCACCGACCAGCGTTTCCACAGTACCGGACGCTCCCCGAAAAGCTGCTGTTTGAGCTTGGCGGGTTGGCCGACTGGTACCGGCACGTCGCGCATTGCCGAGCCGATCGCCAGATCGAAGCCGCGATCCGCCTGCTGACGTTCCGCGGCCAGTGCGCAATCGGGGCATGCTTCCAGGTGATGCTGGAGTGGCTGGATTTCGGCCGGATCGAGCTTTTCGCTCAAACGGTCGCTGAAGGCGAGCAACAAGCGTGCGTCTTGGCAATCCATCAGAACCCCTCCCCTTGAGCCTTCGATGTTGTCACCTCAGCATGTTCCGCCAAGCTCTGGCGAAGAACCACCTTGGCCCGTGCGAGCCGAGACATCACCGTGCCCAAGGGCACATTCATTTGTTCCGCGATATCCTTGTAACTGAAATCCTCGAAATAGTACAAGATCACTGGCGTCCGAAATACTTCAGGCAGCTGATTCAATGCCGCTTGCAGCTGAGCCGAATCGACGATAGGCACAGGTGCGTTGCCACGGTCGACAACCTCGGCGACGCCGTCGAGCGACACGAACCGCGCTGACTTTTCGGCCCGAACGCGGTGCAGGTAGGCGTTGCGCAGGATCGTAAACAGCCACGATTTCGCGTTAGCGGGATCATGCAGCTGATGCAGCATCTTTTGGGCTTGCAGAAAAACTTCCTGCGTCAGGTCTTCCGCTGCTTGAGTGGCGCCGCTCAAGCGATAGGCGTAACGGTAAAGAGCGGCGTAATGGCCATCCACCAGCGCTTCGACGGCGGTCTTATTGCTGCCAAACCAACTCATGGGCCGCTCTCCCTACCTATATTTGAAGAGACTGGGACAGGAGGTTTTATTCCCACGGCGAGTAAAAAAGCGGAAAAAGCGGGCGCTCGAGGTTTCCCGCTTGCGGCTTAGCGCCCGCTCCGGGTGATCCTGCGCGAGCGCTAAGCCGCAAGCGGAAAACAAAAACAACCCAATCTTGTTCCCATTATAAACCGCAAGCAAGTTGTCGCCAGAGTGGATCGTAACGATTGTAGGGTGTTGGTGAAAAATTTCACGAATTGGCAGAATTATGGCTTGTCGCAAAATAAATCGGGAATAAATTTATCGGACGTGCATCCTATTTTGTGAATTCAGTGAAGATCGCGTGAGGCAGTGTTCGCCGACGTGGCCTTTACCCGTTATTTTTTTGGAAGGTACAACATGAAGAAGTTTCTTGGTCTGATGATGGTCATGGGTGCTCTGTCGTTCTTGACGCTCGGCGCGACCGGTTGCAAAGACACGAAGGGGAAGACGAAGACGACCACCACGGGTGCTGCGACCCCGGCGAAGACGACCACTGGCGAAGCAAAGACGACCACCCCAGCTGAAAAGACGACCACCCCGGCTGAACCGAAGACGACCCCGGCTGAACCGAAGACCACCGCCGCTGAACCGAAGACCACCGCCGCTGAACCGAAGACCACCGCCGCTGAGCCGAAGACCACCACCGCTGAGCCGAAGACCACCACCGCGGCCCCGAAGACCGGCAAAACCGACTGAGTAATTCGTAATTTCGAGCCACGGACAGCTCATCGTCGTTCATGACGTTGCGTTGGCCTAACAGTCGATCTGTGTATATTTTTCATTGGCATCAACACGAAAGGAAGTCTCACGTGAAAAAAATGTTCTCGATTCTGGTCCTCATGGGCCTCCTCTGCACCCTCACCGCCTTCACAGTCGGTTGTGGTGACGCGCCGAAGAAGTCCCCGTCACCCGCTCCGGCGCCGAGCCCCGCCGTGAAGACGACGACGACGGCCAGCTAAGGTTTTTGCTCAGATTGTTCTGACGCACAAAAGCCGATCCGAATTATTCGGGTCGGCTTTTTTCGTCGAATCGGTTGCCTCCGGTCTGACGCATGAAATATGACGCGACCGACAAAAGTACGAGCCGGAAGCGTAAGCGACGGATTTCTCCAGTCCGTCGCTTACGCTTCCGGCTCATAAAGCGACTTTTGTCGGTCGCGTCAAATATGAAGATTTCGTGGATTTTTGTTGACGATTTGGAATAAAAGCCGTTAAGCTGAATCTATTCTCTGGCGAGCCTAGTCGCGTAAGCGGTAGGTTGATGCCGACGTTCGTGTGGCCAACCTGCCGCTTACGCGGCTAGGCTCGCCTCTACCTCTTTCAGGTTTTTCCAATCAACGAGCTACCTACGATGCAATCTTCCTTTGTGATCGACGAATCCCCCGCCGAATCTCCGCCGGAGTGGAGCACGTTCGAGGCCCGGCGTCGGCGAACGCTCATTTTCCTCCTCTTCGCCGCCGTTTACATCGGCTATCATCTGATCATGCGCTGGGTGGAATATCCGCTCTTCCACCTCGATTGGTTTTACTTCGGCGGCGAAGACTGGCCTAAGCTCCCGATTTGGGCTTGGCCATGGTACGAGCCTGAGTTCGCTTATCGCTGGTTCCTGACCTTGCTCCCCTTGGCAGCGTGGGTGGGCATCCTCTTTTTTTTCCTGACCCGAGTCAGCTTTCTGACCCATCGGCGCGTCGCTTTCATCGTTATCATCCTCGGCTTGATCTTCTTTGAAGGGGACATGCGCTGGTTTCAGATGTCGAAAAAGCATGTGTCGTGGAGCGAAATTCTCGCGGTCATGGACCAAAACAGTTCCGATTTGGGCCTTCGTCGCTCCGACTACGAAGATATCGGCTGGCAATTCGCGTATCACGTTCTGTTCCTGACGCTTTGTGCTTTCTTCGCCGGGCCTGAGCCGCGCTTCTGCATTCAGGCAATATGGAACGGTCCCGCGGGCCGGACTTATGTCGGCATCGTCTGCCGAGGGTTTTATCACGCCCTCGTTTGGCTTCGGCTCGAGGCATTTGTGTTTCGCGTCCTGGGCTGGTTCGATAGCAAAGCCGCCTTCGCCTGTCTCGTCGGGTTGGTCATGATCGATCCGGTCGTCATCTGGGCGTTTGACCAGGAAAAACAGGACAATCAAGGCGAACGTAGCGTGACCCGACACATCGCCGACGCCAACCCTTTGCGTTGGCATTCCCTCGATCGCGGGTGGGATCGCGTCGTCCTCGCCTATTCCGAGGAATCGCAAGAACTCGCGGCGGCGAACACGGCGCTGCGCGACCTCGATACGCTTTCGATAAGCACACAAGGGGCCGTTCTCGCGATTCCGAAACGCAATATCCCGGCAACACCTGACAGCATTTTGATTCTGCAAGCGGAAACCTTGAGTGCGGAGATGTTCAACGAGACCGATCTGCCGTTCCTCAACGAGTTCTCGAAGAAATGCCTGCGGTTGAAACGCCATTTCTCCGCCGGCAACGCCACCCATTACGGTATCCTCGGCTTACTGCACGGCAGCCCGGTCACGTTCTTCACGGGGCCTCGCGAAACGCATCGACCCAACCCTTACTTGGACCAATTCAAGGACCACGGCTATAAGACTCGGCTAATCACGCGCAGCGTCATGGGCCATCACAAGCTGGGCCATTATCTTCCGAATTGGACCGAGCCGGTCAGCGAACCGGGCGGCGATTGGAAGGTCATCCCCGTAATCCACGAAGAAATGGCGAAGCCCGAACCGCGGCTGGTCTTTTCCTTCTACCATGCGACGCACTATCCCTACGATCACGATGACGAACCGCGCTTCAAGAAATACTTGCCCGAAGTCGACTACAATTTCAATTACAATCGCTCCAATCTGAGCGAGTGGAAAGTTGAGATCGTCAATCGCTACAAAAATACTCTGTTAAATATGGACGATTGGTACCGCGACATCCTGGAAAAAGTCGATCTGAGCAAAACCATCGTGGTCATCACGGGCGACCACGGCGAGGAGTTTTTCCAACAAGGTCGCCTGGGGCATTGCTCATCGCTGAACATCCATCAAACCATGACGCCCTGCCTCGTCTACATTCCCGGCGTGGAGCCGGCCGACGTAAACTTTGTTACCTCGCACGCCGACATCATGCCGACGATCGCGGACGTCTTGGGCCACGCGAAGAAACCGGACATGCTCGGTCAATCGCTCTTTGAACCGGTTTCGTTCCGATACGCGGTTCTGTCCCATTTTGAGTACACGAAATGCCTCCTCTGGGCCGTCGCCACTGAAGATCGCATGGCTGTTTTCCAAAGGGATTACTGGGACAACATCGAGATCGTGGGTCTGACGGACTGGAATGGCCAACGCAAAGCGTATCGTCCGGAACCGGAGATGTGGGCCGACCGGTTCCGCATCATTCGGCGCGTCGAAACGCAACTTCGCGCATCGCGAGATTAGTGCTTTGTCATACGATATAAGTAGGGCTTTTGGCTTACGAGCCGGAAGCGTAAGCGACGGGTGGTTATGCCAGACCGTCGCTTACGCTTCCGGCTCGTTGTTTATCTTGAGATGACACCATGCGTACCTGCATCTTCGCGTTGCTTCTGTTCATCATCCTGGCCGGTTGCGGCGGCGGGGATCGGCCCATCAACAAAGACCTCGACATGCCCAAGGCCTCGACCAAGGACAAAGCCGATCCGAAAGCGAAGAGTTGACGTTCGTCCCAAATTCCCGCTTGCGGCTTAGCGCTCGCATGGCCCATCCGGAGCGCTAAGCCGCAAGCGGAAAACGCCTACTGCCCACCGGTCGGCGCCGGTGTCGGCCGCGATTTCTTCCACGTCGTCACGTCTTGCAACAGCACCTCGACCGCGCGATCCAGCTGACGGTCGATGCCGCGGGCCAGATCATCGGGCAGCGGCTCGATGAGTACGTCGGGTTGCACGCCTTCTTTTTCCATGTTTACGCCTTTGACGGTATGCACGCCGATGCGTGGCGTGCGGATCTGCGAGCCGTCGATGAGCGAAAGGCTGCGCGTGCCGATGACGAATCCGCCCGTGGGTTGGCCGACGAGCTTGCCCAAACCCCAGGTGCGGAAGGCGTGCGGGAATATCTCGGCATCGGAGAACGAGCGGTTGTTCATGAGCAGCGTGAGCGGCTTGGTCCACTTGCGGTCGCCGGAACGAAGGACCCAGCCCGACCCGCCGTCGCGATGGCTGAAGATCGTGTGCTCCTTGCCGACGAGATAGTTGAGCACCTGATCGTGGGTGAAACCACCGCCGTTGAAACGCACGTCGAGCACGATGCCTTCCTTGTCGAAGTTGTCGGAATAGAGAGAGCGAACGAAGCGTTCCAGGCCCGGCTCCGTCATGCTCGGGATATGGATGTAGCCCAGCTTGCCGTTGCTCAGTTCGCTGACGCGCTGGGCGTTCTTGGCGATCCAGCGTTCGTACATCAGATCGTTGATCTTGGACCGCTTCTCCGCCCGAATTTCAACTCGGCGTTTGCTGTCGGCGGCGCGCGGGTCGGTGAGTTGCAGGATGACGACTTCGCTGACCTTGTCGTTCAAGAGCTTGGCGAGTTCGATGTTTGCGCCAAGGTCAACGCCATCGATGCGCGTGATAAGATCGCCCGGCTTGAGGTTGATGCCATGCCGGTCGGCAGGGCCGTCCTTGATGATCTCGGCGATTTTCAGTTCGGGTCCGGTATGGCTGCGATCGAAGAGCAAGCCGAGGTCGCCGGTTTCGCGGTCGGCGGTGCTGGGCGTACCCAAGATGCCAAGGTGCGAGGCGTTGAGTTCGCCCAGCATCAGGCTGACGAGAGCGTAGAGATCCTCGCGCACGGCACAGTGATCGACGACGGGGCGATACTTATCGCGGATTTTCTCCCAGTTGGCACCGTGAAAGTTTTTGTCGTAGAAGTTCTCGTTGAGCGCCCGCCAGCTTTGGTCGAACATCTCACGAAAGAGTTCATCCTGGCGGATCGTCAGCTTTGCTGTGAAGGCGACAGTGGACGGCCCGACGACGGTCGCCCCGCCGATCATGACGGCGCGGAGGGCGCCGGAGCCGTCGCGGAAATAGATTTGGCCTGAGAAGTAGCGTGACCACTGGATTTGCGTCGGTTTGAGTCCGCCGATGGTTAGCCGTTGGATCGATCCGCCATCGACGTTTGCGAGCCACAGGTCGTCAACGCCGTCGGTGGTGGCGCGGAAGGCGATTTTCGTGCCGTCGTTGGCGATCGCGCATTCGCTGATGCTCATGTTGGCGGGCTGCTTGACGCGCAGATGAATGTTGTCCCAGTCGATATCCTTGCCGGTGGCGGCACCGCTGCCGGCCGGTTTTTGCAATGACAATACGTAGGCGCTGGCGAGATTGCCTTTGCGCTGGCTGATGAAGGCGAGTTTGTTCCCGGTTCGGCTCCAGGTCATGCCGCTGTTGAAGGTGGCGAAGCGGGTGATGTTGCGGGCCGGTTCCTGCGCCGTGGCGCCGGTCGCCGGGATGATGAACAGTTCGCTGGCGAACGAGCCGTCCATGCCCGCGTAACAAAGATATTTGCCATCGGGTGCCCAATCGTAGTCGAAGACCTGGCGATCGCCGACGAGGATTTTTTGGTCCGTGCCATCGGGGTTCATGGTCATCAATTTGCTGGCGCGCAAGAATGCGACGCGTTTGCCGTCGGGCGAGAAGCTGACGCCCAGCTCCGCTTCCGGCGAGTTGGTGATGCGCTTGACTTTGTAGCGAAGGGCGTTGACGAGATCGGGATGCTCAGGATCGTCGGATTCGAGGGTATAAATGTCTTCTTGGCCAGCGCGATCGGACAGGAAGAGCAGCTTCTTGCCGTCCGGCGACCAGGCGATGCCATGATCGAACGCCGGGCTGTCGGTCAGACGTTTCGCTTTGCCGCCGACGCGCGGCATGAGGAAGATTTCGCCATGCACGACGAAAGCGACGTGCTTTTCGTCCGGCGACCAGACATATTCGGTCGCGCCCGTAGTGAGCGTCCGCACAGTCTCGGAGTTTGCCTTGTCGTCGGCGTTGACGATGATGCGCAGCTTCTCGCTTTTGTTTTGCTTGATCGAATGCACCCAAATATCGACGCCTGCCTCATAGATGATGACTTCGCCGTTGGCGCTGATGCGCGCCCGGCGGACGTTGTCGTCCTTGTGATGGGTGATGCGCACTGGTTCCGACTTCTGGGCGGCGCCGTCGATATCAATTCGCACGATGTTCGTCTGCACGCTGGCGACATCGCTGACATAGTACAATTGCTTGCCATCGGCAGACCACATCGGGTAGTTGTCTTGGCCGTCGTGCGTCGTAAGTCGGCGGTTGTTCGCGCCGTCGGCGTCGCTGAGCCAGAGGTCGTCGTTCGACGATCCGCGGTAGCCCTTGCGATACCACAGGCCGGGGCCACGCACATAGGCGATCTTGTCGCCTTTCGGTGAATAGACGCCATCGCGGCCTTCAAAGGCGCTGATCTGCTTCGCCCGTCCGCCGTTGATCGATACGGAGTACAACTCGAAACGAACTGGCACATCGGTCAGGCGGTTTGTGTTGAACAGCACGCTTTGGCTGTCCGGCGCCCAACCGCTGACGATGTCGTCGGCTGAGTCATGCGTCAGTCGGCGTGGCTTGCCGCCTTCGACGGGGATGATGAAGACATCGTAGCTTCCGTATCGGTTCGACGAGAAGGCGAGCCATTTGCCGTCGGGGCTGAAGATCGGGGTGTAGTCATGCTTCTCGTGCATCGTGAGGTGGTGGGCAACGCCGCCTTTGACACCGACGGTCCAGATATCGCCGTGGTAGCTGAACGCGACTAGCTTGCCATCGGGCGAGATGGCGGGCGTTCTCGCGAACCGGATCGGCGCCTGAGCAAAAAGCGACGATGCGGAGAACAACAACACGGATGTAACGACGATGCGATTCATGAGGCTTAATCCGATAAACGTGACAATAGGGCATTTCGCGGGTTTGGGCATTATATCAATTTTCGTTTAGCCGCTCGCCTTTGGCGAGCGCGGGCGCGACATCATTCCGCACATCCATTGCGTCCGCGTTCGCCAAAGGCGAGCGGCTAAACAGCGACGCATTCACGAATTGTCGTCATTCCGTAGGATGGTTGCATCCCGCTTCGCCGCAATTTGTTCGGAGGGTTCTATCATGCGTCCGATTATCTCGCCGATTTTCTTTGGCATTTACCTCACAGCCTGGTGCGCGACACCGTTGCACGCTCAGACGAAGTACGACGCGCTCGTCAAGGACTACGGGGAAGCCTCTCAGGCGTTCCGACAGCGTCTGCAATCCGCGAACGAAGCCGAAGTCAGTCAGATCTATCGCGATGAGAATCCGCAGCCGAAGTTCGCGTTACGGTTTCTCGACTTGGCCAAGCAACAACCGAGAGATTCGGCGGCGTATGCTAGCCTGGTCTGGATCACGGAGACTAGCGAACTGATCCCCGCCGCCGCCAAGCCCTACGCCGAGGCGATGACGCTCCTCGCAAGCCAGTACGCCGATCACAAGGACAACGAAAAATTATTCGAGCGATTGGCCATCGCACCGTTCGCATCGGCGGCGACGTTTCTCAAAGCGGTATTCGACAAGCACCCCAGCGGCATCGTGCGGGGCCGAGCCGGGTTCCACCTCGCGCTGCACCTGAAGAACTACTGCTTCACAGCGGAGCAATTGCACCTGCAACCTGCCTGGGCCAAGAACGTCGAACCGTTCGTCGGCCCCGAGCTCTTCAAACAGATGTGCGACACCGACCGGGTCGCACTCATGCGCCAGGCGGAAGAGACGCTCATCCGCGTGCAGAAAGATTACGCCTTCATCTCCTACAAACGCACCGTGCTCGGCAAAGCCGCCGAGAGTGAGCTTTTTGAGTTGCGCAATCTCATGGTTGGCAAGACCGCGCCGGACATCGTAGGCGAGGACATCGACGGCACCAAGATCAAACTCAGCGATTACCGAGGCAAAGTCGTCGTGCTCGTCTTCTGGGGCACGTGGTGTCCGCACTGCATGGCGATGTTGCCACAAGAACGAGCGTTCACAAAGCGATTTGAAGGCCAGCCGTTCACGATGCTCGGCGTCAACAGCGACACCGCTGGCCAGAAATTAACCAATGTGCTGAAGCAGGAACGCATCACCTGGCGCAATTTCTGGGACGGCGGCACCTCCGACGGCCCGATCGCGACACGCTGGAACATTCAGGGTTGGCCCGCGGTTTTCGTCATCGATGCGAAAGGCGTCATCCGCTACAAGCATGTCCGCGACGATATGCTCGAGCACGGCGTGGCGACGCTGATGCGCGAGATGAGCAAGCGGTAAGCCCAATGGTGAGGTACTCCGAACCACTGGGCTTCCATCGTCCGAGCCACGCACGAAGTAAGTGGTACGTTCCAACCACTTACTTCGTGCGTGGCTCGGATCGATCACTACTTCTTCTCCTCTTTCTTCGCCGCTTCCTTGGGCCAATAGTGCAATTGCACGATCAACGGCCGTGGACGTGTTGCATCCTTGTTGAGCGTGATCACATTTTCATCCGAGACGGCAATCTTTCGCTTGTCCTGGTCATCCAAGAACTCATCGATGGGCAGCACGGCGTCGAACACTTTGGTTCCGTAGTGCATCGGGAAGATGTATTCCTTGGGTTTGAGCTGTTCGACGACTTTCTTTGCTTCCGAGCCGTTGATGGTGTAGATGCCGCCGACGGGGATCATGATGACATCGACGGGTCCGATGCGTTTCAGATGCGCGGGAGTGAGGAGGTGGCCGAGATCGCCGAGATGTGCGATTTTCCAGCCGCCGGTCTCGATAATGAAGACCGAGTTTTTGCCTCGCTGCAGGCCTTCTTGATCGTCGTGATAGACACCGACGTTGCGAATGCGGGCATCGCCGACGGTTTCGTCGATGACGCTCCAATCCGATTTGAGCAACTGGCCTTTGAGACCCATGAATATTTTGAGCTTGCGTTTGCTTTCCACGTTTAGCACTTGGTGCCGTGTGTGATCGTTGTGATTATGGCTTATGCAGACGGCATCGGCTTCGAGGCCTTGCATTCGGCCATAATCCAAGATCGCATGCGGATCGAAGGCGATCTTCGTGCCCTTTGGCGTCGTCAAAATGAAAAACGATTGGCCATGATAGCTGATCGAAATCGGGCCAGCGGGTTTGTCGTCGCCCGTCCAGGCAGGCGAGGCAACCAGGCCGAGGGTGCAAGCAATCAGGAACGAAGCGAATGCCAAGCGACGCATGACGGTAATCCTCTGGCGGGTTTCTCGATGCTGGAGTGGTCTCAATAAGAACGATGGGCCGGGCGTTTCGTAACTGTTGATTGCCGATTAGCGCTCGGAGTGTTTCACGCAATCGCCACACCGCAAGCGGCATACTTCAATTCATCTGGTTCTCGATTTCGCGCAACCTGGCCCGAAGAAAGCGAGAGCGCTCGGAGTTGCGTTCCTCACTATCGAGCTGTTTGCCGAGCACTTTTTGCAGATGCGCGGGTTGCGTGTGGATGAACAACTCGTTAAGTTCGCCGATGGTGATCTGGTCGACCAGACCGAGATTGACGCCGAGCCGAACCCAAGACAGGAGGTCCATGGTTTCTTCGGAGGTCATCATGCTGGCCGACTTGAGCGTGCCGAAGGCGCGGGAGCAACGATCGAGGATGGCATGGCGGTTGTCGCGCAACATGTCCTGGCGAGCCTGACGTTCGTAGGTGATGATCTGCGGGATGACATCGCGAATTTCGGAGATGATCTGGGTTTCGCTTTTGCCCAACGTCACCTGGTTGGAAATCTGGTAGAAGTCGCCAGACGCCCGGCTGCCTTCGCCATAAAGGCCGCGGACGGCGAGGTTGATTTTCTGCAAGGCGCGAAAGACTTTCTCGATATGTTTGGAAAGCACGAGCGCGGGCAGATGAAGCATGACGCTGGCGCGCAGCCCCGTGCCGACGTTGGTCGGGCAGGCGGTAAGGTAGCCGAACTCTTCGCTGAAGGCGTATGGCGCGCGTTCTTCGAGCTTATCGTCGAGCTGGTCGGCGTCCTGCCAGGCGTCGTCGAGGGCGAACCCGCTGCGGATGACCTGCAAGCGGATGTGGTCCTCCTCATTGACCATGATGCTGATAATCTCGTTCGGCGCCACGCCGACGCCACGCGGGCCTTCGCTATTGGCGAGTTCCCGGCTAATGAGCTGGCGTTCGACGAGAAGCTGGCGATCAAGCGGCACGACGGTGGAGAGGTTGAGATACTCGAGCCTGGGGTTGAAGTCGAGTTTCTCGATGTAGCCGCGGAGTTTGGCCTCGATCTCGGCCTTCTGGTGCGCGCTTGCGCGATTGGTGAACGGGTAGGTGGAGAGGTTGCGTGCGAGGCGTATTCGGCTCGATATGACGATGTCCGCCTCGGGCCCGTTGGCGCGTAGCCATTCGCCGCTGGTGGACGTGAGATTATCCAGGATCATCCGCGTTTTCCTTATCTTTAATGAGGTCGCGCAGGCGGGCGGCTTCCTCGTATCCTTCGCTTTCGACGGCTTCGCGCAGCAGTTTGCGAAGCTCGCGCAATTCAATGAGCACACTAGCGCGTTCGACGGCGTGCGGCGGAATTTTGCCGACGTGCCGAACTCCGCGGTGAATACGTTCCAGGAGAGGCAACAGCGGGACGCGGAAGACGTCGTAATCGCGCGGACAGCCGCAGCGTCCCGCCGCTTTGAACTCCATATACTTTATCCCGCACGATGGGCAGGTCAATCGCGCCAGTTCATCGACCTGCGCGCCGACGTGCTGCCCGATCACCGATTGCAGAATCGCCGTCAGGTTCAAATCCTGCTGCTTGAGCAGTTGCTGTTTCTCGGCACACTCCTGGCAGAAGTGGTTTTCACGCTTCTTGCCATTGACAATCTCAGTCAGGTGCACGAGCGCGGTTTGCCCGCACGATTGGCATTTCACGGGATGATCCTGTCCCCAAATGTTGGAATCACAATGCTCGGATGTTTAGCCGGTCGCCTTTGGCGAGCACGAACCCACGCTCGCCAAAGGCGAGCGGCTAAACAATCGCTTACGCTTCCTCGAGCGTCTTTATCTGATCTCGCAAATGGGCGGCCTCTTCGTAGTCCTCACGTTCGATCGCACGTTTGAGTTTCTGCCGGCACTCGGCGAGGCGCGCTTCTTCCTTCTTAATCTTAGGAAGCCGTCGCGGTGTTTTCCCCACGTGCCGCGTTTCACCATGAATGTTTTCCAAAAGGGGCCTCAGGTCGGTCTGAAAGACTTGGTAATCGTTGGGACAGCCGAGCCGATGTTTGTTGCGGAAATCGACGAACTTTAGGCCGCAACTCGGGCATTCCTGCTGCCCTAATAACGCTTCTTCGAGCTCGGGCGACCCCGTGCCGAGCGGTTTGCCGTCGCCTTTGTTTTGTGCGTCGTGAACATACTTCGGATAACATGGTTCGCAGATATGGTGCTCCTCGAACTTTCCCTCGCTGAGGATTTCCGTGATATGCACGGTCGCAGGGCTTGCACAACGCTCACACTTATGCATGACCAAATTCCACCCGAGTGACCTTTTCAGAAATAATCCCTAGCGCCATTCTAACAGGGGGGGAACTGCTGTCAAGAAACGAGATGATAAGGAGGCGGAATTTATTGCGCGAACCAACGGAATTTTCCGCTTGCGGCTTAGCGATCGGGATATGCCGCACGAGCCCAAAGGCCGTAAGCGGAAGATGCAAAGCTACTTCGAGCCGCTGAGTTCTGCGAGGCGCTTTTGCGCCTCTTGGGTACGTTGGGCGTTGGTTTCATGCGACGTGACTTCACGGTACATTTGGATGGCCTTGGCGCGGTTGTTGAGCTGTTTGTCATAGATGCGCGCCGCTCGAATGCGGGCTTCGCTTTGGGTTTTGATGTTCCATTGCACGCAGCGCATGTAATATTCGGCGGCTCGATAGTATTGCTTGTAGGCCTTGCTCTCGTAAATGTCGCCCAGCATAAATGCGACCTCATCGATTTTGTTGCTCTGCGGGTACTTGGTGAGGATTTCTTGGAAGATCAGTTCGGCCCGGCGCTGATTGTCAGTGTAATCGTTGCCCCAACCCTTGTCCTTGTACTGCATCGCCCACATGAACAGCTTGTTCGCTTCGGGAATATTTTGGTTGCCGTTGAGGTTTTGTGGGGGCACGTCAAGATCGAGGATGAAGGCGTGTTTGGGAATGCGATGGAAGTGGCGAAGCTCTTCTTCCGCCCAGCGCATCCGTTCGAGATCCTGAGCGTTGTAATAGTGGACGCGAAGCTGCTCAAGCGTTTTTTGATAATCCCGGCGGATGCCGATGAGTTTCTGCACCAACTCCAAATCGTTGGGCTTGCCAGCTGCGGGCTGCGTCTGCGCATGCGGGACGCCGGCGGCCAGGGCGACCGCGAAAAGGACCAACACCGTCTTGAACCCGCCGTTGGCCACTGTGAAACTCCCGCAACGGTATGTTTGCCTTAATTCAATACCGGATGTTCACCTGTTCCACCCAGCCGACCGAAGATCATTCGTCCCGCCGGCGTTTGTAATACACTCGTGACGATAATCGGCGTCTCATGCCCAATTGCGTTTCGGCCTTGCTCGACGACCACCATCGTGCCGTCGTCGAGATACCCGACGCCCTGTCCGATCTGATCGCCCTGTTTCGTTATCTTCACCAGCAATATTTCGCCAGGCAGCGCGACCAGCTTCAAGGCGTTGGAAAGCTCATTGAGGTTGATGACATCCACACCCTGCAATTGGCAAATCTTGTTCAGATTGAAATCATTCGTCACCAACCGCGCGCTCATCGATTTAGCAAAAATCACCAGGCGCTCGTCCACTTTCTGAACTTCCCGCAGTTCCGGCAGGTTCGCCTCGCTCATCTGCAGCTCGATCTTTTCGTTCGATTGCAGTTTCTTGAGCACATCCAGCCCACGCCGACCGCGATTTCGCCGAATTTTGTCGGAACTGTCGGCAATACCCTGCAACTCCTGCAAGACAAACCGGGGTACGATCAGTTTTGTGTCGATGATCCCCGTATCACAAATATCGGCAATTCGCCCATCGATAATCACACTGGTATCCAAAACTAACGGTTTCGCGCCTTTCAGGTCCTTGGAGAACTCCACATAAGGGATAATAAAGCGAAATTCGTCCTTGGTCTGGATCAACGTGGAAACTACGATGTAACAACTCGACACGATCATGAGCAAAGCAACCATTTTTTCCAATCGCACAATCTGACCCGGCAACGGCAGGCGTTCGGCAAAATAGGCATTGATAAGAGGCTGCACCGCTGCCGCGAAGCCGCTGCCGATGAAATAACCAAGCAGCAGGCCGAAATAGACAGCGGAGAGCGTCGCCATGTCCTTGTCTTTGGCACGTACATCAAGAACGATCACCGCGATACATGCTGAGAACGCCAACGCGGCGAACGTGACGCCGATCGCAAACTGGTTCTCCTTATCCAGACCGAAGACGAGAGAATCCGTCACAATGCTGATCACGATGGCAACGAATATGCCCCGCGCCGTCCAGAGCAGCTTCTTCGAGCCGGTCAAAAATAGGTCACTGAAGGTAGTAGACAAAGGCGCCTCCGTGGTTGGGCGGTTAAATCACTAATCCGCACTTTCCGAGTCTGAGCGCCAGCGAAGGGCCAAGATGCCCTTCGCTGGCGCTCAGGCTCGGAAACACGCAATAAATCCCGACGCGGACTCCGATTACTCTGAATAAACAGACGAACAGGTCAATGAAACGTTCACAAGAAAATATTGAAAAACACGAGTGGACAGCGAGGTAGGTAGGTTCGATTCGGGCGCAGTCGGTTCGTGTTCCCATCCACTATTCTATGCAAGCGAAGCGGGTTGGAACAGCCTGAGGTATTCTTCCTGCGCGTAACGATCCGTCATGCCCGCCAAATAATCACACACCACTTGCTCTCGAACTCCTTGCAAAGCAAGCAGTTGATATCGCGGCGGCATCGTGCGCGGGTGTTGACAGAACTCCTCGAACATCGCCTGCAACATCCGTTGGCCTTTGTACGCCATCCGCATCACGCGATAATGACGATACACCCGTTCATGCAAAAACCGTTCCAACTCCGCTTTGAGATGTCGCACCCCTGCGCTCGTCGTCACCAGCAAATGCTCGCACTGCCTGACATCTGCCACCGTGCGGATGTTCTCGTTGCGCAAATTCTTCCGCGTCGTCTCCAATAAATCGAGCACCTGCCAACCGATCAACTGCCGAACCACGGTCGGTTGGAATTGCTCCGCCTTCACCGCCGCATGCTCCACCTTGACGCGCTCGACCGCTTCGCACCAGAACGGCACGTCGGCCAAGTCGTTCAGCCCAATCAGCCCGACGCTCAGGGCATCATCGACATCATGGCAGTCGTATGCCAGGCTGTCGGCGGCATCGACGACTTGTGCTTCCAGCAACGGTTGGCCCACCTGCAAATACGGCGCGACCTCCGCCGCCTGGGGCCGTTTGCTGTGCATCGCTTGTGCTTCCAACACTTCGCGCGTCAGGTTCAGGCCGGGAAAATCGGGATAGCGGTATTCCAGCAACTCGACCAGTCGAAGCCCATGCCGATTGTGCTCGAATCCGCCGTGATCTTGCATGCATTCATCCAGCGCCGTCTCGCCGGCATGGCCATACGGCGGATGGCCGACGTCGTGCAGCAAGGCGATCGCTTCGGTCAAATCTTCGTTCAGGCCCAATTCCCGCGCGATGGTTCGGCTGATCTGGGTGACTTCTAGCGTATGCGTGAGCCGAGTGCGATGATAGTCGCCGATATGGGGCACGAGCACCTGTGTCTTGTGCATCAGCCGACGAAACGCCGTCGAATGCACGATGCGATCGCGATCACGCTGGTACAGCGTACGAAACGCATGCGGAGGCTCGGCGTGCTTGCGTCCCGCGCTTGCGCGCGTGCGCATCGCATACGGCGCGAGAGTTTTTTCCTCGCGCTCCATCCAATCAGGTGATTCAAATGTGACGCCGTCGGGCATACGATTGTTTACCTGCTTATTGGTTTAGCCGGTCGCCTTTGGCGAACGCGAACATGTACCGCACGACACGCAGATCGCGTTCGCCAAAGGCGACCGGCTAAACGGAATGCGTTCCCCTCAACTCACCAACGTCAGCGAGCGCAGCTCCTTCGGCAGGTGGAAGCTGACATCTTCGTCGCGGATCGTGCGAGTTTCAACCGTCGCCGAGAAGTGCCGCGTCAGGTATTCGACGCATTCCTGTACGACATCTTCCGGCGCGCTGGCGCCAGCGGTGACTAGGACACACGTGACGCCGACGAACCAGAGATTGTCGATCTCGCCGACCCCGTCAATGAGATGCGCTTGCTTTCCCAACGTGCGTGCGATCTCGGCGAGACGCAGGCTGTTCGAGCTATTTTGGCTGCCGATGACGATGACCATGTCCGCCTCGGGCACGATCTCCTTGACCGCTTCCTGACGATTTTGCGTGGCATAGCAAATGTCGTCTTTCTTCGGCCCGACGATATTCGGAAATCGTTTGCGAAGAGCCCGAATGATGACCTCGGCGTCGTCAACGCTCAGCGTCGTCTGCGTGAGGAAAGCGACCTTCGCATCGGCGGGCAGGTCCAGGGCCGCTACTTCTTGCTCGTCTTGCACCAGGCGAATGCTGCCGGGCGCCTCGCCGATCGTGCCGGCGACTTCGTCATGCCCCTCATGGCCGATCAAAAGGATGGTGTAGCCTTCTTTTGCAAAGCGGATCGCTTCGAGATGCACTTTCGTGACTAGCGGGCAGGTGGCGTCGATGGCATTGAGATTGCGCTCCACTGCCAAATTCCGAATCGCCGGCGACACGCCATGCGCGCTGTAAAGCACGACCGAATTCACGGGAATGTCGTCAATTGCGTTGACGAACACGACGCCACGTCGGCGAAAACGCTCAACGACGTGCAGATTGTGCACGATCTCGTGGTACACATAGAGCGGCGTGCCAAATAACTGCAAGGCGCGATCGAGGCTTTCGATTGCCATATTGACGCCCGCGCAAAAACCGCGCGGATTCGCGAGAATGACTTTCATCCTGATTCTCCTGTCGGGCTGCCTTTATCCTAGCAGTACAGCCAAGGATAGAACAGGATAGAACAGGAGGAACGTTCGACTCAGGTGATTAGCGAACAAAACCGCTGCCCGGCATGGAAGATATTTACCTGACACTAATCGCCGAGATATGGTTCGCGATTCACAGCCAGGGTCGATTTCTATTTCTTGGCAACCATTGCGTAATCTTAATCAGGTTTCGTTTAGCCGCGACGCACAGCGGAGCGCGAACCGAATCCCACGCTCCGCTGCGCGTTGCGGCTAAACGAAACAGTACGGAGAATTCGCTTGCTCCTCTCATCGCTTCGGCTTAACATCTTATCATCCAACTCGTTGCTCACTACTTTCGGGAGATCGCATGATGAATCGTGGAAATCTATCGCGGCGTGGCTTTTTGGCCCACTCGGTCGGCGGGCTGTGCGCGACCGGGCTGCCTCTCTGGTTCGCTGAGGAACTTCTCGCCCAAGCACAAACGACACAACCGGCCGCCGGCGGGGCGAACGATCGCATCGTCATGGGCGCGATCGGCACCGGCACCAACCGCACCCGACGCACAGGCAACGCACCCATCCGCGGCGAACGCGGCGTGCACATCATGCAGGCCGCCATGAACGAGACCGGCGTGCTCATGTCCGCCGTCTGCGATGTCGATCGGCCCAATGCCGAGTTCGCGCAGAACCTCGTTCGCACTGCCACCAGCGGCGGCAGCCGCGATTGCACCGTGCATGGCGACTTCCGCCAGCTGCTCGCCGATCGCAACATCAACGCCGTCACCATCGGCACACCGGACCATTGGCATGCTCTCGTCGCCATCGCGGCGATGAAGGCAGGCAAAGATGTCTATTGCGAAAAGCCGATGACGTTGACCATTGAGGAAGGCAAGCTCGTTCATCGTGTCGCGCGCGAGACTCGCCGAGTGTTCCAAGTCGGCACGCAACAGCGGACCGAGTACGGCGGCCGATTCCGTCTCGCCGCTGAGCTGATACGCAATGGCCGAATCGGCCGGGTTCGCAAGATCACGACGCTGATCGGCGACAACCCCGTCGGCGGGCCGTTCGCGGCTCGGCCCGCGCCCGAAGGCCTCGACTGGAACTTTTGGCTCGGCCCGACCGCGCAGGTCGATCACGTTCCCGAACGCTGCCATTACGAATTCCGCTGGTGGTACGAATACTCGGGCGGCAAAATGACCGACTGGGGCGCACACCACAACGACATCGCCCAATGGGCTCTCGGCATGGACGAATCCGGCCCCATGAGCGTTCGCGGCACCGGCACAGCACCCTCCGGTAAACCGAACTCGTACAACTGCCATCCGAGCTTTGAAGTCACCTACACCTACGGCAACGGCCCGAACGGCGCCGCGGGCACGCAACTCGTATGTCGCAACGGCCCCGCCATGGGTTGGCCGATCCGCGAAACCGTCGGCGGGCAGCCGCGCGTCGCAGGCAACGGCATCCTCTTCGAAGGCGACGACAACAAATGGCTCTGGGTGAGCCGATCGACCATCCAAGCGAGCGCTCCCGCATTGCTCGAAGATCCGCTGCCAGCGACGGCGATCCGCTTGCCACGGGCGACGAGCCACATGAACGACTTCATCTCGTGTGTGCGGTCGCGCAATCAAACGGTCTGCCCGGCAAGCGTCGGGCATCGTTCCGTGAGCATCTGCCATCTCGGCGTCATCGCGACGCGCTTCTTCACCGGCCAAACGCTGACGTGGAATCCGGTCACGCAGCTATTCACCGGCGAAAACGCGGCAGCAGCGAACGGCCATACCGCTCGTACCGTGCGTGCCCCGTGGCGGTTGGAGGCGTAGTTTCTACCAAGCCCGCAGGCGACGCAGGAGCCTGCCGGGTTCGACCCGCGCAGGCTCCTGCGTCGCCTGCGGGCTTGCGTTTGAGATTTGTGATTTCTTCTTATGTCCCGCACCGCTTGGTTTCACCAAACCGACGCCCAGCTGCTCGCCGATTGCGAGGTCGATACCTATCGCGCCTCGGGACCGGGCGGGCAGAAGCGCAACAAGACCAGCTCGGCGGTGCGCATCCGCCATCTGCCGAGCAGGTTGCTCGTCATCGCCGAGGAGAGTCGTTCGCAGCATGAAAACAAAGCGAAGGCGCTCATCCGTCTTCGGTACGCATTCATGCTGAAGCTGCGCGAGCCGATTAGCGCCGAGGAGTTGAGTTCCTTTTCCCAACGCGAGGAACTCGCCTCGGCGCGCTCGCCCGCCGGCCGAATCGAGCTGAGTAGAAAGTCGCCGCACTTCTGGGTCGTCGTAAGCCTGATATTGGATGTGCTCGAAACGCATCTTGGCCGCGTGAGCGATGCGGCCAAAGCGGTCGGCATCTCGACGGGGCACCTCATCGATTTCCTCGAAAGCAATCCGAAAGTCTGGGAGCAAGCGAATCAATCGCGTCAACGCTTCGGCCACAAGCCGCTGAAGATGAGCGATTGAATGAACAAGGCCCAAGGGTGAGGTCCTCCGAACCCCATAGGCATCAACTTAAGGACATGGTGTCAGGCAAATGCAACCTAACCACAGAGGCACAGAGGAAACAGAGGGCACAGAGGAAATTCGCGGAATAGTGAAAAGAACACTAAACGATTCAGCCTGCCTTCTCTGCCCCCATTCTTCGTATTTACTCTGTGTCCTCTGTGCCTCTGTGGTTCAAATTTGATTGCCTGGCTTGAGTTCCCTAAGTTGATGCCTATGGGGTTCGGAGTACCTCACCCTTGGGCTTGGATGCTGGCATTTCATACGCTGTTTCTATGAGCGCACCGGACGGATTTTCCTGGATCGACAAACCTCGGCTGGCGGCGATGGGACGTCCCTATGAATTGGACGACTACCGCTGGTTGCGCGAGCAAGGGCTGCAGCTCATCGTCTGTCTGACGGAGGACGCGCCGGCCCGCTCGTGGATCAACGACGCCGGACTGCTGTCGTTGCATGTGCCGATCACCGACATGACGGCGCCGACGCAGGAGCAGATCAACCGCTGCATCACTGCCATCGACAAAGCGCATGCGCAAACGCTCGGCGTCGGCATCCATTGCGCCGCCGGATTGGGCCGCACGGGAACGATTCTGGCGTGCTGGATGATCGCGCAAGAAAACATGAACGCTCGCGATGCCATTACGCGCATCCGCCGACTACGCCCTGGCTCGATCGAAACCGACGAACAGACGGACGCGGTGCACGAATATGCGAGGCGAAAGAAGGCGCAAGCGGAAGCCGATGTGCCGTGATCCCGCTTGCGGCTTAGCGCTCACATGGCGCATTGCGAGCGCTAAGCCGCAAGCGGCAACCCTTGAGCCTGGTTTTTCATTTCAGTTCCCGCCATGCACGCCTTCATAGCACAGCCAAAAGCCCATGCCGATCACGATAATCGCGCTGGCGATCGGCAAGCTGCGCAGGAGTCGACCGTCGCCCATGCGCGATTCGACGAACCGCGGCACCTGCACGACCATGATGCCGATGGCGACGAGCACAACCGCCAACCCCGCGCTAAAAACGAGCACGGCGGGTAATACGAGCCATATCTGGTTCGTGCCCGTGGTTATGAACAGTATGCCGACCGCATCCCAGCATGGGATCATTCCGCCGGTAATGCCGAGCAGCGTCAGGCCCCACCAGCTCATTTTGCCTGAAGGATGATGATCGTGCCCGCCGTCGAGATGGATATGATCCGCGCGACCGGCGAGGCGTTGAAGTAAGAGCCAAAAGCCCATGCAGACGACCATCAGGCCCATGACGAGGCCGAGGCCGTTCTGAATCCAGGCGCGAAACGTATGTTGCATGTTCGCAGGAAGACACACGAGGATGACGGCAATGAACATGACCGCGCCGGTGTGTGTGAGTGTGGTGACCGAGCCGAGGTAAATGGCATGCCAGATCGTGCCGCGCTCGCCGACGAGATACGCCGCCACGAGCGTTTTGCCATGCCCTGGCGTGAGTGCGTGAGCGGCACCGAACACGAACGCCAGAATCATTGTAAGTAAAAAGCCGTAGTCATTGTGAAGCACGAGTTGAAGCAGGCGACTCTCGTCGTGCGATGACGTTTTCTCTGGTGTCGTGCCTTTCTCCAGCGGCGCGGGCGGGACGGTCTCGCTCTGTTTTGGCGGCACTTCCTTCGCCGCTGGCATGGTCAACGTGACGCTCACCCGGCGAACTCGCTCTTCGTCGTCAGGACCGAGATCTTGCAACGGCTTCTTCCGCAGGGCTTCGTCAGCTTCGGTTTTGCTGGTGATCGCCAGGCCCGTTTCGTTGACCATGCTCAAGGTCAGTAGGCCAGCCTCCGGCGCGATGCCGTTCGAGTGATAGGTCTGATCCTGAAAATCGACCTTCAGCGCCTGGCCTGGTTTGACATCGAAACTGCTCTCGAAAACGAAATCGCAGCGCAGATGCCCTAGCGCTTCGCCCTTCTCATCGCGCAACCGCTGGCTCCGCGACAAACAACGAAGCGGCGCGATTGGCTTGCCGTTCACCTGAACCATCAGGCGGTCGGCAAAAACGTCGGCGTACTTCTCGGTAAAGATCGCGTAATATTTCAGGATGTCGCCGCGAAAATTGAGCGGGTTCGCCTCGTCCGCGAACGGCTTCATGTCGTTGAGAATGATCGTCGTCTCATCCGCTTCAAGGCGATACTCGATACGCACCGCAATCCGATTCGGCTCCTTCGCCTTCTGCAACCGAACCACGATGACGCGATCATGCGAATCCCGCGGCACGGGATGCGCCGATACGGGCGATGCCACGCCGATGGCCACAAACAGGAGTACCCACGCAATATGCTTCATGCGATACATTATAGTTGCGATTCACGATACTTGCGTGAATATCGCAAAGACCGGTGCTTCATCCGTCCATTCTTATTTCTTCTTCTCTTCTCTCTTAATTAAATATGTACCCCAGGGACGCACCAATGTGGGGCAGGCTTTCCAGCCTGCCCCACGGAACAGGTCAGGCCTTCGAGCTTGCCGCTGCTGGACACGCCGCTATTTTCCGAGTGACGCCAGAGACGGGATTGTCGTTGCCACGAAAGGCGATTCAAGCTATCATGTACATGAGAGTCAATTCTTCCTGAGAGTACCAATCATGAACATGAACGTCGTGGAAATTCGCAACAACCTGGCCGACGCTATCAATCGCGTGGCTTATGCCGGCGAACGCATCATTCTGGAGCGGCGTGGCAAAGGCGTGGTCGCGCTGGTTTCGATGGACGATCTGGCGCTGCTGGAAGAGATGGAAAACCGCTCCGACATCCGGGCCGCGAAAAAGGCGCTCAAGGAAAAAGGCGGCGTCACACTGGATGAGTACAAGAAAAAGCACGGGTTGTAAGTCATGTATGAACTCATCATCAAGGCGTCGGCGGAAAAGCAGATGGATCGCCTACCCGCCAAAATCCGAGAGAGGATTGTAAAAGCACTGGTCGGTCTGCGCGACGATCCGAGGCCGCCGGGTTGCTTGAAGTTGACAGGAGAGGACGACCTTTGTGTCGCAACGCAATAGAAATGTCCCCATTTTGGTTGCATTAGAAATGTCCGCAACCATTTCCCTATTCCTTCTCCTTGAACCCTTTTCGCCATGGGTGATTCGTGGCTGGGCGCGGCGGGCTTTTTTTGGTAGTCTCGCCCTTGCCAAC
>CAMAUE010000039.1 GCA_945861245.1 Singulisphaera sp. GP187
GGATGCACGCACACCGCGGTATCGCCGAGCATCGTCTCGGGACGGGTGGTGGAGAAGCAGATGTACGCATTGGCAATTTCTGAGCCCGAAGCGCAAGCGAGGGGTATTGGTGCGTCCCTCGCTTGCGCTTCGGGCTCAGATTTCACCGGATATTTGAACGTCCAGAACCCGCCCTTGGTGTCCTCGGTGTAGGTTTCGTCGTCGGCCACGCTGGTTTGCAGATGCGGGTCCCAGTTCACGAGGCGTTTGCCTCGGAAGATCAGGCCGTCTTTGAACATTTTGAAGAACGTCTCGCGCACCGCACGGGCACAGATCGGGTCGAGCGTGAAGCGCGTGCGTTCCCAATCGCAGCTCGCGCCGATTTGGCGCAGTTGGCCAAGGATGCGGGCTTCGTATTTGTCTTTCCACTCCCAGATGCGCTTCACGAGTTCTTCGCGGCCAATCTCGTGGCGGGTCTTCTTTTCCTGGCTATAGATGAGTCGTTCCACCACGGCCTGCGTGGCGATGCCGGCGTGATCGGTGCCTGGCATCCACAGGGCGTTGCGGCCTTGCATGCGGCGCCAGCGGATGAGCACGTCTTGCAGCGTGTTGTTGAGCGCGTGGCCCATGTGCAGCGCGCCGGTCACGTTCGGCGGCGGGATGACGATGCAATACGGATCGCGCGAATCGGGCCGAGCGTGGAAGTAGCCCTGGTCGTTCCAGAACTTCAGCCATTTCTCTTGGGCTTCCTGCGGGTTGTACCCTTTCGCGAGTTCCATCGTTGATCCTTCATCGCTTGCGTTTTGCGCTCGCATGGGGGTTCGCAAGCACTAAACGATAAACAGGGGATTGACTATCACTGCGGCCAAACCGGCTCGCCATCAATAAAGAGCATAGCGAATCCGAAAAGTTCGCTGCCATAAAACCAAAAGAACGCCCCTATCAAACTCGCGGCGAGCGCTAACCCTATGAGGTTGAACCAGAGCATGTGACTGCCGTCGGGATCGGAGTCGGACATCGGCAGGAATACCTCGCATTGACGGTTTACGTCTGCGTTTCGACGTCCTTGAATAATTTGTACTCGAAGCTGTCGGCCAATGCCAGCCAGCTTGCTTCGATGATGTTTTCGCTCACGCCGACGGTGCCCCAGACGGCATCGTGATCGCGTGATTCGATGACGACGCGCACTCGAGCTGCAGTGCCGGCGCGAGAGTTGACGACGCGCACCTTGTAGTCGACAAGTTGCATTTCGGCCAAGCGCGGATAGGCGACTTGCAGGGCTTTGCGCAAGGCGCCGTCGAGGGCGTTGACGGGGCCATCGCCTTCGGCGACGGTGTGCTGAATGGTGTCGTCAATGCGCACCTTGACGGTCGCTTCAGTCGTCAGCGCGTTGTTCGCCAGCGTTTCTACGTTGACGCGGTAACCCAGTCGTTCGAATTTCGCGCGATAGGTTCCGATGGCTTTCTTTACAAGCAGGTCGAATGAGGCTTCCGCCGCCTCGAACTCGTAGCCTTGGTTCTCGAGATCCTGCACCATGTCGCGCAGCTTGACGTTGATTTCTTTGTTGTTTTCGATGGCATATTTCGCGGTCTTCATCAGGATGTTCGATTGGCCTGAAAGCTCGCTGATGAGGATTCTGCGTTCGTTGCCGACGAGCGACGGATCGATATGTTCATAGCTTGCGGAAACGCGTGCAACGCCGTGGGCGTGCATGCCGCCTTTGTGGGCGAAGGCGCTGGTGCCGACGAACGGCTGGCCGTTGCGGAAGTTCATATTGGCGATTTCGTAAACGTAGCGTGAGAGTTCCGTCAGGTGACGCAGGCTGCCCGGTTGCAGCATGTCGTAGCCACGTTTGAGGGCGAGATTGGCGATTACGCAGACCAAATCGGCGTTGCCACAGCGTTCGCCAATGCCGTTGATTGTTCCTTGTACATGCGTTGCGCCTTGATAGATGGCGGCGAGCGAATTCGCCGTGGCGGTGTCGGAGTCGTTGTGGCAGTGGATGCCGAGCGTCACACCGGGCAGAGCGCCGCGGACTTTCGCCACGCGCTCGGCGATGTCTTCGGGCAGCGTGCCGCCGTTCGTGTCGCACAGGATCAGCGTCTTCGCACCGCCTTCGAGCGCGGCTTTCAGCGTCTTGATCGCGTATTCGGGATTCGCCTTGAATCCGTCGAAGAAGTGCTCGGCGTCGTAGAGCACCTCCGTGACGTGGGGTTGTGATTTGCAATGTCGCACCGAGTCGGCGATCATGCGTAGGTTTTCGTCGAGCGTCGTGCCGAGGACTTCGGTCACGTGCATGTCCCACGTTTTGCCGACGATAGTGATGACGGCCGCTTTGGAATCGACGAGTGCCTTCAAGCAAACATCCACGGCTGGATCGCAATTCTTGCGGCGTGTCATGCCGAAGGCGGCGACCTTGGCGTGCTTGAGCGTCAATTTACATGCTTCTTGGAAGTATTCAAAGTCTTTGGGGTTGGAAAGCGGATATCCGCCTTCGATGTAGTCAACGCCAAGTTCATCGAGTCGCCGGGTGATGAGCAGCTTATCCTGCAGCGAGAAGTTGATACCCTCGCCCTGGCTGCCGTCGCGCAGCGTCGTGTCGTATATTTCGATGCGTTTCATTTTTTTACCCAAGCCCAAGGGTAAGGTATTCGAAACCCCTGGGATACAAACGACCAACAAAAAAAGCCCTGGAGAGAATCTCCAGAGCTTGGGAATATCTAGCACGTGCAGGTGCTTCAGCCCTGGATCAAATCTTCGACGATCTCAACGACGACACGCACTCCCTGCGCGATGTTAATGTCGATCGGAAGTTGGACTGAATTGCTCATCTTTTTATGATACCCGGCGAACCGCTGGAAGTCAAACGGCTCATGCTTGGCTTATTTTCTTTGCGAGGGCTATGCGGGCATCGTCAAACACGTGGCAGAGGCGTTCCCGCTCGGCAGCCGTGTCGCAGCGAGCTTTTTCCCTGGCCCAGATGAGCAGCGCCTCCAAATCAGCAAGCAGCGTTTGTACGGTGTGCGCATCCGCCCAATCACATGAGCCTTCCCGCCGCACTGCGATGGCGGAGGTGTGCGCGAACACACGCTGCGGCGCGGGCCGGCTCGGCAGCAGCGTCTCGCCGACACAGCGTATCGCCAGCCAGCCGCTTTGTGCTGCGGGAAGTTTGAACTCCAAGGTTGCGCCATGAGGCCATTCCGAGCTCGCGTTTATTTTGGCGATCACGTCGCCGTTCCACATGAGTTCCAACCGATCGAACGGCACATTGCTCTTCGCCTTGGCATGCACAATCAGCGGCCCGTCATTCGTCTGCAATTCGATGTGCGATCCACGCCGCTGGCCATTGATGGTGACGTCGAGCAGCGGTCCGTTGCTGACGTACGTGCGCCCGGCACGTACCGCCTCGATCCACGCCGCGAAGGAGAATGGCACGCTGTCGTCGAGGTGGGCGTAGGTCCGCATCATACCGAGGGCGATTCCATTGGAATCCTTCCCGCTCGCGCCGACCAAGGGCACGATGAGACCCGCGCTCGCGAGTTGGTAGTAGTCGGCCATGGCGTCGAATGGCGAGTTTTCGAAGAACGTGACTTCAAAGGCGTCGATCTCGCCGAGGATCAAATCAGCAAGTGGTTCGCCGTAAGTCAACGCTTCCGTCTGATGTAGCGGATTGGTCCAAACGACCAGGCCTTTTTTGCGATGGCACTGTTCGCACCAATCGAACAACGTCCAATCTTCACGGCCCAGAGGCCCGCCGAAATTAAGCGGAAAGACCACGCGATGACAATGCAGCAGTGCGAGGCTGCCAAGAACCGGATGCTCGTTGAGCGTGCCGACGGCGACGGCATGGCGATCATTCGCATGGCACAGATTTTGACCGGTAAACGCCACGATGTTCGGGATCGCATGCACAGCTTTACCGAATGCATCACGCAAAGTGATTTTCTTCGCCAGCAGATGCACGAGGTCGACATCCTCGGCGGCGGCCTCGAGGGCCGCGGCCTCGGTGCTGAGGAAATGCGTACGCGTATCGCTGGAATGCCAGCCTTGAGCGCGCAGGTCGCTCCAGCGTTCAATCGTAAAACGCATCGACATTTTGCCGGCCAGCAGCGCGATCTTCTCGTTAATCGGCTTGTACTCAGGCCCTTTGGCGATTTCGATATGCAGTTCGCCAGGCGGCAGGAGAATCTCGCAGGCGCCGTCAATATAAGCCCAGGGTTTCAGACCGATGAGCACGTTGCCGCCGACGTCCTGGTTTGGCCCGGTCGCGAACTCGGTCAGTCGGCCATGCGGTGCGTAGTAGCGTCCGTCCGCATCGGTGATGCGCAAGCGCACCGGCGTGGGCTTACCATTGGCGGCGTCATTGATGCGGAGGTGGACTTGTTGCATGGTCCGATTTCCGTTTAGCCGCTCGCCTTTGGCGAGCGCGAGAGCAGCGCACGTTTTCGAGTTACGTCACGTTCGCGCTCGCCAAAGGCGAGCGGCTAAACACTATTGATACTTCCCGCCCGCTTTCTCCACAATCGCCTTAAATGCGGCGACGGCTTTCGGGAACAGGTCCGGGCCGGTCACGCCGCCGGTGGGGCCGCCGCCGAGGAGGTGCGGTTCCATCGTTGCGAAGCCGGTGTAGCTCATCGTCACCGCCTCGGCGATGACCTCTGCCATACGGCCTTGGCCTTCACCGGGGATCGAGCCGTGTGGTTCGGCGGTCTTCCAGTCTTTGATGTGGAAGTGCACGAGCCACGGCTTCGATGCCTGCCAGCCTTGCCAGGGGTCATAGCCGCAGAAGACGAAGTTGGCGGGATCGTGGACGGCACCGATCACATCGGCCGAGAACGATTTCCGCAGCGTGCTCATCATGTCGGTGACGCGCTCGGGCGAATCGCCGTAGATGCGGTGCTCGTTTTCGTGGACGAGCCTCACGCCGGCGTTCTTCGCGAGTTCGCATTTCTGCGTCATGCGCGACATGACCTCACCGCGCCATTTTGACCAGTCGCCATCGAAGTTATCGGGCGGGTAGTAGCTGAAGATGCGGATGTTCTTCGTGCCAAACACACCGCACAGGTGGATCGCCCGCTTGAATTTTTCGAGGTGTGGCTCGAAGGGGTCGTCGATCTTGATCTTCCCGATCGGCGAACCGATGGCGCTGAGCTTGAAGCCGTTCATATCGAGCAACGACTTGAAATTGGCAATCTGTACATCGGAGAGCGTGAGTACGTTCGTGCCGAGGATCGAGCGGAACTCGATGTGTCGCACGCCGCACGATTTGAGCACATCGATCTGCTGCTGCGGATCGGGCGAGATTTCGTCGGCGAAGGCGCTGATTGTGAACATGAGGTGGGTCCTTATTTGCATTTTCCGCTTGCGGCTTAGCGCTCGGAAGTTTTCACGCGAGCGCTAAGCCGCAAGCGGCGGTTTCGGATTGATTGTTCGCTTCGGCTGCTCATCCCGTCGTCATCGGGTAGTTCTTCGCACGCCAATCGCGGACGCCGCCGTCCATGGAGATGACGTTGGTGTAGCCCATTTTCTGCAGGTTGTCCGCCGCGAGGGCCGAGCGAAACCCGCCGCCGCAGTAGAGGACGAGTTTGGTGGCGGTATCGGGTACGCGGGCTTCGATGTCGCGTTCGATGACGCCCTTGCCGAGATGGATCGCACCGGGCAGATGATCCTTGGCGAACTCGCTTTCTTCGCGGACGTCGATGAGCAGGAATTTTTCGATATTGTTCATCATCGCTTTGACATCGTCGATGGTGACTTCTTTCACGCGATTGCGAGCGTCGTTGACGATGTCGAGGAAGCGCGGGGTGTGTTTGGCCATGGTTGAGTCCTTCGGGTGGAGTCGCTATCAGCCATGCAAAGATCTGCTCTGGCTGATAGCTGTCATATTGAGTTACCCCATCGGCCGCAGCGTGAACAGCGTCACTTCCGGCCTGCATGCGAAGCGCACCGGGCGGTTGACGACGCCGATGCCGCGGTTGGTGTAAAGCGTTAGGCCGTCGATCGTGTTGAGGCCCATCGGGTACTTTCGGCCCCACGGTGGGAAGTAGATGCCGCACGTGAACGGCACGCGCACCTGGCCGCCGTGCGAATGGCCGGAGAGCTGGAGGATGACGCGCTCATCGTGTGCCACGGTGTCGGCGTAATCGGGTTCATGTACCAGCGCGACCACGCCGGCGTTACTCGGGATGCCACGAAGGGCGGCGGTCAATTCGTGTTTGCCACACCAGACATCATCGACGCCGGCGAGGTAAAGCGTGCTGCCGTCGCGCTGGAGCGGAATATTCATGTTGCTCAGCACGTTGATGTTGGCTCGTGTCAGGCTGCGCGTCACAAGCAGGGCGTTCTCCCACCAGTCGTGATTGCCGAGGACGGCGTGGATGCCGTGTGGCGCTCGTAGGCGTGACAGCGATTGCGTGATCCAGTCGGCTTCGCCATCCGCAAGACTGGAGACAATATCGCCGGTGATGACGATCGTATCGGGATTGAGTCCGATGATCTCGTCGATGACCGATTCGAGATAATCGGGCGACAGCTTCGCACCGAAATGCAGGTCGCTGATTTGCACGATGCGGAAGCCCGCGAAGCCATCGGGAAGCCGACGCAACGGCAGATCGAGATGCACGATGTCGAGCCAGGTGCGCTCGATCCAGCGGCCATAGGCGTAGGCGCCGGCGGCGAAAATTGAGCCGACGGAGGTGAGCAGGAAATTGCGGCGTGTAAGCAGCGGCATCGGGGAACTCCGTTTCGGTTGTCGGCGTTGTTGTATTCCGCTTGCGGCCTAGCGTTCGGATAGCCCCACAGGAACGCTAAGCCGCAAGCGGAATACAGAACCCTCTCACACCTGCGCCAACGCTTTGCTTTGCAGCAACTCGATCAACTCCGGCGGGGCCTGGCGTGTGCCTTTGCAGGTCGGGTAGTTGTTGCAGCCGAAGAAGTATTTGCCCCATCGGCCTGGGCGGAGTTTCATCGGGCCTTCGCAATCGGGGCATTTGATGTCCGCGGGTGCGTCGATGGTTTCGGCCTTCTTTTTCTGCGGTGCGTTCGCCAAGACATCCTTCAGTTTCTCTTTCAACTCATCGTTCATCGGCTTCGTGCTTCGGCAATTGGGGTAACCGCTGCAACCGAGGAACGGACCGCGAGGGCCGCGCTTGACGTGCATCGGGCTGTTGCATTTCTCGCAGTTGACGCCTGTCTCAATCGGCTTGATCGGCTTGCCTTCAGTATCGATTTCGACGAGCGACTTGCACTTCGGGTAGGCGCTACAGCCGAGGAATGGGCCGCGCGGGCCTTGGCGCTGCACCATCGGGCTTTGGCATTTCTCGCAGGAGTATTCCGTCGCTTTGTTGGTGACGACGGCCTTGCCCTCGGCGTCGAAGTTCATCGTCGTTTTGCATTCGGGGTAGCCGGAGCAGCCGAGGAACGGGCCGGTCTTGCCCATGCGCTTAATCATCTCTTTGTTGCAATTCGGGCAGTTAATGCCGGTCGGAGCGGGCACCTCGCCGGGGGCCTGGCCTTCGACGGTTTTCTTCTTGATGTACGTGCACTTCGGTTCGTCTTTGTAACCTGAGCAGCCAAAGAATTTGCCGAACTTACTGAAGCGTTCCTCGAGCGCCTTGCCACATAGCGGGCATTTCTCGGCGTTCTTGAGCATCTCCAATTCGGCCTTTTTGAGTTCCTCGGAGAACGGCATCCAGAAATCGTTCAGGACGTGGTTGCGTTCAAATTTCTTCGTCTCGATCTGATCGAGTTCTTCCTCCATGCTGCGGGTGAAGTTCAGATCCATTACCTTGGGGAAGTGCTGCACGAGCATATCGGTTACCTTCATGCCCGTTTCGGTGGCGAAGAAACGGCGTTCACGCAGGTCGACATAGCCGCGATCCTGGATCTTGCTGATGATCGACGCATAGGTGCTCGGTCGGCCGATGCCTTCTTTCTCCAGCGTCTTGACGAGCGACGCTTCGTTGTAGCGGGCCGGCGGTTCGGTGAAGTGCTGCGTCGGCTTGAGTTTGAACAGATTGAGCGGGTCCAACTCTTTCATCGAGGGCAGGAGCACGTCTTCCTGTTTGCTCGACTGCACGTAGATTTTGCGGTAGCCATCGAAGTTCAGGATCTTGCCTTGCGATTTCAGCGTACCTTTCGCAGCCGTCACTTCAATATTGGTGACGGCAAAGATCGCCGGGTTCATTTGGCAAGCGACGAATCGCGTGTAGATCAGCGTGTAGAGTTTCAACTGTTCCGGCGGCAGATGCGGCGCGACGCGCTCCGGCGTGTAGGAAACGTCGGTGGGCCGAATCGCTTCGTGGGCGCCTTGAGCGTCCTTGGAACTGGCGAAGAAGTTAGGCTTCTCGGGCAGGTATTTTTCGCCAAATTCGTTCTTGATGTGGTCACGGCACGCTTTGAGCGCTTCATCGGAGATGCGCGTGCTATCGGTACGCATGTAAGTAATGAGCGCGACCGAGCCTTCACTGCCAAGGGCGACGCCCTGGTACAGCTTCTGGGCAATCGTCATCGTTCGGCTGGCGGTGAAGCGCAATCGTAGCGATGCCTGCTGTTGCAGCGTGCTGGTCGTGAACGGCGCGGGGGCCTTCTCCGTGCGGTCCTTCTGCTCGACCTTCGTGACGGTATAGGTAGCGCTTTCCAACGCTTTGACGATCGGATCGACTTCGTCCTTGCTGCCGGCTTTGAATTTCTTGCCGTCCCAGTCCGACAACTCGGCGAAGAACGCACCCTCCGGCAGCTGTTCGTCTTGTTTGGTTTTTTCCTGATTTTCGTCGTCGTCGTCGAATTCGTCGTCTTCGACCTTTTTCTTCGCTGCTGCCGGTTTCTTTTTCGGTTTGTCGAGAGTTACATTCTTGCTGGCGGCTGCCGCTGTGCGAAGGATGGCGCCGATCTTCCAATATTCTTCGGACTTGAAAGCGGCGATTTCGCGTTCGCGCTCGACAATCAACCGCACCGCCACGGACTGCACCCGGCCTGCGGTCAGCGGTTCGGCGAGGGATTGACTCAGTAGAGGGCTGATCTTGTAGCCGACGATGCGATCGAGGAACCGCCGGCCTTCTTGAGCCGAGACGAGGTCCATGTCAATCTGGCGGGCGCTGGCGAACGCTTTTTGGACTGCGGTTTTCGTGATTTCATTAAAAGTTACGCGCTGGGTGCGTTCATCTTTGAGGTTCAGCGATTCTTTCAGGTGCCAGGCGATTGCTTCGCCTTCGCGGTCGGGATCAGGCGCGAGGAATACGAGATCGCAAGCGGCGGCACTCTTCTTCAGGGCCGTGAGGACGTCCTTGCGGTCTTTTAGGTCACGGTAGGTGGGAATCCAGCCGCCTTCGATGTCGATGCCGAGACGCGATTTAGGCAGATCTCGGACGTGCCCCAGGCTGGCGACAACTTCGTAGTCCGGGCCGAGATATTTGTTGATCGTCTTCGCCTTGGCAGGAGATTCGACGATGACAAGGTGCTTCTTTTTCGCTTTGGCCACGGGATCGCTCCTCAAAATATCTTGCTTTAGCCGCTCGCCTTTGGCGAGCGCGGACATGGCGGGCTCGGCGTCATGCCACAAACACGACGCCCGCACTCGCCAAAGGCGAGCGGCTAAACCTTCCACTGCGTTGCATCCGGTTTACGTCTTCGCTGGGCGACTGTCCACCGGCGGGGTTCGTTCGGCCCCTTGTTTCCGATCGGCTTCCACGTACCATTGTGTATAGTAAGTCAAGCGGTTTGACCGATATTTTTGCAAAAATGGAACAATTTTGCGTTGCGCCACCAATTGTCTATTTAATAGTGTTTCGCTAACCTTACAGGCCGGAAGCGTCAGCCACGGACGATGGTTCCGTCGCCAAGGCTTTCGGCTAAGATCAACGGGCGCGGCAGCCTAACTCGAGGGAGCGTATGGCGTTCAATTTTCTCGGCAGCTTTCAAAAGAATCAACGCTTTTGGATGGCGGCGATTTTGCTCGTTTGCATTTTCACCTTTGTCTTCTGTACCGGCGGCGTCGATTCAGATCGCCTGCTCCGCATGATTATTAGTCGCCCCGGTACGTCCATCGCAACCGTTGGTGGACGGTCGATCAGTGAGCAAGAACTCACCGACCTCAAGCAGCTTCGCCGAATGACGAATACCTTTATGAAGGTAAGCGCCGATCATGCCATTCGTCGCCTGTCGGCTGAGATTTTCAAGCTTCAGAAAGACGACAACGCCAAGAACGCGGAAGCGCGCAAGAAAGAGCTGCCCCGTTTGACTGCGTATCGGGAATCCCTTGCTGCCAGAAAAGCCAAATTACGCTACTTTGAAATCGGTGATAAATTCGACGATCTGATCGAATTCAAGATTTGGCAGGCCGTCGCCGATCGCCTTGGCATCTATCTTGAGGATGACCATGTGATGGACCTATACCGGGTGGAATTCTATCGCGCGATCAACGATCAGGAAATCGCCGATGCCCAACGCCTGGCAATGAACGATGCCGGTACGCGAGAAATCACCAATGCCGCATTCTTCCGTGCCGTCGGGCAGGAGTTCCGCGTTCGCATAGCTCAGTTCGCCGTGGCGGAGGGACAGACGTTCTCGTACTTCGGACGCGGGGATCGCAAGGAATACTTGCCCAAGTTTTATTTCCCTGACCTTCCTGACGAGATTCGCGCGCCGATGACCCTGGCTCAGATTTATGACGCATACAAGAGGGAACGCGCCGAGTTTAATGTCTCAATGCTCCCCGTCCCCGTGGAAGCGTTCCTGAGCAAAACGAATGAGCCGAACGAGATCGAGAAGAACTCGTTTTTTGCGAGCAACAAATCGAAGCCGGTCGATCCGAATTCGCCGGAGTGGGGACTGGTTCCGCCGCAACAGATTCGCTTTGAGTATGTCTACGCTGACCCGAAGTCGTCAGGGTATGCGGGGGCGGCGAAGACCGTTACCTATTTGAGCGTTCTCAGTCCGGCGCATGTCAATCCGTTTCAATCGCCCTTGTTGACGGCGATTCAATTGGCAGCGAACGAGAAAATGACTGTTCGCAAATTGGCGGCGGATCACACGTCGGCGGTCGTCAAATACGTCGGCTCGCCGCTTTATGGTTCGGTGCTTCCGAATCTACCCGTTGTTTTTCATTACGCTTCGCAGAATCCAGAGGCCGGGGCGAACCTGGTGCTGTCCTGCGGCGCGTTGACGTTTGCTGGCATGGACACGATCGGCGCCCTGGCTGGATTTTTCGACTGGGGACGGCATAAGAATGAGGCAGCGATCTATGCGGCGGCGGACATTGACGCCGAACGGCGTGTACCGATCTACGCGAAATTCGCGGCATTGAGTGTAGCTCAATCCCCGTACATGCTGTTGGCCCAGGCCCTGACCGAAGCTAGCCAAAGTAACGCCATCGACGATTCGCCCTTCGGATTTCCCCTGATGCCGATTCCCGAAGTCGCCCGCGAAGTCAAAGATAACGAAGCAAAGAAACTCGCCGAATCCTGGGCGCAGTCGAACATGATTCAGGTTCGCAAGGTGTTGGATGGCGCGCGAGGCGACATTGAGAAGATCCGTCGCGAACTGAATCGCCTCGTGCCAGCCATGAATCTGACGCACGGACCTACTGGGGATGCGAAATACAAATTCTACAATCGGCATACCATTAAGGATGCGAAAGATCTGGATTTCTTGAAGGAAACCTTTGGCCGATATGCTGAGGTCGTCAATCAATTTGAGAGTCTCGACGCGGCGTCTGGACAGCGGATTAACGCCAGCGAATTTCATCGCATGTTTTTCGACACCGCCAAGTATTCCGCCACGACCAAGGATGTCGTCGTCGCCTGGCCGCCCAAGGTTTCCGCGAGCAACAAACGCATCGGCTTGCGAATGGATGCGCGTACGTCGCGAACGGTGAACATGGAAGCCAAGATGATGTTCGAGGATTATGTGAATCGGCACGATCCCAACCAGCCGATTCCGGAGCTTGATCTCTTTGCCCAATCCCCCGATCAGGTTCTCTATTGGCGAACGGCGGAGTTGTCGTCGATTGGGCTTTCCAAATATTCCGAAATTGACAACGAGATTGCGAAATCCACCAAGGATAAAAAACGTTGGGAAGCCGACCTTCAGAACCAAAAGGATAGCTTCAAGGCTGAGGAACTTCGCGATAAAATCGCAAGCGCAACGCAAATGTTAATCGACCTCCAGACTATCAAGGACCGGGTCGACCTTGGTTATCGCATGGACAAGGCGAAGGCGAACGCGGCGATACCGAAGATTCGGGATATTGCCAAAAAACTGGCCTCTCGCGATAAGATTACTCAGGTGAAGGAGTTGCTCCCGGAGTTGTCTGCCGAGATCAAAGCGATCTTTCTGCCAAACCCGAATGACAAGCTCTCGGAGAACGAGAGGAAAAAACGCACCGACGAAGCGGAGCGCAAGTCGGCGGTGATCGAACTGACCGACATCAGTGTCATGAACCCAGAAATGTTGGCGACGGGTGAAGTCGATTACACGTCGGCCAAATGGCCCAAGGAGCAGCTGGCCAGCATCCGCGAGGACCTGATCGCCAACCTCGCTCAGCTCCCTGACCTGCAGAAGCCGTTGGTTACCGGCAACAAAGACATTGACGCGCTAAATAAAGACCTGTTCGATGAAGCTGCCAAGAAGGACAAGGACGCCCGTATCTTCGTGCAAGTTATTCCAAACATTGCGCAGGATGTGTACTACGTCGCTGCGGTGACCGGCGATCCGAAGCCGCATTTTCAAAAAGAGTTCTTCCGCCGAAGCCTCGCAGACGCCTTTCGCGGTTCGTTCTTGCAAAGCCAGCAGCGCGACTTGCTGCTAGACCGTTTGCAGGAACGCCACGCCAAGGAATATCGCCGACAGCTGATCATGAGCGTCCGCGAAGTCGTTGGTTATGATCTCACCAAGGAAGGTGAAGAGATGCGAAAGAAATTCGACGATCGAGGCGAGTAAGAATCGTTTCCCGTTTAGCCGCTCGTCTTTGGCGAGCGCGGTTACCTGCCGCACCATAGATAGATATCGCGCTCGCCAAAGGCGCGCGGCTAAACGCATGCCTGCTTTTTTGTTCACAGCACGCCATATTTCTCGGTCCAATCCCGCCGGATTGGACAAACGCCAACTTGCGACGTAGGCTTGTGTCAGGCCGCCATCGTTACGTATGAACGTTCAGGTATCGCGCCATGTACGCCGGCGCGACTTGTGTCGGCCAACTCTTTAATTGGGTGCGACATGAGCTGGATGCGTGAGGCGAATACGGAACCCGTACCGGGTTACCGCCTCATAGAACCTCTGGGCAGCGGCGGCTTCGGCGAAGTCTGGAAGTGCGAAGCGCCTGGAGGCCTGTTCAAGGCGATTAAGTTCGTCTACGGCAACATCAATTCGGTTGACATGGACAGCGTCCGCGCCGAGCAGGAGTGGAATGCACTCCAACGCATCAAAGAAGTCCGTCATCCTTTCGTCTGTTCCGTCGAACGCATGGAATTTATCAATGGCGAACTGATGATCGTCATGGAGCTCGCCGACCGCACGCTCCATGATCGCTTTCAAGAATGCCAAACTGCGGGACTCATCGGCATCCCAGGCAACGACCTGATGCGCTACATGCGCGACGCCGCCGAGGCGCTCGATTACATGTACGAGAAGCATCAGCTTCAGCATCTCGATGTCAAACCGCGCAATCTCTTTCTGATCGCTGATCGCGTGAAGGTTGCCGACTTTGGGCTGGTAAAGAGCTTCGATAAGACGTCGAATTCCGGCGCACTGGGCGGCGTTACTCCGCTTTACGCGCCGCCCGAAACCTATTCGGGGAAGATTTCGCCACAGAGCGATCAATACAGTCTCGCGATCGTTTATCAGGAACTGCTGACTGGCCAGCGCCCGTACGTTGCGAAAAATATTCGGCAAATGGCGCAGATGCACATGCAGGCCGACCCGGACCTGCGTTCGCTGCCCGAAGTCGAGCGTTCCGTGGTTGGTAAGGCATTGGCAAAAGAGCCGGGCAAACGCTTTCCGACTTGCATGGGCTTCGTGGCGGCGTTGCACAAAGCGCGTTTGTCGTTGCGCCTCTTGGATATCCGTCCGCAAAAGCTCGGTGCGACGGTGGCGGGACAAAAATCGAAATCGCTCTCGGAAACCATGGAAGACATTTTCCTGCCCGGTTTCGAGCAATCGGCAGCTGAGGCAGCACTTGCGAGAAGCGTTCCCGGAATCGCCGTTGCCCAGTCGCCCGATGATGACGACGACAAACCGGAAATAGAGATCTCCGATCTCGGCGTCACCATCGCCCAGCGTGAAAGCGGCTCGCTTCGTCCAACGTTGATCATCGGCGTCGGCACATTTGGCCGGAAGGCGTTGGCGGAGCTGCGCTGTCGCTTCATTGACCGGTTCGGCGACCTGACGAAGGTGCCGATTTTGCGGTTCCTCTATCTTGACGTTGATCCGGAGGCCGGGGCCATAGCCTGCACCGGGGCGCCTCAGGTCGCCTTGTCGCGGGCTGAATATCACCCGATGCCGTTGCAACCGGTGGTGAACTACCGTCGGCGCAGCCTGGACCAACTTGCGGAATGGCTGCCGCGTGAAAAGCTCTACGCCATGCCGCGATCCTTGCAGGCACAGGGTTCGCGTGCCCTGGGCCGGTTGGCATTCACGGACAACTCGCAACGACTCATGGCACGCATTCGGCGTGAGCTTCAGGAAATCGCGCATCCCGACACGATCTACAAATCGGTCGAAAACACCGGCCTCGCCTTGGTGAACAATACGCCGCGTGTTTACATTCTTTCGGCTGCTGGTGGGGGTTGCAGCGGCATGCTGGCGGACCTCGGTTATGTTGTGCGCCGGTTGCTCGCCACGCAACGCCATCCCGATGCCAAAGTAACTGCGATGCTCATGTGTGGTGCGGCCCAAGATCCAGCGACGCCGATAGCGGAATTGGCGAATGTGTACGCCACGTTAACGGAATTGAACCATTTCAGCGACCCGTCGATTACGTTTTCCGCCGAATACGGCCAAGAAGGCCAGCGGATTGTGGACCAGGGAACGCCGTATCACTCTGTTTATTTATTGCCTCTTGAGCATCGCACGCCAGATTCGTTTGAGCAAACGATCAGCCATTTGGGGAGTTATCTCTTCCACGAGTTGACGACGCCGTTGGGACTGCGGCTGGAGCATCATCGCAAGGAAGATGATACGGGCGATTCGGGTCCGGCGATGGGCCAGCTGGCGGTGCCGTTGCGTAGTTTCGGAACGTATGCGGTCTGGTTCCCGCGCGGTCTGATGCTGAACGTTGCGGCTCGACATGCCTGCAAACGCTTGATCGAGCAATGGGTTGCCACTGGGGACTTGGTTGCGGCGCAGGAAATTCAAGACGGCATCCACGAGGTGACCCGTTGTTACATGACGCATTCGCAGCTGGGTCCGGCTGCGCTTGGCCAGGCGATCGATGGCGGAGCTCAGGCCAGTGCGCCGGGCGAAGAGAGCGTCGCGCCCAGCGAAGCGCTGAGCAGTATGTTGGCGAAAATGGAGGATCAGCTCACCCATTCTTCCGCACAGGAAGATCCCGCGAACTGGTGCAAACAGGTCCTCCGTCGAATCCGCGATTGGATGGGCATCGGATCGGACGACCAGGAAGTCGGCGAATGGCGCAAGACCAAGCTCGCTCGTGGACTGGCGACTTCGGTGCAGAAAAACGCCGAGAAATGGGATGCCCAGATCACCAAAGACGTATACGGATTGATGGCGTTGATCGGTCCGCGTGTCGCCGGAGCCGAAGTCGCGATGGGGACGTTGCACGCTCATTTCAACAACGCCAGCGAAGCTCAGGCGCCGATCGTTAACCAGCAGGCGCAAAAGACCGCCCTGGCCTGGACACAGGTCGAACAGGCGATGCTCGAATGCACAACCGGGACCGGCGGGTTCCGTTTGTTCGGCGGGCGGTCCAAGACTCGCCTCATGCGCAACTTTCTGGACAAGCTCAGACAATTCGCGCACCTTCGGCTTGCCGAGGAATTGAACGGCGCAACCAAACAGTGCTTCAACCAGATTGCCGGCCGCCTTGCCGATCGGGAGCGTGATCTGGGCTTCTGCAGGCAGCGATTGCGTCATCTTCAGGAGAACCTGGATCGCGCCGCCAGCGATGATGAAGATCTCGCCGGCACGCGGTCGGGCACCGGCGATCGCACGCTGGGGCGATCACCCCTGCCTATCGGTGAATCGTATTGGGAGTCGATTCGCGAATCGGCGACGGCGCGGGTCGTCCTCCCCGGCGGCAGCGATGATCTCGAAACCGCGGCGATCCATTTTCTCCACGAATTGACGTCGGCCCATTGGCAGCATCTTGACCGTGAACTTCAAGAAAAAGTCTTCGAACCTCAGGGCGGCCTTCATGGCGCCTGCATGAACGGCGATCTCACACGCCAGGTGGCGCTGCCCATTCTCGAAGGCGCGACGCAGTTCCTTAACCAACATTTGCCTATCATGGATGTTGCCCAGATCATCAAAACCGAAGTCGAGGCCGGCGAATCCGCGCTGTCCGACGGCACTGCAGGTACCCTTCGCGAACAAACGCAGGACTACCTCGTCCGCAGCGAATCGCCCTGGCGCCACAAGCACGGCAAGAAGCACCACCAGTTCCTGCTAATCCCAGCCAGCACTGCCGGCAAGGCCTTGAGTGACGCGATCACCGAGCTGTTTCCCGATTTGAAACTCGTTCGCGTTCCAGGGCAATCCGACTTGATGTTCCTGAATGAACAGGGCGCTCTCGGATGGGATGAGCTCGAGCAGGTTCTGAAAACCTGCCGCGCGGCGTACGAAGGAGCCGCTGCGTCGCCGATCACCTCGCCGCACGCGCGTTTCGACGTGACCGACTGGCTGCCTCTCGAACCTTGAGCTGCATTTCGGCTCTTGTACCAAATCCTCCCATGACGCCACCGACAAAAGTCGCTTTACGAGCCGGAAGCGTAAGCGACGGACTGGAGAAATCCGTCGCTTACGCTTCCGGCTCGTACTTTTGTCGGCGGCGTCTCCCATGCTGCAGGACTTTTCTGATACGGGCAATCGAGAGTTACATCCGAAACATCGCAAACCATGTCGTGTTCCCATCTTGACATCGGACAGATCCGCGTAGACAAGCCGCCCCAATCACGCTATACGCCGGCCGAACGTTCCAATTACGGAGGCTCGCCGATGCGGCCCGCCATTGGTCTGGCGATGATATTGTTGGCATGCTTGATCACGGGCAACGGCTGCGCACGCTTCAATTTGTTTAAGCGAAGCGTCCCTGAGCCGGCTGCCGCGGTTGGGCCTGTCGTCAATACGTTGGCGCCGGATCTGACGGGTGTTGATTTTGACGGCGCCAAGTTCAAACTCAGTGACTATCGCGGCAAGGTCGTAATGGTCTCCTTTTGGGCGAGTTGGTGCGGGCCGTGTCTGAAGCTCGTGCCTCACGAGCGACTCATCGCCGAAAAGTATCGCGGCAAACCGTTCGCCATGATCGGCGTCAATTACGACGACGATCTCGACTGCGCACGCAAAGCCATGGCGCGGTACGGCATTGCCTGGCGTGCCATGCAAACAGCCGGCCAATTCGAACATCTTAGATCGCAGTGGAAAATCCGTGGCCTGCCCACGGTCGCCATCATCGATGCTGATGGTGTCATCCGTTCCATTCGCGTGGGCGGCGTTATCGACGAGCATATTCTGGGTGATTTGGTCGCACAGGCGGCGAAGCGGTGACGGCCGTCCGGTTGCCGTTTCGCGCTCGAGTGGTATTATCCGAGCGAAAACCTAAATCGAAACGCGCACCCGCCGTTCGGCGATCTTCAACTTTCCTTCCGCGAACAAACGTATCGCTTCCGGATAGGCCTCGCATTCCGCCTCGAAGACGCGGCCTGCAAGAGTATCCGCCGTATCGTCGTCGCGCACCTCGACTGTGCGTTGCATTATGATCGGGCCGTGATCGTACTCGTTGTCTACGAAATGCACCGTGCAGCCGCTGACCTTCACACCCGTCGCAATCGCCGATTCGTGCACGTGATGGCCATACAATCCCTTGCCACAGAATGAAGGAATCAGGGCAGGGTGGATATTCATGGTGCGGCCCTGAAAATCGCTTGGCACCTCGATGAGTTGCAAAAATCCCGCCAAGCAGACCAGCTCCGCCTTTGCCGATCGGCAATGATCGAAGATACGCGTGCTGAACTCCGACACCGACGGGCATTCCTTGCGTAGGACGGCAAGGGCTGGGATATTCGCGAGGCGGGCTCGTTTCAGACCATACGCCTCGGTGTTGTTCGATACAACCGCGACGATCTGCGCGTTAAGCCGGCCATCGGCGATGCGGTCGATGAGATTCTGTAAACTCGTACCTGATTTGCTCAGCAGAACGGCGATGCGAATGGGTTGGGGCATGAGTGAATTCCAAGAATAAAACAAAAACAAGCCCGCAGGCTCGTTCGTCGCCTGCGGGGTTAGACCCCGCAGGCGACGAACGAGCCTGCGGGCTTGCGATCACTTTTTTACGCGAGCGCTAAACGTTAACAACCCATACGATTCATGCCCCAAAGATACGCTGCGCATTCTCGCGCAACAGTTGTCGCGCAAGCGTGAGCGCCTGCGTCTCGCTGTAAATGCCCGGACGCACAAAATCGTCCGCGAGTATCTTGGCCAATATTCGCCGGTACATGTTGTACTTCGGCAGGATGAATTCCAGCTTGTATGCGTCGGAATAATAACCGATCTGCTTTGTCCTGGGCACGGCCTGCAAACGTGCCCGCGTGTCGGGCTCAATGTACGAGGGGGTGTTCGAGTACCACCAGTGCCCGTTCGTGACGACGTTTGGAAATATCCAAGAATAGCTGACAAGCTCCTGGTTCTGTACGCTTGTCAATACCGAGATCGGGAACGTGACCTCGGGGAAGGCGTTGAATAACTCGGCATACTGAATCAACGATGTACGCTGGTCGAACAAATCTTGGCCCTGGAAAACACCCGATTGATAAACGCGCCGATTGACGCCGATCATCAAATCGAACGGCAGCTTGAATTCACGGCACAACTCGGCGAGCATCCAGAATACGCCGTTGGCGCAGGTGCGGCGAACGTTGGCGTCGGTGCTGCCGCCGATCAATTCGCTCATGGCGTTCGTCAAATCGAGCGGCGCGACGGGCATCGGCGCGAAATCGGGCGGCAGCGAAATCGCGCACGCTTTCGCATTACGACTGACGAAACGCTCGAAGAGCTTCGCAAGCGCTTCGCGCAGTTGCTCGGCATTGCTGGCGTGGATGCCAGTGGCTTTGTAGAGTCGCTCGCGCACTTCCGGTTTCGCCAGGTTAAAGACTAGATCGTCGGTGCGCAAACATGGCACGTAGAGCTGAGTGTCAAAACCTTCGAGCGGATCGTCGAAGTCGTTTGTCAGGAATATCTTTTCGACGTTCGTTTTTTTCAACACCTGCTGTTCCCAATCGGGCTGAGCCATCAGCCGATCGGCGGCGTCGCACAGCGCATCACAGTGTTCCGGTCCGACGCGGTCGCCCTGGAAACCGAGAAACGCTTGCGCGATTTCGACAAACCAGCTGTACTGAACCGTATTGTCGATGCGAGGCAAATGCTCCAAGATCGCACGATCACGTTCCCGCGCTGGCACGTCCTTGCTCAGTGCCAATTGACTCATGCCGGCGGAGTGGGCAAGCTCGGTGTAATAGTGGTAGCCAAGTATGTCGTCGAGCGACTTGGAGGCCGCCGCATGTGGGTTGATATGCGAATGCGGGTCGATGAGGGTAATTCGGCAAATTTCACCAAAGAGGTCGCGCGTCAGTCGGTCAATGATCGGCATGGTGGCACCTGGCAGGATTCCCGCTTGCGGCTTAGCGTTCGCAACGTACCACGCGAGAGCTAAGCCGCAAGCGGCGAAGGTAGAAGTTTACAAATTCCGCTTCGTTCTTTGGAAAAAATTACAGTTTTCATTGTAAAATCCAACCCATTGGCAAAAGTTTCCTCGTCGTGCGATCTTGATTTGCGCTGAGTTCTCTCGATTGCGATTTTCGTAAGCCATTTATTGGTAATGCTTAATGGCCATTCGAGAAGAATAAACTCGCCCCCGCAATCCATTTGGCATGTCAGTTGCGTTACGAAATACGGCAAGAAAATACGACGAACCCCCGGAACAGACGGCTTTCCCCTAAGGCCATATTCGTCGCGATGAGTTGCCAGGTTCCGCGACCCAAGGCCCGACCCCCGTGGGCCTTGGGTTCTTCAACCCCACCGGAATCGACCCCCTCCAAACTCCCGTCATCCCCCACTCCCCAAACCACCGTTCACCGCGTCCTTCCCTCCCCGGAGGGATGCTCTTTTTTTGTTTCATACATATTTTACATCCATGGATTTCGTTGTTTACGTTTAGCGCTCGCTCGATGCCGTGCGAGCGCTAAACGTAAACCGATCTTTTGGGAGTCAACATGCCATTCGATGTCGTCACGTTCGGCGAAGCGATGATTCGCTTGAGTCCGCCGAATTTCTTGCGTATTGAACAAGCACAGAGCCTCGACCTGCGGGTCGGTGGCGCGGAGTTGAACACGGCAGTCGGCCTAGCCAGGCTCGGCCGAAGCAGCGCTTGGGTGTCGCGCTTGACGAATAACCCGCTGGGCCGACTGATCGCTAACAAGGCACGCGAAGGCGGCGTCTCGACGGAGCACGTCGTCTGGACGAACGACGACCGCGTGGGTCTGTATTTCCTCGAGTTCGGCGCCGCCCCACGAGCATCGAGCGTGGTCTACGATCGCAAGAACGCAGCCATCGCCAGCCTGACCGCCGGCACGGTTCCGTGGGCAAAGGTGTTCGCCGGCGCGAAATGGTTCCACGTCACCGGCATCACACCGGGTCTGAGTGCCTCGGCAGCGGAAGTGACGAAGGAATCGCTGGTCGCCGCCAAGGCCGCTGGCTTACAGACGAGCGTCGATCTGAATTATCGTGTGAAACTTTGGACGCCCGAGCAAGCCGGCAAATGCATGAGCGAACTGATGGCTTACACCGATGTGCTCATTACGTCTGAGGAAGACATTGAGCGCGTCTTCGGCATCAAGGGCAAGAACTACGAGGAAGCCGCCGAGCTGACGGCGAAGAAGTTCAAGATCAAGACCATCGCCATCACGCTGCGCGATAATCCGCTGGTTTGGCGCAACAGCTGGTCGGCGATGGTGCTGCACGCCGGCAGTGTTTTGCGAACCAAGACGTACGAGCTTGAGATTGTTGACCGCCTCGGCGCCGGCGATTCGTTCGCGGCTGGATTCATCCACGGAGCACTCGACGGCGATTTGCAACGCGCCCTCGATTTCGGCGTCGCCGCCAGTGCCCTCAAGCACTCGATCCCGGGCGACTTCAACTGGATTACGCGTGACGAAGTCGAAAGCATGCTCAAGGGCGGCGGGTTGCGGATTAGTAGGTAGTCCTGTATTCCGTTTGCGGCTTAGCGCTCAGGTGGGAACATCCGATCGCTAAGCCGCAAGCGAAAAATACAAATTGGGAGAGATACACATGACCACACCCGTTGCCACGCCGGTCAACCCGACGCGAGTCTCGTCCGTTGATGCGTTTCGCGGGCTTGTCATGTTGCTCATGATGGACAGCGTGCTGCAGATTGGCCTTATGGCGCTCACGTATTTTTCGGATAGTAGCGTGTGGGCCACGCTGGCGTTCCACACCGATCACGTTGCCTGGACTGGGTGCTCGCTGCACGATCTCATTCAGCCGTCGTTTTCGTTTCTCGTCGGCGTGTCGCTGCCTTTCTCCATCGCCAATCGCGAACAAAAAGGCCAGGGCTTCTTCTGGATGTTCGGCCATGCCATCTTCCGCGGTTTATTGCTGATGTTGCTTGGCATCCTCCTGCGATCGATCGGCGCTCCGATCACCAACTGGACTTTTATGGACACGCTCACGCAAATCGGCATGGGCTACGTGCTGCTGTTCCTGGTCGCATATACTCGCCGACAATTAATGCTTTGGATCGCGTTCGTCACGATTGTTGTCGGCTACTGGGCGGCCTTCGCTACCTACCCGCTCCCCGAGGATGAGTTCGATTATGCGCGGGTCAACGTGAAGGCCGGCGATCCCGGAAAAATGGAGGGCTTCGCGGCTCACTGGAATAAGAACGTCAATTTGGCTGCGGATGTCGATATTTGGTTCCTCAACCAATTCCCGCGCAAGAAGCTCGACAAGGGCCGAGTCGTCGACAATCCTTTCATGCACGAACGCAGCGGCTACACGACACTCAACTTCATCCCGACGCTTGCCACCATGATCCTTGGTGTGATCGCCGGCATGTGGCTGCGGCTTGGCGTCTCGCAGGGCTTGAAGCTCACGCTGCTAATCGGCGCGGCAATTGTGGGGCTCGGGCTCGGCGAATTGAGTGAGTATCTCGGCATCTGCCCCGTCGTCAAAATTATCTGGACTCCCGCGTGGGTCCTCTATTCCGGCGGTTGGGCGTTTGCGTTTCTCGCGTTCTTCTATCTCATAAACGACATCATCGGCTTCTGGCACTGGAGCTGGCCGCTGCTCGTCATTGGCGCGAATTCGATCGTCACCTACATCGCCTATCACACGCTGCGGCCATTCATCATCGGTTCGTACAAGACACACTTCGGGCCGGACGTGTTCAAGTTCATGGATGAGCCATACGACGCCGTGAAGTGGGAGCCGATGGTGCAAGGGGCGTTCGTTCTGCTGACGCTTTGGCTGATGTTGCTGTGGATGTATCGCAACAAGTATTTCGTGCGGATATAATGGCGTTTTCCTGTGTTGTTTACGTTTAGCGCTCGCAAACAACATACGGACGTGGAATCTGTTCTGCGAGCGCTAAACGTAAACGAAATTCCGGAACCATCATCATGAAAATCGAAGGCATCATTCCTCCCGTCGCGACGCCAATGAAGGACAACGAGGACCTCGACATCCCTCGGCTCAAGTGGTTTCTCGACCACCTCATCGCCAACGGCGTGCACGGCATCTTCGTCCTTGGCACGAACAGCGAGTTCTACGCGCTCGACGATGGCGAAAAGCAGCAGGTCATCGCCACCGCTGTCGAGCATGTGCGTGGCCGAGTGCCTGTGTATGCCGGCACGGGCGCGGAATCGACGCGCGAAACGATTCGCCTGACCAAGATGGCGGAAAAGGAAGGCGCCGACGGCGTCAGCATCATCACGCCGTACTTCGTGCTGCCGAATCAGCAGGAAATCTACGATCACTATCGGCGCATTGCCGAGGCCACGAAACTGCCGGTGATACTCTACAACAACCCCGCCACGTGCGGCGGCGTCAAGATCGATCCCGATACCGTCGGGCGGTTGGCGGAGATTCCGAACATCCTTGGCGTCAAGGATTCGTCCGGCGATTTGACGAATACGCTCGAATATCTGCGCGTCGTGCCCGAGCGATTCAGCGTGCTGATGGGCCGCGATACGCTCATCTACTCCGCGTTGATTCTCGGCGCGAAGGGTGCAGTGCCGGCGACGGGCAACATCGCGCCGCAGCTGCTGGCGGACATTTACAATAAATTTGCGAAGGGCGATCTCGCCGGCTCGTTGGCTGCCCAGCGCAAGTTGCATCCGGTCCGGATGGCGTTGACACTTGGCACGGCTCCGGGCGGCGTGAAGGCGGCGCTGTTGGCGCTGGGCCTGTCAATTGGACCAAGCCGTGGGCCGGTCGCCCCGCTTTCGGCGGACAAGATGCAGAAGATGCGCGACGCGTTGAGAGCCGGCGGGTTGTTGCCGAACGGGTAACGATGTTGTTTAGCCGCTCCCCTTTGGCGAGCGTGAACGTGTCGCAATGTACGCGCCCGCGCTCGCCAAAGGCGAGCGGCTAAACAAAACCAATCAATTCCGCGTGATCGTTTCGTGCAAATTCAAAATCACGCGCGTCACCGAGGTCCACGCCGCCAGTTCGGCGTTGGCCAGTTCCTTCGCCGCCGGCGTGTAGCCGATGCCAAGCAATGCTTGCGTGTCCTTGACGTTGGCGTCGAAGTGCTTGCGATGCTGCTCGTACAAATCGGACAACACCTTCACCTCGCCGGCGTTTGCTTGCCGTTGCAATGCGATCTGGAAGGCGATCTGAATGCGTTCCGTCGTGTTCTTGCGTGATCGCACGACGCGCTCGGCGAAGACGCGCGAAGCTTCCACGTAGGTCGGGTCGTTGAGCAGCACGAGCGCTTGTTGCGGCGTGTTGCTGCGCGGGCGTTCGACGGTGCATTCTTCGCGAGTCGAAGCGTCGAAAGCGAGCAGACTCGGTTGCAGGAATGTTCGCTGCCAAAACGTGTACAGCCCACGGCGATACTGGCTCTCGCCCTTGTCGTTCGCCCATTCGCGTGTCGGGAAATTGAGATAGCGCCAGTATCCCGCAGGCTGGTAGGGCTTCACGCTAGGCCCGCCGACCTTGCCAACAAGCAGGCCGCTGATGGCGAGGGCGTTATCGCGCACGAACTCGGCCTCGACGCGGAATCGGCCCTGGCGGGCGAGCAACTGGTTGTAAGGATCGCGCTGGCGGAGTTCCGGCGTGCCTTTCGACGATTGCCGATAGGTCGCGGAGGTGACGATCTGTCGGATGGCCCGCTGAATGTCGCCGCCGTTGGTGTCGAAATCGAGCGCGAGCCAATCGAGCAACTCGGGATGCGTTGGCCAGGTGCCGAGAGCGCCGAAATCGTCAGCGGTCTTGACGATGCCCTGGCCGAGGTAGAGCATCCAAAGCCGATTGACGAAGACACGCGAGGCCAGCGGATTTTCAGGTGAAACGAGCCAATTGGCGAGATCGAGTCGGCTGGCACGCTTTTTCTCCTTGTCCACTTTCATCGCATGTAGTGCAACGGGAACCGCCGGCGCGACGATCTCGCCCTTGTCGTCCAGCCAATTGCCCCGGGGCAGCACACGAACCATGCGTGGGGCGACCGATGTTGTGATGAGCGTTGCAGGCATCGATTTCTGCACGGCGGCTTTTTGCTTCTGCATCTGCGCGAGTTTGGCCTGTGCCGCTTTCACTTCTTCTTTGGGCAGGGCGGCGATCTTCTTCATGAACTCCGCGATTTCTTCGTCGAGCTTCTTGATTTTTTCCTTTTGCATAGGCGTCAGGATCGGTGTCTCTGCCTGCTGGCCGACTGCGGTCTCCTGAACATCGGCAAAGAACGACGCCAGCTGATAGAACTCCTTCATCGTGAACGGGTCGTACTTGTGATCGTGGCATTCCGTGCAGCCGAGCGTCATGCCAAGCCAGGCGGTCGAGAAATTCCGCACGCGGTCGGCTGCGTATTTCGCGGTGTACTCCTTCGGTTGCGAACCACCTTCTTGCGTCGTTTGCAACAAACGGTTGTGTCCTGACGCGATTTTTTGCTCGTTTGTCGCGTTCGGCAACAGGTCGCCTGCCAGCTGCTCGACGGCGAATTCGCGAAATGGTTTGTTCGTGTTGAACGCATCGATCACCCAATCACGGTACATCCAAACATCGCGGTTGTTATCGCTGTGGTAGCCGGCGGTGTCGGCATAACGCACGACATCCAACCAATGCACTGCCATGCGTTCGCCGAAATGTTTTGACTTGAGCAGGCGATCGACGACCTTGTCGTAAGCGTTCGGGTTGGTGTCCGCGATGAATGCCTCGACCTCCTCCGGCGTCGGCGGCAGGCCGACGAGGTCGAACGATAGTCGACGAATCAGCGTGCGTTTGTCCGCTTCCGGTGCCGGCGCGACGCCTTCCTTCACAAGGCGAGCGAGCACGAAACGGTCGATGTCGTTGCGCACCCAGTCGCCATTTTTGATCTTGGGCAGGTCGTGTTTCCTGGGCGTGATCAGCGACCAGTGCGACTCGTACTTTGCCCCCTGTTCGATCCAGTCGTGGATGAGTTGGATTTCCGCTTTCGTCAATTGCTTCTTCGATTTCGGCGGCATCTTCTTCTGCGGATCATCGGTGACGAGCCGGGTGAACATCTCGCTGACGAGCGGCTCTCCCTTGGTGAGGACTTTAGCATGGGTGTCCTTCTCATCGTCGAGCCGAAGCTTCGCCTTGCGCAGGTTGTTGTCCGGCCCGTGGCAGACGAAGCAATGATTCGACAGGATCGGCCGAATGTCGCGATTGAACTCGATCTTGCGAGCCTCCTGCCCATTGGCGGCAGATGCAACGACGAACACGGCGGCGAAAACGTGGAGCAAACGAATCATGGCGCGTATCCCCCCAATTCCAGTGCGTGATGGATGCTTTGTTATTTTACCGAATTAGCCCCGTTCGCTCAAGCGTGAGTCGGCATTGACTTGAACAGCGGAGTTTTGGCAAGTTAACGTTTAGCCGCTCGCCTTTGGCGAGCGCGGCGATGTGCGTAGCGTCGTTATACGCCACACCTGCGCTCGCCAAAGGCGAGCGGCTAAACAGAATTGGATTGTCGAAATGCACACCACCAACGCGCCAAACCGAATCGAATTCGACGCACCCGCATCGGCCAGGTTTACCCGCGTCGAAACGCCAACGCACCTCATCGGTTGGCTGCCGTGGATTTGGACGCACGTCCTATTTGGCGGCAGTGCCGCGGAGCCGACGCGATTCGATGTTCGCTCGTTTAGTTGGTTATTCGTGCTGTCCGGGTTGTTGCTCTATCCGTGCCTGGCGTTTCATTTGTTCGAGCCAGACGAAGGCCGTTATGCCCAAATTCCGCGTGAAATGCTGCTCGCCAACGAGTGGATCGTGCCGACGTTGCAAGGCGAGCCGTACCTCGACAAGCCGCCATTGTTTTATTGGAGCGTGATGCTTGCCTACTCGCTTTTCGGCTGCAAGATTTGGGTCGCTCGTCTTGTTCCCGCGCTGGTGATGCAGGCAACCGTGCTGGCGAGCTACGCCCTCGGCCGACAGTTGGTCGGTGAACGCTCGGCATTCTGGGGTTCGCTGTTGCTAACGGTGTCGCCGTTCTTTCTCGGCGTCGGCCGTCTGCTCGTGCTCGACGGCATGTTGACGCTGTGGATTGTGCTTGCGGGTATCCTCGCATACATGGCCCAGCGCGAGGCGAAATTGCATTGGACCCTGTGGCTCGCCTCAGCGCTGATGTGCGGACTCGGCGTATTGACGAAAGGCCCCGTCGCGATCTTATTGGTCGTGCCGCCGCTGGTCGTGCATCGCTGGTTGGCGGGGGAGTCATCGCGCATCGGAATTGTCGGTTGGTGCGTCTATTTGGCGACGACGCTCGCGGTCAGCTTGCCGTGGTATGTTGCGGTCTGTTTGGCGAGACCGGAGTTCGTGCGATACTTTTTGTTGAAGCACAACGTGCAGCGATTCGTGGAGCCGTTCGACCACGTGCGGCCGGTTTGGTTCTTTGTGCCGATCGTCGCCCTGGCGATCTTGCCTGTGCTGCTGTTCGCGAAACCGGTGGCGAGGTTCTTCGGTTCGACGAACGCGGCGGAGACAAACGCCCGATGTCCCGCGATGGGCTACCTGCTGCTTGCCTCGTTCTGGTGCGTGGCGTTCTTTTCGCTCGCTGGCAGCAAGCTGCCGACGTACATCCTGCCGGCGATTCCGCCGTTGTGCCTAACGCTGGGCTGTTTCATCGCACGCATCGGTTGGCATCGTTCGCGCACGCTGATCGACGTGTTCGCGGCGTTCTGGCTTGTGTCGGCTGGCATGCACTGGCTCGTCGTGCCGATCTACGCCGCCGATCGCGCGCCGATGCGCAACACCGCGGAGATGCGCGCTCGATGCAGCGATCCGAGCGTGCCGGTTTATTGCTTCCCGCGCAATATCGATTCGGTGGCGTTCGGTGTAGAGCGCAGCGACCTTCGCACGTTTCGCAGCAAGGATGTGGCCAAGCTAATCGTCGAACTCGAGAAGTATCCGCGCAGCGTCGTGCTGTTTGGCCATCGCAGTTCGCCGGAGTTGTTGCTGCATCATTTGCCTTCGACTTTGCGTATGATTGAGCGCAGTCCTATGGGATTGTGCGAGGTGGCGACGGTAGTGCGCGTCGAGTGATTTTCGGTTGTGGTTTAATTCGTTCGCATGACGTGAAGCGAGCGCTAAGCCGCAAGCGGCAATTAAAATAGTTACCCGCCCAGGGCAGCGAGATACACGCTCGCCAGGCGGAAGATTGCCCAGATGATGAAGCCCGCCACGCCCAGCCAGACCGCGCCGCCAGCGGCGCCGGTGAGCGTCGTCATCCGGCGTGTCGCTTCCTCCTGCCAATATTTCATCTGATGCTGCATCATTTCCGGTACGCGCCCAGCCTCCTCGGCGCTGGCGACGATTTCCAGAAAGTCGTCGGCGAACAGTTCCGTTGCCTTGATCGTTCGCCGAAGCGATTTGCCCGATTTGACGGCAACGACCGCTTCGTCCGCCCGGCTCGCAAAGTGGGCATTGCCAGTTGCTTCGAGACTAAGCTCTAATGATTGGGCGATCGGCAACCCCGAATCGAGCGTCAATCGTAGCGAGAGCGTGAACCGCGCCATGGCGATTGCATAGACACATGTGCCCACGATCGGCACGCGAAGCAGTAAGCGATGGGCCCAGGCGGCCTGCCTACCGAGGCTGGAAATGATGTAATAGAAAGTCGCTGCCGTTAGCAGCGTGCCGACGACTGTACTCAGGAACGTCAACGCGCCCGGCCCACCGGACAAGCCAAAGAATGTCAGCATCGGCGGCTTGCCGGGCGGCGGCGGGATCAGGCCGAGGATGAAGATCACGCCTGCGATGATGAACACAGCCGCGACAAATTGCACGATCGGCAAGAACGTCTGGCTCCGGAACTGCCGACGCAATTGCAGTTCAAGTTGGCAGTATTTCTCGAGTTCGCTAAAGACTTCCGCGAGATGTCCTGTCGATTCGCCGACCCGACACATCGACAAAAACAATGGCGGAAATGCATGCTGCTCACTGTCGAGAGCATCAATGAAGCTGCTGCCGTTGCGCAGCCTCGCCGCCACGCGCGCCGCCAGCGCCCGCAGCGAACGTCGGCCTCGCTCGCCTTGCTGTTGCATTACGCGATGAATCGTCAGCCCTGCGCTGAGATTGTGATGCAGAAGCCGGCACAAGTCCGCGAGGTCGGCCAGTGGTATGCGTTGTGAGAACATCAAGTATAATATTGCCATGAACACCGATGAAGTGCAATACGATCCTCGCTATTTAGCGGGAATCGTGCTTTTTAATCGCGGCGACTTCTTTGAAGCCCACGAAGTTTGGGAATCGCTTTGGATGGAAACTTTTGACGCCGACAAGCAATTTTACCAGGGCCTCATCCAGGCTGCGGTGGGTTTGTGTCATTTTTGCAACGGCAACGTGCGCGGCGCCGCCAAGCTATATCGTTCCAGCTACGACTACATGAAGCGCTACGGCGACCGCCACCTTGGCCTCGACAACGCGGCCTTTTGGAGCGAGATGAACGCCTGCTTCGCCGAGTTGGCCGCGCTGCCGGAACCGTCTCGATCCATCGTCATCCGCGAGGAACTGATCCCCACGATGGCACTCGATCCGACGCCCGAAGCGTGGCCTGACCCGGCGGCGTTTTTGGAGTCAGAAAGTAGCGATTGACGAGTAGCGAATGACGGAAGACCGATACATCTAGGCACTAACCACTAGCCACTAGCCACTTATCTCGTATCACTCCAAATGCACCCGAAATTCAAACCTTGGACCCTTCCTATGATTATTGTCTTGAAACCCGGAAGCACCCCTGCCGAGATCGATCACGTTATCGAACGGATTCGCGAACTCGGCCTGAAGCCGCACGTATCCGCCGGCGAGCATCGGACCATCATCGGCGTCATCGGCGATGAAAACAAGCTCCAGGCTCAACCGCTGCAGGCGATTCCTGGCGTCGAGCAAGTGATTCCGATCATGAAGCCGTTTAAGCTTGCGAGCCGAGAGTTTACGAAAAAGGACACAATCGTAAACGTCGGCAAAGTCAAGATCGGCGGCGGGCATCTTGCCATGATCGCCGGGCCTTGTGCGATCGAGAGCTTGGCCGTGCTCGACGAAATCGCGGGGCCGGTCAAGAAGGCCGGCGCGAACATCCTTCGCGGCGGCGCCTTCAAACCGCGCACCAGTCCGTACAGCTTCCAGGGCCTTGGCGAGGAAGGTCTAAAGATTCTGCGCGACATTGGCCAAAAGTACGACATGCCAGTCGTCACCGAAGTCATGGACCCGCGGCAGATTCCGCTCATCGAAAAATATGCCGACATGTTCCAGATCGGCGCTCGCAATATGCAGAATTTCGACCTGCTCAAAGAGATCGGCCAAACGCAAAAGCCGGTGCTGATGAAACGCGGCATGAGTGCGACGGTGAAGGACCTTCTCATGTCCGCGGAGTATGTGTTGGCGGAAGGCAATCCGAATGTCGTGCTATGCGAGCGCGGCGTGCGATCGTTTGAGGATTCGACACGGAACATGCTTGACATGAGTGCCGTGCCGAACGTGAAGGGGCAAAGCCATCTGCCGATCATCGTTGATCCCAGCCACGCGACCGGGCGGCCCGATTTGATCCCGCCGATGGCGTTGGCCTCGGTCGCTGCTGGCGCGGACGGCGTGCACATCGAAGTGCATAGCTGCCCCGAAAAGGCGTGGTCCGACGGTCCACAAGCGCTGCTGCCGGCGCGGTACGCATCGTTGATGGAACAGATTCGCAAGCTGGCGGATTTGATGGGGAAGACGTATTGATCGATTGTTTAGCCGCGACGCGCAGCGGAGCGCGAACATCATCCCTCGCTCCGCTGCGCGTCGCGGCTAAACGGAAACGCAGAGAACGCCATGCAACTCCCGCCTACCTGGGCCTCGATACTCGCCGACGAACTCGCCAAATCTTATTTCCGCGACCTGGAAGTATTCCTAATCGATCAACGGGCGGCCCATCAGGTCTTCCCATCTGAGGAAAACGTATTCGCCGCCTTGCGTCACACGCCATTCGATGCCGTGCGCGTCGTCATCCTGGGCCAGGACCCGTATCACGATGTCGGGCAGGCGCATGGCCTGGCATTCTCGGTGCAACCAGGCGTCGCCATTCCGGCGTCATTGCAAAACATTTTCAAGGAATTGCGTGATGACATCGGCGTCACGCCGCCGAGCCACGGCTGCCTCACCGCGTGGGCCAAGCAAGGCGTGCTCCTACTCAACACTGTACTTACGGTGCGTGCCCATGAGGCGAACTCGCATCGCGGCAAAGGTTGGGAGACGTTCACCGACGCCATCATTCAACAGCTAAGTAATCGTTCGCATAAGACAATATTCGTGCTATGGGGCAAGCCGGCGCAGACGAAGAAGAAGCTCATCGACCGCGCGCGCCATACGATAATCGAGTCGGCCCATCCGTCTCCGTTATCCGCGCGGACGGGGTTTTTCGGGAGCAAGCCGTTCTCGCGCATCAACGTTGCATTGCGTGAAATGGGCACAGCGGAAATCGATTGGGCGATTTCCGATCCGCCGTCGGATTCATAAGTTTTTGTTTAGCCGCTCGCCTTTGGCGAGCGCGAACTTGGCCCATTAATTGGAACATCACGCGTCCGCGCTCGCCAAAGGCGAGCGGCTAAACCTAAGGAAATCGCATGCGAAAGAAATTCATCGCCGGCAACTGGAAAATGAACACCGCGAGCATCACCGGCGAACTGCTGGCGGCGGGCATCGTCAAAGGTCTCGCCGGCGACACGCGCGTCACCGTGGCCGTCTGTCCGCCGTTTCCGTTTCTGTCGCGCATCGGCCAGGCGGTGCACGGTACGCCCGTCGCGCTCGGTGCGCAGAACTGCTATCCGAAGAACGACGGCGCCTTCACCGGCGAGGTGAGTCCGACAATGCTCGTCGATATCGGCTGCCAGTACGTTATCGTCGGCCACAGCGAACGGCGCCAGATATTCAAGGAGTCCGATGCCTTCATCAACGAGAAAACGCATGCCGCGCTCAAAGCGGGTTTGAAAGTGATCCTGTGCATCGGCGAGACGCTCGACGAGCGCAAAGCAAACCGGACCGAAGCCGTACTCGACACCCAGCTCACAGGCTCGCTGGCGAACATCACGGCGGATTTGCTCGCGAAGATCGTCATCGCCTACGAGCCGGTCTGGGCGATCGGCACCGGCTTGAACGCCACGCCGCAACAGGCCCAGGACGCTCATGCGTTCGTCCGCCAGCGTATCGGCCAACTTTGCACCAAAGCCGCAGCCGATGCCCTCGTTATTCAGTACGGCGGCAGCGTCAAACCGGACAACGCCGCGACGCTGTTGTCCCAACCCGATGTCGATGGCGCCCTCGTCGGCGGTGCGAGTCTCAAGGTCGAGGACTTTCTTGGCATTATTCGCGCTGCGCGGTAGTCCGTAGTCCGTAGTCCGTAGTCCGTAGCGATCGGCCTTGTAATCGCTCGCAGCAATCCGGCGCTTGCAACATACAATGACCACGGACCACGGATCACGGACCACGGACCAATATGAAAACGCACGAACTGATTCTACTCAGCCCCTACAAATTCCCTGCGCAATATGCGATGACGTTGTCTGACGAGGACATGGCGGCGTGGCTTAACGGCTTTACGGTGCTGTGGCATCCCGCCGCGATGTGGCAGGCCAGTGCGCCACCGCGGTGTGAAACGACGTACGATCACGAAACGCCGAAGTCGGGCATGTTGTATGCCTTGCCGGAGACGCCGCCGAGCTATTTCTCAGACGACTGGGCGGAGCGCGTCAGGCAGGCCGGCTCGATCGTTTTCAAGGCGACGCCGGATCGCGCGGCAACGTTGGCCAATCTGCGTGAGGCCCTTCACGCGGATGGTGCACCGGCGTTCGGCTGGAAGGAAGGAGTCGATCGTGCCGAGACTGAGGTGGGGCCGTTCTTCGGGTTGGCATGGGGCCATCAGATGTTGGCCGCGCTGACCGAAGCGATGGAACACGAGAACCTCCTCGATCATGCATCGTTCTGGGACGACGTGCAGCACGCGGTCGCCCTGCTTGCGGGCATGCCGCATACGCCGACGAACATAGCTGCACCTCCCACGCCTGCGGAAAACACTTCCAACGACGACAGCATGTTCGACAATCCGCCGGATACTTTTGGCGATCCGCCGCCCGTCCAATCCGAAGCCGCGAGCGAGTCTGGGCCGATTCCGCAAGAAGTACCGCCGGCGCCAAAGCATTGGCGTGAGGTTCTAGTGGCGGCGGCGACGAAGATGTTGTCGGCGCGTGAGGTGCTCTATCCCGTCGCGATTCATCTGCTCGATGTCTCGTTCCTTGACGCTTCTTCACACGAGCGAGCCATTCACGCTGCCCTGGAGTTGGGCGTGCCGATGAACGTCATCAGCGATACACGCACGCTGGAGATTTTTTCCGAGAAGTCGCCGACGAAATTCGCCGAGCTGCGCGACGCCGTGCAGGGTGAGCGTGCCGAGATACTGAGCGGTGGCTACATCGAGCGCGAGGATCCGATTCTGCCGATCGATTCGCAACTCTGGAACCTGCGGCATGGCCTGGATCGAGCGAAGGAGCTGCTCGGCGTAGATGTCCGTGTCTATGCCCGGAAGCGATTCGGCTACCATCCGCATCTGCCGCTCTTTCTCAGCTCGAACGGAATCACCAAGGCGTTGTTTCTTACGTTTGACGAGAACAGCGGATTGCCGCACTACTCGAACGTCGTCGTCAGTTGGCCGTCGCCGGATGGCAAGCAGGTCGATGCGTTCGCGCGGCAGCCGAAGTTCGCCGACAGCCCGGAGACTTATTTCAACTTGGGCCATACCTGGTTTAAGACGACGCGTGAGGATCAGGCCGCAACGGTTTTTTTGTTGCATCGCGACAAGCCGACAGCGGTTTGGCATCGCGACTTGATGGAACTGGCCCGCCTCGCGCCGCTGTTGGGGCAGTGGACGACGTTCTCACGCTACCTGACCGAGGTCATGCCGAGCGAGTATCCGTCGACGATGACCGCGGACGATTTTCACTTCGACTTCTTGAGCGACCGCATCACCGCCAAGGCCGACGATCCCGTCAGCATGTTCGCGAAGCACCAGCGCACGCGCCGTCGCATCGACGCCTGCTGGACCTACGCGGCTCTTCATCGCGCGCTTTCAGGTTCGGGAGATACGCTGAACGTTTCCGAGAGCTTGGCGAAGATCGAGATGAACGCGGAGACCACGCTCACAACACCCACGGACCTGGATGAGACCGAGCGACGAATAACGAGCGCGTTGGCCCATCGCTTGCAGTCGCGAGCCGAGCTTGACCGACCCGGTTACATGATTCTTAATCCATGCGGCTTCACTCGGCGTGTCGCGCTGGAACTGGATGGTGCAAGGCATCCGCTTCCGATCAGCGGCGTCGTGAAGGCCTGCCAGCTCGATGCGGACAAGATGCGGGCGGTGATCGAGGTGCCCGCGCTCGGCTTCGCTTGGCTGCCTCGCGAAGGTCCGCCGGGAACGCCGTTGATGACGCTGAAAATGCGGGCGGCCGACGCACAATCAAACACCATTCGCAACGACTTTTTTGAAGTCGAGATCGACGCGAAGACCGGCGGCCTGAAAGCGATCCGCGACCACAAGACCCGCGTCAGTCGTCTCGGGCAGATGCTCGTCTTCAATCCCGGCAGCCGAATGGTATCGAAGGAAATCAAGGTCACGTCGTCCGGCCCGGCACTTGCCGAGATCGTTTCCGATGGAGTTCTGCTCGGTGAGCAGGATCAGGTCCTGGCGAACTTTCGCCAGCGTTTCCGCCTGTGGATGGGTCGCCCGCTTCTGGAGATGCGTGTCGAGATCACGCCGCAACAGCCGCCGGCGGGGTACGGCTGGCATGCCTATTTCGGCTCACGGTTCGCCTGGCGCGACGAACGTGCGACGCTCGTTCGCGGCTTCAACGGCATGGGCTACATTACCACGCATCCGCGCCCGCAGACGCCCGATTACTTCGACATTCGGCTCGGTGCGATGACTGTCTCGATTCTCACGGGTGGTTTGCCGTTTCATCAGAAACAGGGCAATCGCATGGTGGACGTGATCCTCATCCCTGAGGGCGAGAAGTGCACGACCTTCGACTTTGGGATCGCATTCGATCGTGAGGTGCCGATGCAGACGGCGTGGGGCTTTGCGTCACCGATCGGCATTGTGCCGACGACGAAGGGGCCGCCGCATATTGGGACGTCGGGTTGGTTGTTCCACGTCGATGCGTCGAATTTACTGTTGACACGGATGATGCCCGGATTGATCGAAGCGTCGGCGAATAAGGAAGGCGTCGCCGATGCGGTCACGGCGAGATTCCTGGAGTGTGCCAATTACAGCGGCCTGGCCGAGTTCCGCTGCGTGCGCGATCCGCAGCGTGCGGCGGTATTCGATACGCGCGGTCAATTCGTGCTCGAGGCGAATCGCTCGGGCGACATCGTGCACCTCGAAGTGACGCCAAACGATTTGGCCCATGTGCAGGTGGAGTTTAGTTTGGCGGAGGCCATGGTGCCTCCGGGTGACGCATCGTAAGGCTCCGTTTAGCCGCTCGCCTTTGGCGAGTGCGATCTCCCACGCTCGCCAAAGGCGAGCGGCTAAACGGAACCGGGTTTTACTTCTTCTTGCCCTGCGCCTGCTTCAGCAATTTTTGAACGGCAACGTTATTCGGCTGCAGTCGCAGCGAGGCTTCAAACTCGCGGACTGCCTCGATAAACATGCCGTTGCTCTGGTACTGCTGCCCGGTAACGACGTGGTTCGCGAACTGGTTCTTTTTCATGCCCGCCAGCGCGTCAGCGTCCTTTGCGCGAAGCTTCAACGCGTCTTGGTAGGCTTTCATCGCGTCGCCGTACTTTTGATCCTTCTCCAATCCGGCGGCCTTCTGCATCGTCTGCTCGAACGTAAGCTGTTTGGGCTCGACGGGCGGCGGCGGGGTTTTCGTCTTGCTGGCGTTCAGCGCTTTCGTTGCGTCCTGCCAACCGCGTAAGGCGACCGGGTCCTTGGTGTAAATCTTCAACGCTCCTTGATAGGCGTTGATCGCTTCGTCGAAGCGTTTGCCGGCCATCGCGGCATCGCCGAGTTTTAGGTAGCCGGCGTACTCGCCCTTGCGTTTTTGCTCGGCTATCGCAGCTTGCTGATTGGCATCGGCGAGAGCCTGCTGGGCTTGTTGCAATCGTTGCCTTGCGAGTGCGTCGGTCGGATTGAGCGTGGTCGCCTCGGTGTACATTTTTATGGCGACGCCGAAGCTCTTGAGCGCCATCGCCTTGTCGCCGGCGTCCATTGCTTGTTTGAAGGCGACCTGCGCCTTGCCTGCGGAGTTCTGCTCTTGCTGAGCTTGCTGGAGCAGCTTCACCGTGTTCGGTTCGTTCGGCGCGATCTTCAAGGCCTGTTGAAACGACTGGATTGCACCTTCATAGCTCTTTGCTTGCAGCGCCTTATTGCCCGCGATGTAGGCTGCGTTGAAGTTAGCGATTCGATTCTTCTCGTCGGTGATAGCCTGTCGTCCGGCGGCGACGTCCTTCAAGCCCTGCACGACCTGCGGGTTGGTCGGGTCCACCAGACTTGCGGAGCGGAACGCTTTGTCGGCGGCGTCGAAGTTTTTCGCCTTCAAGGCGGCATAGCCCGAAATGAGAATGTTTTCGAACTTCACCTTGAGCAATGCCTCCTCGGCGGCGCGTTGTTCGAGTTGAGCACGGCGGAAGAGGTCTTGCGCTTCCTTGCTACTCGGCACAAGTGTCGTCGCGCCGGAGAGGGCCTTGATCGCCTCGGCGTAGCGTTTGCCAACCAATGCCGCTTTGCCGTCGGCGAGCAATGATTGGAATTGTTGATCGCGCTTCTTCAGCGATGCCGCCTCGGAGTTGGCACGCTGCACGGCCTGGTCCAGGTCGCGCTGCGTGCGTTGGACATCGGCGTTCGCGGAGTCGATCGCCTTGGCCTGGTTCAACGCTTTGGCGGCACCGGCGAGATCGTTCTTTGTCAGTAGGCTTCGGCCAAGTGTCAGTGCCTTTTGCAATTCGCTGGCTTTGCGAAGCTCCTCGGCACGCATCTTGGCAGCAGTCACGACAGCGTCCTCGGCGGCTTGCTTCGCGGTCTGGGCATCGAGCAAGTAATCCTTCGACGTCTTATCGCCAGGCAGTACCTTCTGTGCTTCCGTGAATGCCTTGATGGCATCGGGGTAACGCTTGTTCGCTATGGCCGCGCGGCCATCACCTAGCCACTTCTGATATGCGACGGCGCGTTCCTTGGCGGCAGCTTGCGCCTTGGCGTCAGCAAATTGACCATCGCGGCCGGCAAGCGCCTTCTTGAGTTCCGCCGCAATCGATGGGTTACTCGGTTCGAGACTCGCTGCTTCCGTCAGGTTGGCGACGGCGGCTTCAAATTGCTTGGCGGCGATGTTGGCTTGACCGCTCTTGAGTAATTTCCCCAGCTTTTGTAATCGTTCCAATCCCGCCGCTTTGGTCTGCGCGTCGGCGAGTGCGCGATCGCGGGCTTGCTCGGCGTGGGTCAAGCCGGTCACCACTTCGATGCTGTCGGGTGCAAGTTTTCGCGCCAGCTGGAACGATTTCACCGCTTCCGCATATTGCTTGGCGTCAATAGCGGCGTTGCCTGTGCCAATCAATTGCTTGATCGTCTCGGCCTTCTTCTGCGTCTCGGCAGCTTGTTTCGATTCAGCAATACGAGCTGCGCGGCCTGTCTGCACCTGGCGCAGCCCCGATAGCACGACGTCAGTCGCCCGGACCTTGCGAGCCTCCTCGAACTGCGTCTCGGCAAGATCGTATTCGCGCGTCGCCAGGGCCTTTTGCGCTAACGCCAACGCGGCCAGGTATTTTTCCTCACTTTGTTTAGCCATCGCCTCGGCGGCTTTGCGGCGTTCACGTTCGACCGATAGCTTGCGTTCGATTTCCTTGCGTTCGGTCTCGGATTTCGCCAATGCCTCCGCCTGACGCTGCGAAAGAACCTCGACGAAGAGGTTGACCTGCTCGCGCTGCTTCATGGTGTGCGCAAACCGCAGTGCTCCTTGATAGGCGGTCAGGGCGGCCTCATATTTGTTCTGCGTCTGCAATCGCACGCCTTGGGCAATCGAATCGGTGAATCCTTGATCGTCGCGAGCCTTCTGCGCGGCACGGACGGCGGCGAGCTTTTCTGCCGAAGCGATGCGCTCGGCCTCGAGCTTGGCTTGCGATTCCAGAAGTTGGCGCTCGCCCTCCTTGCGCAGCGTCTCCGCGCGGGCGGCGGCGAGTTCGGCTGCGCGAATCCGCGCTCGTCGCTCGGCTTCGACACGTGCGTGCGCGAAATCCTGGAAGACGACGGCCGGCTGAACCGGAACCGGCACAATAACCGTCGTCATCGGCGGGGCCGGTGGCGTGAGGTTTAACGCGCCCTGGAA
>CAMAUE010000040.1 GCA_945861245.1 Singulisphaera sp. GP187
GAAGCTGCTCCAGGACCAACATCAAAACGCGACCGCACGCCGTTGTCATACCGCAACCCGTCGCCGACGAATCATCGACCTTGGAATTACCCTTGCCGAACTCCCTTGTTGTATACCAAGATAGAGATCAAGTAGCGCTGTCGTATTAAAAACTGAGCGATGGTCAATTGGGAACGCCGACGGGTTGTCGAATGTCTTGGCGTGTTACTTCTTCACCTCTTATCGACTGTTTACTTTTTTCGGCGTGCCTCCGCCGCAATGCTGATTTTACTTCTGGGTATCACTCGCACGTTCAAAAAGGTGTCGCGCCGTGCGCCCGCTGATTTCTGTGTGCCGCAGCAACTCCGCCGCGATCAATTCGACGGCGTGCCAGTAATTCTCATTCGCGAGATAGTGTTCCGCTTTGGCGAGCAATCGGCGTTCGAGCTTCTCGGCGCGGCGATCACCGGCCCGTTGCACGGCCAATTCGTGCACGACCTGCTGATCGCGTGCGGCCCCTTGCCAGGCGTAGTTCCCCGTGAAACGCGCCTCAGCCGCGATGCCGCCCAGGGCGATGAGAATCTCGCGTTCCAACCAATCCTCCGACGGCCGAAATACCGATTTGCCGAACTCGCACAAACCGAGACGTTCATCGTTCGGCACAATGCTGACGCGCGTGACCGGCCGGTCCAGGATCAACGCCAACACCGCATGACCGGCTTCATGGTAAGCGGTGGCTTCAAGGCTGGAGGTTGGTTCCATGATTTCATCATACAAGGCATGGCCGATCCTTGACTCAAGGAGATGATGGATCCTGCCAAGCCGATTTTCGATTTCAAGCGAATGGCCTACGGCGGGTTCAGAGAACTCGTGCATGCGTAAAAGTATCTGCGCTCCATCATTCCCTCCGAATCAGGACATAGGCGTGCCAAAGATCTCAGGTCGGGATTCGGGGCCGGGAGGCGACAAACCGGCCCGTTCCGCTTTCATTCAATCCGTGATCACCGCCAACTCTACCCGCCTATACCGAAAACTTCGCGTAGGGTGCGCCCGGTCCCATTTGTTCCTCGATGCGCAGGAGTTGGTTGTACTTCGCGAGGCGTTCGCTGCGGGCGATTGAGCCAATTTTGATTTGGCCCATGCCGACGGCGACGGCGAGGTCGGCGATGGTGCTATCCTCGGTTTCGCCACTGCGTGCGGAGATGACGCAGCGATAGCCGGCCTGGCGGGCTTGCGCGATGACAGCGAAGGTTTCGCTCAGAGTTCCTATCTGATTCACTTTTACAAGCACGCCGTTGGCCACACCGCGCTGGACGCCCTCGGCCAAGCGCAACGGATTGGTAACGAAAAGGTCGTCGCCGATGAGTTGGATGCGTTTGCCGAGCGCCTCGGTCAACATGCTCCAGCCGTTCCAATCATCCTCGGCCATGCCGTCTTCGATACTGAGGATGGGGTAGCGCTCGACCCAATCGGTGAGCAAGGCCGCCAAGGAACGGGATGAATGCAGTTGATCGCCGAGCCGATACAGGCCGCCTTCAAAGAAGTGGGTGCTGGCGACATCGAGAGCGATGCCGACGTCGATGCCCGGTTTCAATTTGACGCGATGGAATGCCTGAAGGATCATTTCGATGGCCTGTTCGTTACTTTGCAAACGCGGGCCAAACCCGCCTTCATCGCCGACGAGGACGCCTTCGTAGCCATGCCCGATCAGAACTTCATTTAGGGCGCGATAGACGCGCACCGTCATGTGCAGAGCTTCGGAGTACGAGTTGGCGCCAATCGGCAACAGCAGAAAATCTTGCATGTCAAGGTGGCGCCCGGCATGCAGGCCGCCGGAGATGAGGTTGACCATCGGCATCGGCATGCGAGCCTGGTCAGTGCGGTCGAGGTGGCGCCAAAGCGGGATACGTTTGACGGCGGCGGCGGCGTGAGCGCATGCCAACGACACACCGAGAATAGCATTGGCGCCGAGCCGAGACTTATCGGGTGTGCCGTCGAGTTCGCACATCATACGATCGATGCCTTCCTGATCGTCCGCCGACACGCCGATAATAACCGGTGCGATGGTCTCGAGCACATTCGCGACGGCCTTTCGCACGCCTCGGCCTGCGTATTCGTCGGGATTCCCATCGCGCAATTCGAGCGCCTCGTGTTTGCCCGTGCTTGCCCCCGATGGCACAATCGCTCGGCCCATGGTTTCGCCGCAGTGGACGTCGACTTCCACGGTCGGATGGCCTCGACTGTCGAGCACCTGGCGGGCGCGGATAGCGGTAATTCGATCGGACATCATCGGCTCCAGTGCATTGAAACTCGCGGTCATCGCCACGATAATGATAGTATACGCCTGAGGTATCGGAGAAAGAGACGATGAGTGCCGCACTGAGTTGGAACCTGATCTCCGTCGATGACTACCTGAACGGCGAGTTGATCTCGCCGATCAAACACGAGTACATCGGCGGCGTTGTCTATGCGATGGCCAGCGCACGCAATCGGCACAATGATATTACCGACAATATTCATGGATCACTTTTCGTCCGGTTGCGAGGCAAACGCTGCCGCCCGCACACGTCCGATACAAAGGTGCGAATTCGGACCGTCTCGCCTCTGCGCTTCTATTATCCGGACATATCGGTCGTGTGCGATCCGAATCCGCCTGGCGACTCCTTCCACGACAATCCCGTCGCGATCTTCGAGGTACTGTCTCGCAGCACTCGGCGAATCGACGAAGGCGAGAAGAAGGAGGCTTATCTCACAATCCCAAGTTTGCGGATTTACGCGCTCGTCGATCAAGAGTCGGCTACGGTCGTCGTGTTTCGCCGGACGGAAGACGGATTCGTCCGCGAAGTGCATCATGGCCACGACGCGATCCTGAGCCTCGCAGAGCTCGGCATCGAGTTGTCGTTGGCGGAGATTTACGACGGCGTCGAACTTAGCCCGGAACCAAATCCCGAAGCGATGGCGTAAGCGTGGCTTCGCACCATTCCCATACGCCATTCCACGAATCCAATCCGTCGAGCAGTATCGCGCTGCCAAGTCGGCGTACGATATCGCGCTGGGCGTCACTCGGCAGATAATCAATAGGACTCGTACCGTCAACGCGAGCCAAGAGACAAACGCCGAGGTGGCGCACGCCGCGACGTTCGAGGTCGGCATGCGGTTGAAACGAGACACACTCGCAGTAGCCTCGCCAGAACGCTCGCATCAAGGCAAGAAATTCTGCGAGCCGATCAGGAGCACGCACGGCTTTGAGCGTCAAGTGGGCGAGGAATAGGCCCAGGTCCATCGTCGGATCGCCGAGGTGGGCCGTCTCGTAATCGACGAGCGTGAAGCCGCTGGCATCGACGAGGATATTCTTCGGCGTGTAGTCGCCGTGGCAAAGGGCGTCTTGCCGCGTCATCATTTCTTCGATGATTGGCTCAATGGCGTGCGCGACCTTTGGCCTACGCTCCTGCACCCGGCGATAGAACGGATCGACGCGCAACTGCACGTAGACAGCACGGTCCGCGAAGCCCGCAAAGTCCGCACGCCGATCGGCCGAGACCTGATGCATCTGGCCCAGCACCTTCCCGATCGCACCGCCGAGTCGAACGTCCATCCATCCCGCGAGAAGGTCCGCCTTCCACACCGTCGCATCAAGCGGGGCATGGCTCATGGTGTATACGAAATTATCTCTGTCGACTTGCAACACCTTCGGCATTACATCGGGCAGGTAGGAATGCAACGCTTGCATGACCTCTTGCTCGCGATGGATGCGGTTAAGATCGCTGAACCAGGCATCGCGCGTGCGCAACTGAGGGCGTGATTGCTTGACAACGATCAGCCCGGCGGGAGTCGTGACACGAAGCACTTGATTGGAGACGCCGCCGCTGAGCAGCTCCGCCGACGCGGGGCCGTCGCCGATCCAGCCGCGTTCGCGGAGGTAGAGAATCACGTTGTCGGGAGTGAGTTCGAGCATGCATCGGCTCGGATTATGCAGTCAAAAATCAACCACAGAGGCACAGAGAACACAGAGAAATTCAATATAAGCAAAATAGACTATTCGTCATTTTTTGGATTGATAATGCTTCAGTGATTTTTCTACGCATTGCATTTCTCTGTGTCCTCTGTGCCTCTGTGGTTAACTTCTGAAATCACCGCATGAAGCGGCCGCCGTTGATGTCGAGGATTGCGCCGGTCATGAAGCTCGACGCATCCGAGGCGAGGAACAGCACCGCCTCGGCAACTTCGTCGGCATGGCCGTTGCGAGCGAGCGGCGTTTGGGTTTTGTATGCCTCCATCTTTGCGGGCGTGCTGAAGGTTTCGTGGTGTTGGGTGGCGATGACGCCAGGCATAATGGCGTTGACGCGCACGTGCGGCGCGAGTTCCTTGGCGAGGGTGCGCGTCATGACTTGCAGTGCGCCTTTGGCAGCCGCATAGACTCCGCCACCGCCTGACCCGCCGGTCTGCACGGAAAGCGAAAGGTTGTTGATGATGCTGCCATTTTTGTTTGCACGCAGATGCGGAATCGCCCGGCGTGTGACGAGGAAGGCCGAAGTGACATTGACATCGAACACGCGATGCCAGTGTTCCAGACTACACGATTCAATCGGCGTCATATGAATCGGCGAGCCGGCGTTGTTGAAGAGTATGTCGAGCCGGCCGGTTTCCTGTATTAGCGTGTCGACGACGCGATGAGTATCGGCTTCGAGCGTGAGGTCGCCGGGGAGCAGAATCGCTTTGCCGCCGAGATCGTGGATATCGCGTGCGGTTTGCTCCGCGCTGGTTTTGCTGGTGTGGTAGTGCAACCCGATAACGGCGCCCGCCCGCGCGAGCGCAAGCGCCGCCGAGCGACCGATGCCAACGCCGGCCCCGGTGATGAGGGCGACGCGGGAAGTAAGATTAGTGTCCATGGTTTTCTTGAGGGGTCATTATTTTTCGGGCATGATCGTGGGGACCGAGTTTTGTTTTTTTCAGCATCTTATCCGGCAATTCCCTGACGCGTGGAGTATTCGTGAACTATATAGCGCCTACTGAATCGCCGCAAGGTTGCGGTGGAGCACGCGGTATCGGCCGCCCAACAATCTTTATTTCGACCTATATCCCTTCGGATGAGTGCGGTGCCAATTCCACGCGGTTTCGATGATTGCCGTGATATCGGTGTAGCACGGCGTCCAGCCCAGCTCTCGCTGAATCTTCTCGGACGATGCCACCAGGACCGGTGGGTCGCCGGCGCGGCGTGGACCTTCCTTGACGGGGACTTTCTTACCCGTCACCGCTTCCACCGCGCTGATGACTTCGCGAACGCTATACCCACGGCCGATGCCCAGGTTGTAGTGCATCTGTTGGCCTGGCTGCAATTTTTCGAGCGTCAGCAGATGCGCCTCGGCGAGATCATCGACATGGATGTAGTCGCGAATACATGTGCCGTCGGGTGTCGGGTAGTCGGTGCCGAAGATTTCGATATGCGGACGTTTACCTTGAGCCGCGTAGATAATGAGCGGGATCAGGTGCGTTTCCGGCGTGTGATCCTCGCCGATCGTGCCACCAGCGTTGGCACCGGACGCGTTGAAGTAGCGCAGGGCGGCGAAGCCCCATCGATAGGCGTGCGAATAGTCCGCCAGTGCCTTTTCGACGGCGAGTTTGCTGGCGCCATAGGGATTGATCGGGTGTTGTGGCGTGTCCTCGGTGATCGGCATTTTTTCGGGCATGCCGAACGTGGCCGCAGTGCTCGAGAAAACGAAGCGTGCGACGCCATGCCGGCGCAGGCATTCCATGAGGTTGAGCGTGTTGACGAGATTGTTGTGCCAATACTTCGCGGGATTCGTCACCGATTCGCCGACGTAGGTGTAGGCGGCAAAGTGCACGACCGCATCGATACGCTTTTCGACCAGAATCTGATCGAGCCGATGCGTCTCGCTGAGATCGCCGACGATCAACCGCTCGGCTGGCACAGCCGCGCGATGGCCGTAGACAAGGTTGTCGTAAACCCAGACCTCATGCCCGCGTTCGAGGAATAAACGAACTGCATGGGAGCCAATGTATCCGGCGCCGCCGGTGACGAGTATGTGCATAGGGAGTGGTTAGTGGTTAGTGGTTAGTGATTAGTGACAAGCGTCATTGCAGTTTCTATCCACGGAATGGCGGGTGGTCAGAGTATCCGCAATAACTCGTTAAATAGCCACTGACCACTCACCACTAATTCGTAATACCTTTCGTGATTCCCATGAACACGTCTTCGAGGTTGACGGCTTCCTCCTTGAGCATCTTGAGGCGGAACCCATTGCGTAGTAGTGCGTCGGCGATGAAGCTGCCGTCCTCGATGCCTTCGCGCAGCGTGACGAGGAGGTAGTCTTCCTGATCTTTGTATTCGATCTCGTCAATGTTGGGTTCTTTTTCGAGGAGGACTTTCGCCTCGGTGTTGCGGCCATCGCCGACACATACGTCGATGCGCGTGCGCTGGCGCACCTTCTGGATCGCGGATTGCACGTCGCCGTTGAACAGCAGTTTGCCGCGTTCGATGATGCCGATCTTGTTGCAGATATCAGCGAGTTCGGGCAGGATGTGGCTGGAAAGCATGATCGTCTTGCCCATGTTGCGGAGCTCTTTGATGAGGCCGCGCATCTCGATACGGGCGCGTGGATCGAGGCCGCTGGCGGGTTCGTCGAGCAATAGGACCTGCGGTTCGTGGAGGAGCACGCGCGCCAGGCCGAGGCGTTGCGTCATGCCGCGCGACAGGCTGGTGACGAGCGCATCGCGTTTGTAGCCGAGATCGACGAGTTCCAGCACCTGCTCGCATTTCTTTCGGCGTTCCGGGCCTTTGATGCGATAAGCGGCGGCGAAGAATTCGAGATACTCGATGACCTTCATGTCGTCATAGACGCCGAAGAAATCGGGCATGTAACCCATAATGCGGCGGATGTCTTTGGCGCCGTTGTAGATGGAATAACCGCATACCGTCGCTTCGCCCCAGGTGGGGGTGAGCAGCGTGGCGAGGATGCGCATCGTGGTGGTTTTGCCGGCGCCGTTTGGGCCGATGAAGCCGTAGACATCGCCCTTGTCGAGTTGAAGGGTGAGGCGATCGAGGGCGTAGAGTTCGCCGTACATTTTGGTGAGGTCGCGTGTTTCGAGCATGGATGGAAGACTCGTGGGGGATATTGCAATGTTCCGGTATTCCGCTTGCGGCTTAGCGCTCGCGTGAGATATTCCGAGCGCTAAGCCGCAAGCGGAATACATGAATTTTCCTTTTTACTCCGCGGGCTTGACGCGAAGCAGGATGCGGAGGTAGGTGTCTTGACTGAGGTCACCGGTTAGGCTTAGGCGCGATTGCCTTGGGTCGCCCTTTGGATAATCGCCTAGCCAAAGTTTGGTCGGCAGCGGATTTCGCACGCTACTGGTAAGCGACTCGGCGTTGCCTGACAAATACTGCACGCGGGCGAACAGGATCGCCTCGCGCAACCCGCGATCGGATTTTTTTGCCGCGTGATCCTCGCCAACGCGCCAGCTGAAGTCGAGCGGGCGCAGCAGATGGTTGCGGAAATTATGAGCCGCGTCAATCTTTTCGTGAAAGAGAATCTGCTTGACGACTGCCGTCGGCGTGTGCGATTTGCGATTTTCGGGGGCCGGGTCTTTGTCCGCATTGCCGTTGAACCAGTTCCTGACGTCCATGCCCTCGTTGAATTTGATGGCGATGGGAGTGGCCTCGCCGCCGCCGCGGATGCTTTTCAATCCCGAATCGAGCGGGAAGAATTGGTCGTTGTAGATTAGCCAAACGTCGGAGAGATCGACTCCCATGTTGTTGCCGATCTTGCCCGTGAGTCGCAGGTCTTTCTCGATGTGATAGGTCAACTCCGCAGTCACTGGCGGCGCGGTGAGCGGTTGCTCCCACGAGGCTGTGAATGCCTTCGTTGTCCAAACCGGGATCGGCACGCCGCTGAGACCGATTAGGCCTGCCTGTCCTTCGTGAAATTCGTAGGGCCGTTTGAAGAATCCGGACGAACTCGAGCGCCCCATCGCGTCCGGCCCGCCGGTCGGTCGGCCGTACCACTGCATCAGGTCGGCGGTACGCGGTATCGGGGCCGCCTGCTCGCCCCAGAACTCCGGGTTTGGCTCGATGCCAATCGTGTAATTTTGAATGCGCGGACTCAGGATCGTGAAAAACGTTTGACCATAGATCTTATTGTGCAGCGGGTTCTCACTCGTGCGCAGGTCGATATCGACGATGTCAACCTTGTTGATCTTCATATCGCGCCCTTTGAGGGCGTAGGCGGCGAAGTAGGCGATGACGCTGATGCCGACCACGACGGTCGGAAACGTGATCCACGTCCACTCCAGACGCTTGAAGACGTATTTCAACAGAAAGAAATCGAGCGGTCCGACGACGATGATGTAAAGAATAATGAACAACGCGACCCAGTGGAACGGGATCACGGTAACGTCAAAATTGTCGAGCACGTTGGTGAGATTGCTGGCGAGGTCGTCGTGCCTGCCTTTGTGATGCTGGCCGAAGCCGCCGCCGTCGAATTCATTAATGTTCGCCGGGGCCCGCGGGGCGAGCTTTCGCATCATGCTTTGGAGAAATTGGTCACGGCCCCCCCAGACACTGAAGGCGGGATCCTCGATCGAGACAGCCATGTAGGTGATCTGCCCTAGCCCGTAGCGGACGCGAGTGATCAACGGACGCCGGTCGCTGTTCTCGGTGTCGTCGCGCACGAGCACATCCCATTCGCCCGGCGCGACCCTGCCGTTGTCGAGCGAAGCGACGGGGATCGGCACTTTGCGTCCGGGGTTCTTCGGATCGAGTCGTTCGAACGGATTTTCCTTGATATCGGCCCAGTTCTCAAAGGCGGAGAGGCGGATGATCCCGTTCTCCTCGGCTTTGCCAGTCGTGTCGGGCGGGACGACGGGGATCGGTGGATGCCAGCCGACTTCGGATTTCAACAGCGCGGTGATGATCGACTGCTTCTGCCAACCGATTGGCACGATCAGCCGACCGCCGCGGCGCACCCACTGGGCCAGCGCCTTCAATTTTGTGGCATCGTTGCGCAATTCGTTGAGGAATCGGTCGTTATCCGTAGTGAGAAGGATCAGATCCACGGAATTGTATCCGAACCAGCGGTCGGGCAGGCGGCGAACGTTGTCCTCGTATACGACGTTGCGGAGCTTGGTAACATCCCAGTCCTCTTTTTGCTTGCCCCCGCGATTGATCTTCTCCGCAGCCGCGAAGAGATCGGGCAGACGCGAGCCGAGAACGAGATACAAATGGGCGTCGATCGGCAAAGGCGAAGGTGAGGGTGGATCTTGAAGTCGATAGTCACGTCCATTAGCACGAAGCGTAATTTTCACTTCGTCGGAATGCGTGCGATGGCCGATCTTGACGTAAGTAACGTAGCTCCGCGTTTCATTTTCCTTGAGTTTGACGGGTACGCGGAGTTGCGTTTTTACGTCCTCATTATCGTCGGTTTCAATGAGCAGGTAGGGAGGATTTCCGCTCGAGTCGACGTCAACGCCGTCGGTTCCGCCGAAGACTTCGATGTGGAGCGGAACCCAAAGGCCGATCTTGTAGGCCGATTCTTCGTCCTTGCGAATTTGCTGAAAGCCGACGTGGGCTTTGCGGATTTCAGGCGGGAGCCTTTTGGGCGGCTGAGCGTCGGCGACGGTGGGGATGCTGAACAGCGCCAAAGCGATCCAGGGAGCGAGGGTTGTACGCATGAGCCATCGTCCTGTCGTTAGAGGGGGCCTGTTTTCCGCTTGCGGCTTAGCGCTCGCACGGGATCATCTGAGCGCTAAGCCGCAAGCAGCAAAGTAAATCTTACGGTTTCTCCGCCACGGAGCACACACAGGGACTGCGTCGGCAACTGGGGCAGCCGATGCCGTACTTTTCCGCCATTGCCTTTTCGAGATCGACGCCTTTGATATTGGCAAGCGTCGCCAACCAGGCAAGCACGTCAGCGAATTCATGCGCGGTTTCGGTCGGCGTGCCGCTGCGCAATGCCGTCGCCAATTCGCCGACCTCTTGCATGAACCACATGAACGTTCCTTCGGCTCCGCGTGCTGCGTCCTTGGCGCCGAACGTTTCGCGGATCATCGTTTGCAGCTCGGAGAGTGTCATCAATTTGTCCATGTTTAGCCGCTCGTCTCTGGCGAGCGCGACCTGCGTGTTCTATTCGCGCTCGCCAAAGGCGAGCGGCTAAACGAATAATTTAACGCCCCAGCAGCTTGCGCCAGCGTGCCGCGTCGGCGTTTTTATTCTGAGCCGTCAACGCATCAAGCAGCACGCTTTGGACTGCGCCATCGGTCACATCCACTTCGAGCGCTAGGCGAGCATATTTCTCCGCCTCGGCATGATTTCCCTTATCACCATAATGCTGCGCCAGCAGTTTGCGTGCCTCGAAGTCGTCGGGATCGATGCGTGCGACTTCCTCAAAGATTTCCAAAAGCTTCTCTTTCTGTTCGGTCTGCACGTAGATCTTGGCAAGCGCTTTGATCCAGTTCGGGTCATGCGGATCGATTTTCCGCGCTCGCTCCGCCGTGCGTGCCGCCTGAGTGAATTTCTTGCCCGCGACCTGGATTTTCGCAAGGAGTGCAAGCGGCTTGGTGTCCTTGAGTTCGTCATTGTTGACGGAATCGAGCAACTGATAGGCGATATCGCTGCTGCCTTCGTCCATGAGAAGTTTCGCCTTGACGACGACGGCCTCGACGTGCCTGGGTTGCTTTCGCAATACCTTGTCAGCCAATTCCTTCGCGTCGCGCTTTTTGCCGATCTGGTAGTTCTTGTCGGCCAGCTGGGCGGCGATGTCGAGATCGTCCGGGTTCTTTTCATGGGCGTCGCGCAGCTGGCGTAGCGTCAACTCTTTCCTCGCCGCACCACCTGGCAGGTCCTTGACCTTGTCCTTCAGAAAATCGAGATAGCCTTTCTCGAACTTCTCCTTGGTGACGCCGACCGCTTTCTCGAGCGCCGGCCCGGTGTCGAGTCCGTCGGCGAAGGCCGCGAGCATCTTGCCTACTGATTTCTCGCCGTGCGTTTTCGTCAAGTATTCAACATACATCAAACTCTGCAAATACGCCTGCTGCCATTGCAACGGCGAACGCGGACGGATGAAGCCGAGCAGAATGTTATCCAGGTTCAGCAAATCGTCGGTCCGCACCTTGTCGGCGAGCAAGCCATGCCAGCTGGGTGGAATGTTCGGGCCTTCATAACGCACGGCCAGGCCTTCGGTCAGCCAGTGCGGCACCTTCGATTGCGTTTGCTCCAAATTGAACACATGGACGATTTCGTGGCGAAGCACGCGGTTCCAGTTGAACGGCTTCGCAATCACTTTCGACGTGTCTTTCGGCGACACCATCGCAACGAGCGGCCCGGTGCAGGCGCCAATCGTGTGCAAGTCGGGAACCGCGACGACTCGCCCCGAGAACATCTCGTGGCGGTTGAATATTTGGATCTGAAACGGCCCCTTCGGACTGTAATCGAACTGTTTCGCCAGCTCCTTGTATATGTCTTCGAGATAGACCGCCATAACGTTCGCCAAAATCTCGTCATTTTTTTCGTCGTAGCGAATAATGAAGTGCTCCGTCTTGATGGTCTGATAACGGAAGAGGTGCTTGAGCACCTTCAGCGAGTTATCGACCCGCACGTTAAACGGGTCGGCCTTGGCGGCTTCTTGCAGCACTTCCTCGGCTTCGATTTCCTTGGCCATGCGCATGTACAGCATGCCCAGCCCGACCTGAGCGTCGGCGAATTTGGGCTGAATCTTGATCGCGAGGCGATAGTATTTCTCCGCTTCATTCTGCAACTTGCGCTGATCGAGCAAAGAACCGAGATCGGTGTAGAACGTGTAACACGCAGGGTTGTTCTTTTTGGCCAGCGTGACGAGGGCGTCGAAATCGTCTTTCTTGCCCTGGGCGAATCGGCAGGCGGCCTCGCGCGCCAGGGCGGCCTCATCGCGCGGATTGACTTTGCGCGCGATGTTGATCGCCTTGAGCACGGCATCGAATTCGCCTGTGAAAAGATGAACGTCTGCCAGCAAACACAAGGCCGGCACATACGACGGATTCGCTCGCAGGGCCTGCTCGGCATAGCGCTCGGCGTCTTTGAACTCGAAGTGGCTGGCCGCCATTTGGCCCTTGCAAACGAGCACTTCGGGCGCACGCGGATTGATCGTCAACGCGCGTTCAAACGCCCTGAACGCCGCCGGCTTGTTGTGTTTCTCCATGAACACACGGCCTGCCTCATAAGCGGCTTGCCAGTACAGCTTGTCTTGCTTCTCCGCGTCACCAAAGAAATTGGAGATGATCTCCGAATACTGATCGGCGAGGTGATGGTAGCGTGCCCGCTCCAACCCCGCGAGTCCGACGAGGCGCAGATGCTCGGGGTCATTAATCGCCTTCATGTTGCCGGCGCGGACGAACCAAAGAAACTCTTCGTCGGCTTTTTTGAAATCGCCACGATCGCGGAAGCATTGGCCAAGCACCCAGCGGGCGAGATAGGAATCCTTCGATAGGTCCAGCGCAACTTTCGCGGATTTCTCGGCTTCGTCGAGTCGGCCACGCAAGTAGTGCAACTCCGCCAGGCGAGCGTTCAGTTCGACATCCTTCGGCAACTCCTTCAACAGTGCTTCGATGACGCTCTGAGCCTTGTCGTAGGCGCCCTGGCTTTCCAGCGCCCGGCTCAAACCGAGCGTCGCGGCGTAGCGCGTCTTGGCGTTCTTGACGAGGTCTTCATAGATTTCACGGGCCTCGGCGTAGTTGCCTTCTTGCAATTCACGACGCCCGTCGGCGAGCGTACCACCGGCGTGCGCGACGGAGCCGACGACAAATAGTAGAATGACAGCTATGGCGTGTTTCATTGATTAGCCTCGGTTAGCCCCGCAGTACCTCGGCGAGCCTAGCCGCGTGAGCGGCAGGTTGAACACGCGAATGCCGATTCAACCTGCCGCTTACGCGGCTAGGCTCGCCATCACTATTACCGCGTCGAGCTATCATCTACCTTAGCCATCTCACGGGCGAAACGCAAGAATCGGCTCGCTTCCCTTGCCCGAATTTTCCGCTTTCGCTAGATCATTCGCTGGAAGACGAATTCCATTTAACTGCGAGACGAACATGATTCCAATCGATTTACGTGGCAAGGTAGCGTTGGTGACCGGCGTGGGCGACGACCGCGGGTTCGCCTGGCATATCAGCAAGGCGCTCGCTGCAGCCGGGGCACGACTCGTATTCGCCAGCCATCCCCGTCTCGTCAATATCGTCGCCAATATCCTCGAGCGCGATCTCGACCGCGAGTCACGCCTCCTGCCGTTCGGCGCGGGCGAACTCAAGGTCGAAAAGGTGCTGCCCTGCGATGTCGCCTTCGACAGCATGGCTGACGTTGACGAAAAGACGCTCAACGACAAACGCTACACCAAGCATGGCGACTATACGATCCAGGGCCTGGCGAACACCATGACGAAGGAGTTCGGCGCCGTCGATATCCTGATTCACGCCGTCGCCTTCAGCCCCGAAATCAAGAACAAGATGGTAGACACCTCGCGCAAAGCCTACCTCACGGCACTGAGCATCAGCGCCTTCTCCTTGACTGCATTGCTCAAGGCGTTGCAACCGCTCATGGAAAACCGCCCCGAAGGCGCCTCGGCTGTCGCGCTCAGCTATCTGGGCGGCGATCGCGTCGTGCCCCATTATGGTGGCGGTATGTCCACGGCCAAGGCGGCCTTGCAGATCGACGCCAAGCAACTCGCCAGCAACCTCGGCCCGAAGAATATCCGCGTCAATATCATCTCCGCCGGCCCCTATGCGTCACGAGCGGCCTCGGCGATCGGCGACATCGACGAAATGGTCAACCACGCCGCCGCCTGTTCCCCCCTGCCCCGCGCGATCACGGCGCAAGAAGTGGGCAACACCACGGCGTTCTTGTGCAGCCCGCTCGCGTCGGCGATCACGGGCCACGTGCTCTACGTCGATTGTGGGTACAACGTCATGGGCGTCTTCCCGAAGGTTTAAGGCAAGCCCAACGGTGAGGTACTCCGAACCGTTGGGATCGCATTTATCATCCCAGAGGTTCGGCGTACCTCACCTCTGGGCTTTTCTTGCTATACGTGAACAACGGATGCAGATAATGCCAAAAGCCCGCGTAATGATCCTGTACAATCAGCCGGTGCTGCCGCTCGATCATGTCGATGCGGAGTCGGAGCATTCGGTCATTGCGATTGCCGAGGAACTGAAGAAAATCCTCGTCGCTGCCGCCTACGACGTCGAAATGTTTGGCCTCGGCGCCGACCCGACGGTTCTCTGGCGCGAACTGCAGTCATGGCAGCCGGACGTTGTCTTTAATCTCTTTGAAGGCAACCTGCACAACCCCGAAACGGAGTCGTATGTCGCCGGTTTGCTGGAATGGTACGGCGTGCCCTACACCGGGTCGCCATTCGCCACGCTGACGTTGGCGCGGATCAAACACACGGCAAAACAGTTATTGAAAGGTGCCGGCATAGCGACGGCGGATTTTTTCGTCGTCGATGCGCTGCCCGTACCCAATTCGCCTCTCGATTTCCCCGTCATCGTCAAGCCGGCAAAACAGGACGCCAGCGTTGGCGTCGATCAGAGCAGCGTCTGCACGAATCAGCAGCAGCTCAGCGATCGCGTCGAGTTCATCTTGGCCACCTACGGAGCGCCCGTAATTGTCGAGGAATACATCGCCGGACGCGAGTTCAATTTGGCAGTCATCAGCCTGCCGGAAGTGCAAGCAATGCCGCCGTCGGAGATATTGTTCCGCGAAGAAAAGCCCGGCATGTGGGGGATTCTGACCTACGATTCCAAGTGGAACCCAGGCACTGCCGACTACGAAACCGAGCAACCGACGTTCCCCGCCGATGTGCCCAAGCCGACGGCTAAGCGTTTGATGCGTTTGGCGGAGAAGGTGTTTCGAGTCATGGGTTGCCGAGATTATGCCCGCATCGATTTCCGCATGAACGCCGCGGGCAAAGCCTACGTGCTTGAGGTCAACCCGAATCCCGAAATCAGCGGCGACGCCTGCTTCGCACGCTGCCTGCACACGGGCAAAATCACCCACGACGAATTCATCGTGCGCATCGTCGAGCAAGCGCGGGGCCGAAAGAACACGCCGATCCCAACCTTCGATCCCGCGCGAACTCGCACGCTCAACGCCTCCGTTTAGCCGCAATACCTTTGGGTACACGACAGCACTTGCAGGCATTTAACCACGAAACACATGGCGTGGTCAAGCCGCAATCCAATACGAATCACGAAAACACGAAAGCATGAAATCACGAAAAAAAACTTTAGTGTTCCTCTTTCGTGTTTTCATGCTTTCGTGTTTTCGTGATTCGTATTTTGAATCTTCTCAAATTGAATTTGCGCTGCTCGCAAAGATTTTGGAGGTAGGTGACACGAAATACACGAAAAAGAGGTAAGAGAAGGCATTCCCTAATTTCCAGGTATTTTTCGTGTTATTCGTGTGTTTCGTGGTCAATGCATTTGATATGCAAGCGTTGTCGTGCACACCGAACCACTCGATGTTTGCCAGGTCTCCTTACCGCACGGGTCTGTGAATCTGTCGTGTGCGGTCCTCCGATTTCGCCTTGGCAATCGGCGAGGCCAAACGCCGCAGCGCGAGCAGCGTCAGGTCGTCTTGCATTTCTTTCATGCCGGTGAAACGGTCGATCGCATCCTTGGCGGCGGTCGTGCCGTCGGCGAGCGTTCGCCCAGGTCCGCATTCCTGAAACACCGCGCGAACACGTTCCAGGCCGAACATCCCTTGCCCGATGTTGGAGCGTGCCTCGAAGAAGCCGTCCGTGAAGAAGTGCAACGCCTCACCCGGCGCCAGTGTGAAATTAGCCTCGGCACAAAGCGTCCCTTCGCCCTCGTAACCAAGAAGTCGCCCGGGTTTGATTGCGACGGGGTCGATCGAGCCGTCGGCTTTACGCAAGAATGGCGGCGGATGCCCCGCGGAAGCCATCACGACCTGCCCCGTCGCCGGTTCGTAGATGCCGTGCGCCAGCGTCACGAACATGCAGCTCGGATTATCCTCCGCGAGTTCCACGTTCAGCTTGGCCAGCAGCTGCGCCGGGCGATTCGTCTCCTTCACAAGATACCGGCAAAGCGTCCGCACAGCGATCATGTAGAGTGCGGCCGGCATGCCTTTGCCAGACACATCGCCGATGAAGAACGCTAACTTTCCAGCCGGGGTTTTCACGAAATCGTAGAAATCGCCCGCCACCTGTCGGGCTGGATAGACGCGGCCAAATATTTCGAAGTCGGCATCGGGAAAGCCCTCCAGATCGTCAGGCAGGTAGCCCTCCTGAATGTCATGGGCAAAGGCCAACTCTTGCATGAGCCGTTGTTCGCGAAGCTTCTCCACGTGTAACGCGGCATTGTCAAGGACGATGCTGACTTCCATCGCGATGGCTGCGAGCAGGTGCAGATCGTCTATGCGAAACCCGTATCCTTTGCAAAAGCGATCGACCTGGATAACGCCCAAACGACGTTTGTCCTGAGTGATCATCGGCGCGCAGATGACGGAGTGCAGCTCGAGCGACGTGATCGTATGGCTCGCCTGGAAACGCTCATCGCTTCGAATATCCTCGCTGATAATGCCGATGCCTTCGTCGAGAGCGCGACGGACGATGGTTCGACTGTACGGCTGAGGCGGCTGGTTGCCCAACCGGCGTACGCGCTGGGCGCGAATCTGAAGTTGATCACCTTCGCACAAAATCACCATCACGCGGTCGGCGTGAGCAAACAGCTTCAGCAACTGTTCGACGACTTTTTCCAGCAACGGCTCTACTTCGAGCGTTCGCGCCAGATGCTGGTTGATCTCCAGCACAACCTGAAGTTTCGTCGCGGGGTCTTGCGCAAAAAGCGTCTGCGTTGGGCTGAGAACGTCAACCGTTTCACGGACGATTAACGATGGCTCTTCCCGTGTCGGCACAATCGGCACAGGCTGCCTAATTACCAACAGGTAGGGACCGATCTGGAAAGTATCCTGATCGGTAAGCTTCATTGCCGCGTTCGGCACAATGCGTTCGCCGTTGAGAAACGTACCGTTTGCGCTGCCGAGGTCCTCCAAGAAATATTGGCCATCGCGGCGGAAAATCTGCGCATGCTGTCGGCTGACCAGTTTGCCGGCAAGGGAAACGGCGCAGTCGGCGTTTCGGCCGAGGATTGCACGCTCCTTTTGCAGCGGAAAATTCCGCCCGATATCGGGGCCTCGCAATATGACGATCTCGCTCATACTTCTGTTTTACTTGATTGCGCTAGGCGGTTGCAAGCACCAAGTGAAAAAAAAGAGTGGCGAGTGACCTATGCCGCTTGCGGCTTAGCGCTCGAAAGCGCCACACGAGCGCTAAGCCGCAAGCGGCTATACGAAACCGTGAGGTTATTGTTTCGGTATTCCTTATCATTTCTCTGTGCCCTTTGTGCACTCTGTGGCTGGTTTTCTGAGTTCATGAGGTATCAGACGTGTCCGAATCAAAATCGAACAGTGCAGCGGGCGTTTCTTGGGACTTGCGCGACCTATACAAGGATGCCGACGATCCCGCCATCGAGCGCGATTTGGCCGCCGCCCTCGCTCTCGCCAAGGCGTTCGAGTCGGCCTATCGCGGCAAGATCAGCGCACTTCAACCAAGCCAGAGCGATGTCGTCCTCACGGCTGTATGCGAGCTTGAAAGCCTGTATGAGCAGATGGATCGGCCCGCCGTCTTCGCGATGCTCCTGCATGCCGGCAAGACCGACAACCCACGGCGAGGCGCGCTGTTAGCTCGCACGCAGGAACAACGGACCGAAATCAACAAACACCTCATCTTCTTCGATCTCGAATGGGTCGCCGTCGCTCAAGACATCGCGCAGACCATCGCCGCCGATTCGCGTTTGGCGAAGTATCAGCACTGGTTGAAGCAGAAGCGCGTCTGGAAGCCGTACTTCCTTTCGGAACCGGAGGAGAAGCTGCTTGACGCTAAATCGCTAACCGGGCGTTCGGCGTTTGGCCGACTGTTCGAGGAAACCACTGCGACCCTGATGTGCACGTTCACGCACGCCGAGACGACGACGGAAATTAGCTTACAAGAGATTCTCGCGAAACTCTACGATTCCGATCGTACCGTGCGCAAGGCCGCCGCTGAGGGTTTGTCGAAGGGATTGCAGGGCCAGACGCGCCTGCTGACGTTCATCTTCAACACCGTCGTCTTCGACCATCAGACCGACTGCCAGCTGCGCAGCTACCCGAACGTCATGTCGCAACGCAACCTCGCCAACGAAATCAGCGACAGCGTCGTCGAAGCCCTCATGAGCGCGACGGAAAAGCACTACTCGCTCGTGCAACGCTACTATCGTCTCAAGGCGAACCTGCTCAATCTTGACAAGCTTTACGACTATGATCGCTACGCGCCGATTTCCACCGAGACGCCGAAGTGCGATTGGCCGACCGCCCGCGAAATCGTGCAAGAAAGCTACGACGCCTTTAGCAAGGAAGGCGGCGCCATCATCCGCCAGTTCTTCGAGAAAAACTGGATCGACGCCGAGCTTCGGCCCGGCAAGCGCGGCGGCGCATTCTCATCCAGCGCGGTGCCGAGCGTGCATCCCTATATCCTGATGAACTTCACGGAACGCCTGCGCGACGTGATGACGCTCGCTCACGAACTCGGCCATGGCATGCACCAGTATCTCTCGCGCGGCCAAGGCTATCTGCAATGCGATACGCCGTTGACGACTGCGGAAATGGCGAGCGTGTTCGGCGAGATGCTGACCTTCCGCCGACTGCAAGAACGCTACGCCGAGCCGAAACAACGCCTGGCGATGCTGTGCAGCAAAATCGAAGACGCCTTTGCAACGGTGTTCCGCCAGGTTGTGCTGACGCGCTTCGAGCAAAGCCTGCACGCTGCCCGCGCGACCGTCGGCGAACTCAGCGCCGACGCCATCGGCTCGCTCTGGATGCAAGCGAACCAGCGGATGTTCGGCGACGTCGTCACGCTCACCGACGGCTACTCCGCGTGGTGGTCGTACATCGGCCATTTCATCCGCAGCCCGTTCTATTGCTATGCCTATTCGTTTGGCGAATTGCTCGTCCTCGCGCTCTACCAAAAGTACCGGCAGGACGGCGACCGCTTCGTGCCACGCTATTTGGAGTTACTGGCGTCCGGCGGTTCCGACGCCCCGCACGTTCTGCTTGCGAAACTGGATGTCGATGTCAACGACCCGCAGTTCTGGGAACTGGGCCTGCGTTTGTTAAGCGAGATGGTCGCGGAAGCCGAGAAGCTGGCGGGGGTGGCGTAACCTGCAAGCCCAGAGGTGAGGTACTCCAAACCTCTGGGATATTACCGGCTCATCCCAAGGGTTCGGAGTACCTCACCCTTGGGCTTGCCTGGTCATCTTTTCGCATCGGGATATTCTGAGAACAGATAAATTTCTAGTCCTCTCCCTTTCTCGTTGGAGGATTGCGTCATGTCATTTCCGCGTCTGCTTCTCACGGCGAGTCTCGTTTGCGCGAGCTTGGCTGTGCCGTCGCTTGCTCGAGCGGCGTGTTGTTACTTCTCGGCCAAGAACGCCGACATTTTGCAACCTTCTCAAAAAGCGTTCATCACGTGGGATCCCGAGCGCAAGTTCGAGACCTTCACGGTCCAGCCCAAGTTCGAGGGCAACGCGCTCGACTTCGGCATGGTCATTCCCACGCCCACGCAACCCAAACTGGCCGAGATGCCACGCGATTTCTTCAAGCATCTCGCCGTCTACAGCATCATGAAACGGCGCGAGTACCCGCATTCGGCGTTGTTGGCGACACTCTATCCGCCACCAGTGATGAAATCCTTCGCGGCCGGTTCCGGCGACAAGAGCAAGAAGGAGGAGACAAAATCCGAGGCGCCGCGCCCGAAGGTCATCGTGCTCGAGGCCGGCGTCGTCGGTTCGCTCGATTACAAGATCATCACCGCGGAGCGTGCCGACGATCTGTTTCAGTGGCTCAAGGACAACAAGTACAACTACTCCGGGGATGAGGCATCGCTGAACCATTACGTGCAGAAGAAATGGATCTTCACGGTAATGAAGATCGACACGGCTCAGATGAAGCGCTCGAAGGACGGCACATTCGCCGGCGAAGTGACGCCGACGCGTTTTAGCTTTGCGTCGGAGAAGTTGATCTACCCGCTCAAGATCACGCAGATCTCGGTGCGCGACAAGACCGAGGCGTTGTTCTACGTGCAGGCGCCGTACAAGGTCGATCTGCCGGGCGATATGACGTATCAATTCATGTGGGCGCCACTGTTGCAGAATGCCGTCGGCTGCACGCCACAGGGAATTCCCGGCGGCGGAGATGATTGGCTGAAGCGGTTCGGCCCCCAGATGCCGCCGCTGTTTGCGAAGGCCAATATGCTGGGCTTCCGCTTCCTCCCCGGTCAACGTCCCGCGCCAGGCAAAGACGGCAAGATTCCGACGACGATGGAATGGGCACGCAGACTAAACAAGGCCGACATCGGCCTGCTCACCGGTAAATCGCCCTACAGCGACACCGTGCCCAACCCGGATGAGGGCTTCACCCTTGCCGACATCCGCGATCCGAAGAAAGGCCCGGCAATCGCCAAGGTGATCCAGGAACGCCTGAACAAATCGCAGCGCGAACGGCCATCGGGTTACCATGTTCGCCACGCACCCGCTGACGACGTGAAGAACTTGCAACAACTCACCGGTCATTTACAAGACGGCTGGTTCATCACCAAGTTCCGCAAGATCTTCACGCGCGGCGAGATGAACGACGACTTGCTGATCGTGCCGGCCCGCTACAACGACATCGAAGACCGCTCCGAATACGAGGAGATTCTGCCGTCCTCGCCGCCATAAGCCGGCCGGTTGGCCCGCGTGGTCCTTGCCTTTTGCAACCGTGTTTTCCGCTTGCGGTTTATCGCTAAAATCATCCCACGCGAGCGCTACGCCGCAAGCGCAGGAAAGCTGCGTTTCCAGGAATGCTGTGCATGAAAATTCGCAGTCCCATGTTCGCCAAATGGATCGGGTTACTCGGTGCCGTAATTATCCGTGCCTGGATTGGCACGCTTAGCTATCGATTCTATCACTTAGGGCCCGTGCTCGATCCGACGCGGCTCCAGGCGAAAGACCGATACATCTACGTCGCTTGGCATGAGAACATCTTGGTGCCGTGCTATGAATTCGCTGGTGTGGGAATCCAGGTTCTCATCAGTCAACACCACGACGGCGAGATGATTGCCCAGATTTGCCAGCGGATCGGCTTTGGCACGATTCGCGGGTCATCGACGCGCGGCGGGCTCAAGGCGATGCGTGAAATGATTCGAGCATCCGATGGCGCACACATCGCTGTCGCTCCCGACGGACCGCGCGGGCCACGCAGGCAGATGGAGCTTGGGTTCGTCTATTTGGCAGCGAAAACCGGGCTGCCGATCGTGCTCCTTGGCATCGGTCATGATCGCCCCTGGCGGCTCAACACGTGGGACCGCTTCGTTTTGCCTCGACCGTTCAGCCAGGCCGTCATCGTCTCGACTGAGCCGATCACGATCCCCGCCGATGTCAACCGCGAGCAGTTGGAGGCGTATCGAGCCGACCTGGAACGCAGGCTGAGCGAATTGACCGACTATGCCGAACGCCTGGCGATGCGGTAGAATGATCGTACGACTTTTCCGCTTGCGGCTTAGCGCTCGGAGTATCCCACGCGAACGCTAGGCCGCAAGCGGAATACAGTGGAAAAACCTTGATGAACACGCTTCACGAAATAATGCACTTCCAAACCCGCCGTCAGTTCTTCGCGCGCGGCGCAACCGGCCTCGGCGTTGCCGCGTTGGCGTCGCTACTTGATCGAGATGCGGGCCGGGCCGATGAACCGACGGCACGCCCGGGCATTTTGCGAACTCTGCATCATGCTCCGAAGGCGAAGCGCGTCATCTATCTGTTCATGTCAGGCGGACCGTCGCACATCGATCTCTATGATCACAAGCCACAGCTTCGCCGGCATCACGGTGAACAGCTTCCGGCGTCGATCCGCATGGGGCAGCGCATCACCGGCATGACGGCGGGGCAGAGTTCGTTTCCCTGCGTCGCGCCGATGTTTCGCTTCAATCAACATGGCCAATGCGGGCGTTTCCTGAGCGAGCTTTTACCTAACATCGGGACCATCGCCGACGACATCGCCGTCGTCAAATCGGTCCACACCGAAGCGATCAACCACGACCCTGCCATCACCTACATCCAGACCGGCCATCAGCAACCCGGTCGGCCGAGCATGGGTTCCTGGCTGAGCTATGGCCTGGGCACGGAGAACGCCAACCTACCCGCGTTCGTCGTGATGACCTCGCAAGGTTCAGGCAACCGCACCGATCAGCCGCTCTTCTCACGACTATGGGGTTCCGGCTTCGTGCCGAGCGAACACCAGGGCGTGCGGTTTCGCTCCGGGGCCGATCCCGTGCTCTACCTCTCGAATCCGCCAGGCATTGATGCCGAAACGCGCCGCCGTATGCTCGATGCCACACGCGAATTGAACGAGCTATCCGCCCAGTCGGTCGGCGATCCGGAGATCAACACGCGCATCGCCCAGTACGAGATGGCGTTTCGCATGCAAACGTCAGTCCCCGATCTCACTGACCTTTCGCGCGAGCCACGCCAAATTCTCGACATGTACGGCGTCGATCGCGGCTACGACGACGGCGGTTTCGCACGCAACTGCCTACTCGCTCGCCGAATGGTCGAACGCGGCGTTCGCTTCGTACAGCTCTTTCACCGAGGCTGGGATCAGCATTCCAGTCTGCCGAATCAAATCCGTGGCCAGGCGCGCGACGTCGATCAACCCAGTGCCGCACTCATCAAAGATTTGAAACAGCGCGGCCTGCTCGAAGATACGCTCGTCATCTGGGGCGGCGAATTCGGTCGCACGGTCTATAGCCAGGGCGCGCTCACGGCGAACAACCACGGCCGCGATCATCATGGCCGATGCTTCAGCATCTGGATGGCGGGCGGCGGCATCCGACCAGGCATCACGCACGGCGAGACCGACGACTACTGCTACAACATCGTCCGCGATCCGGTTCACATCCACGATCTCAACGCCACGATCCTGCACTGCCTTGGCCTCGATCACACGCGATTGACCTACCGCTTCCAGGGCCGCGATTATCGCTTGACGGACGTGCACGGCGAAGTGGTGCGAGGAATATTGCAGTGATCGGATAATTTCGTTTAGCCGCTTGCCTTCGGCGAGCGCGGACAGGAAAAATCGCCGAACATTGGATTGCGCCCGCGCTCGCCGAAGGCGAGCGGCTAAACGGTGCCGTTTGATTCGTTGCCACGTAAACCCACCTCCCCTCATTCGTCCGCTCTCATACAACGACATTGGCCCCGTTCATACGCACGAAATCAGAGGAGACCTCACCATGCTTCGGATATTGGCTATCGCGACACTCGCCTTTCTACCCGCCGCTTTGACGCTGGCGCAGGCCGGCGCGGAGAAAGAGAAGGAGTTCAACGTCAAGGGCACGTTCACAAAGGACGATCCGCGCGATGCGGCTCGCAAAGGCCCAAGCCAGGTGCATACCGTCGCGATGAAAGCAGGCAAGGTATACGTCGTTGATATGGTCAGCACGGATGTCGATTCGTATCTCCGCCTGCTTGATCCGAAAGGCAATCAGCTTGATGAGGATGACGATGGTGGCGGCGCTCTCAACTCGCGCATCGTCTTTAATTGCAACAAAGACGGCGAATACAAAATCCTTTGCACAACCCTTGGAGCTGAAGCCAAAGGCTCCTACCAACTCACAGTAAAAACGGCCGGCGGCGTGCAGAAACCCTCGACGGGCCACACGCAGTTGATCGGCAAGCCAGCGCCGGACTTCACCAGCGACTTCGCCGTCAACGGCAAAGCGGGCAAGCTGTCCGGCCTCAAAGGCAAGATCGTGCTCCTCAATTTCTGGGATCTCCGCGCCAGCTCCTCAGTCGCGATTCTTCCGAAACTCGCGGAATGGCATAAGGCCCACAAGGACGCTGGCCTGGTCATCGTCGGCATGTCGTTCTACATGCACGAGATCGGCCAACGACTCGCCTTTGACGCCAAGACTGGTGGCGTGATCACCGCCAAGCAAGCTGACCGCACCTCGGACCAGGAGTTGTTTACCGCCTTCGCGAAACATCACAAACTTGAATATCCGCTCTGGTCGATTCCCAAGCAAGACGCATTCGCCGCCTACGACAATTACGTCGTCAACGGCACGCCGCAACTCGTGCTCATCGACCGCCAGGGTGTGGTGCGCATGATCGACATCAACGGCGACAAAGGCACCGCCGGCGTCGAGACGGAGATGAAAAAGCTGTTGGGGGAGAAGTGAAATAGAAACCCCGTTTAGCCGCTCGCCTATGGTGAGCGTGACCGGCGTGTCGTGTGGTTCTCGCTCGCCAAAGGCGAGCGGCTAAACTTACCGCTTCACCAGCCGCGGCAACGCATCGGTCGCGAAGCCCCATTCGCTGGGCTGGTAGCGAATATCGAGGTGCGGCGTCTCCACACGGCGGTTCTTTTCCGTCTTGCTAATCATCACGGCGTCGAGGATGCCCGTCGTTAGCAACGTGCGTTCGACAGGGTAGACCGCGTGGCCGGTCTGGATCATCGCGTCAATGGCACGCAGCAAGCCCGCGAAATGCCCGAATGGGTCCGGCTGCTGTAAATAGAACTGGCACGACGCTATGCGATCCTCGCCGCGCACTCGGCCTGCGAACGTGAACGCCCCGCCGTCGCCTTCGTAGACCCAGCCGTTGAGCATCGCGACGGCTGCCTTGAAACCATCGCGATATTCGATGATGATGACGCCGGCCTCGTTATTCTTCACCGTCAACTTTCGATAATCGCCCTTGGCGTAGGCCGGCACGTGGGCCATCGCGGCTTCAAGCAGGTCGCGCGAGAAGACGCCGCGATCCATCGCTGCCCACATCGCCTCGCCTTGCAAACAGGTGACGGCCCGGACGCCGGTCTCGCCGCCGCGACGGCGCTCGGCCATGCATTGCAGGCTCTCGAGAGCGTGAAAGCCATAACCTTCAAACGGGCCATAGCCGACCTGCACCGCTTCGACAAGTTCGCAGCCACGGCTGAGCCGAAGCGACGGCCGACGCCACGTCACAGGCAGCGACGAGCCCGACATGAATGGAAACATCAACTCACGCGATCGATCAACCATCCACCGCGCGTTCGCCCAGTTGTACGAAAGATGCTTGTCGTTGAACACCGGCACGCTGCGGCGATGCTTCGCGAAAACGTCGGTCACGCTTTCGAAAAAACGCCGGCGCGGATACAGAATCTGCCCACGCTCGTTGCGATCATAGCGGCCATGCTCGCCGATGAGCAGCACGCCATCGACAGCGACTTCCTTGCGGCCCAGCGTCACCGCGTCGGCAATGTTGTCGTAGATCGTGAAATTGTGCTGTTTCGCGAGCGCCCGGCTCATGTCGTTCTTGGGAAACTGATCGACAAACATCGACACGAGCCGAAGGTTCGGGAACGCCGCGCGGTCGTGGCCGAAGCCTTCGAGAATCTTGCCAATGATGAGATCCGCATGCGACCACCGACGATATTCGGTGATGACGGCGGCAACACGTTTGGGTTCGGTGCGTGCTTGCATGGCAATCCCCACGATTGCCGCTTGCGGCTTAGCGCTCGATAGGCACCACATGAGCGCTAAGCCGCAAGCGGCAAATCGAAATCGGAAAGTTGTTTATTCGATTTTCCTAAATAGCTCTCCGTCACTTCTTTTTCTTGTCCGCGGGCAATAATCCCGCGCTGCTCTGGAACAAGCGTTTGCGGCGTTGCTTGGCTTGGTCGTCGGCGCCGGCCTGATGCTGGGCTTGCAGGTCTGCCAGATTCGCCAGGCAGTAGGCGCAGCCGATCGTTTGCATGTGGAACTGGATGTAATCGTGGGCGTCGTCCTCCAGCACGCCGAGGAGGAAGCTGCCGACCTGCTGGCGCGATGGGCAACTCAAGCGGTTGCGACGCCAAATCGCGCCGACGGAGTGCTCGCCGCGATCGCGGTCGCGCAGCATCAGCGTGAGTTGTTGGCGGATCACGTCGGAGTCGCGCAGGGCCTGCTCGATGCGGGCGATCTCGGTTTCGCCGAGCGCGTCGTCGACGTATGCTGAAAGAAGTTCGCGCGTGATCGGGGCGGTCATGGCTGGCCCTCCGCGTTCAGTTCGGGGAACACGTCGTCGGACAGCCCGGCGTTTTTGATATGCTCGCTGATTTTCTTGACGCCCGCGAAGCGAATGTTCGCCACCTGTTGCTCGCTGATTCGCAAGAAAGCCGCCACGTCGCGATTGGCCCAGCCTTTGACGAGGAGCAACTCCAGCACTTTGATGCGAACGAATTCGCCATGCTCACGCCAATTGGCGAGCAGCGTCGTCAGGCTACGAGCGATCGCGTCGGATTCGAGGCCTTGGCGTTCACGTCCGCGAGCCACGCTTGAGGCGGGCTTGTTGGAATCGGGCCTGCGATGCAACACATCGCTGGAGCTATCGGAGATGTACTGCACGGGATGTCGGCTTTGCTTTCGCAGATAATCCGTGAGCTTGTATGAGGCAATCGTGAACAGATACGTTTGCAGTTCGCGGTTCTCGTCAAAGTTGGGCAGGCTGTGCAAGAAGCCGATCAGCGTTTCCTGCACGACATCTTCGCTGGCCGCGCGATCGCGCAAACGACGGTTAATGAAGGCGAGCAGCCGGCCTTCGTAACGGGCGATGAGATGCTCCCACGCCCGCGGATCGCCTTGGCGTATCTGCTCGATCAGAATGCGGTCACTCTCGGAGAACATACCCTCAGTCTACCGAACGATGTGCGTGGATGCAATCGAACACCTTTCCAAATTGTTTAGCCGCGACGCGCCAGCGGAGCGCGGAAAACGGTTCGCGCTCCGCTGCGCGTCGCGGCTAAACTCCCGATTACTTCTTCAACGGCAGCAAATCGATTCGCCGAAAGTGCACCTCCGCGCCTTCGGACTGGAACAGAATCTTGCCCTTCGTGTGCGATGCTTTCGTGCCGGCGTTGACGACGATGCCGTTGAGGATGTTGATGATCTTGTCGCCGTCGCAAACGCATTCGAGCGTGTTCCACTCGCCGGCTACTTTTTCAACGTCCAGCTTGCCGCGAAAGCCTTTGACGTCTTTCCAATCCGGATCGCGGCCAAACCAGTTGATGCGGCCGCCGGTGAATTCCTTGGCCTCGCCCTTGGGGTCGTAGTGCCACTGCTTGCCGATCTGCTTGACGTTGGCCGTGATTTTCGGTTTTCCTTTACCGCCGACGAGAATGAAATCGCCGGTCCCGCCTTCGATCATTTGGCACTCGATCGATTCCATCCAGGCGCCGGTGGGCTTGCCGTCTTTGCCAAACCCGGTGCCCCCGTCTTCACCGACGCAATGCAGGAGGATGCCGGAGTCCATCGTCGCCTTGACGCGGGGCGGCCAGGTTTTCGTGCCCCATTTGAATTCGACGACGAGGTGATAGTTGTCGAATTCCTTCTCGGTCGTGAAGCAGCCAAAGATTTCGCCCGAGACGACGATGGCCCCGTCCTTGACGGTGAAGACGCCCTTCTCGTCCTTGTTTTTGCCGACGCCCTTGAGGTAGGTGTAGAAGTTGGTGAGGTCCTTGCCGTTGAACAGCTTGATCGGCTTGGTCACCGGCTCAGCGGAAGCGGGCGCAAAAGCGAGCGCGAGGATCGCCGTCGCGCAGAGGATGTTGCGTAGCATAGAGAGTGCTCCTGACAATGTCGTGATGGGTTCCCAGAGAGGAGATTGTATTCACCGCTTCCTACTCGCGACCGTAGAATGCGAATGTTCGATTCCCACGCACTACGTAGAGGTGTGGAAATGCTGGTGATTCTTGGCCTCGTGCTTGTCGCCTTCCTGGTCGTCCTTTCTTATGTACTGACGTTGCAAAGAGCCCTCAGCAGGGTTTCGCCACACAATCGCTTGATGGAACCGGAACTGGTTTGGCTTCTGATCGTGCCGTGCGTCCAGGTCCTCTGGCAATTTATCGTTGCAATAAGGCTCCCTGGGTCATTGCAGAAAGAGTTTCGTGAGCGCGGCCGAGATGACGGCAGCAATTATGGCAAATCGCTCGCCTTTTCTCAAGCGGTCCTGAGCATCGCTCCAGTGTTGCTGATCATATGTTTAATTGCCACGCAAATAAGGTTTCAGAATACCACGATTTCTTTTCATCCAATTCCCTTCGCCATCCTGCTTATGCTGAACATGATCTTCCTGGTCATATTTCTCCGCTTCTGGAGCAAAATCGCAAGCTACAGCAATCAGCTTACATTGACATTCCGTGAAAACCGCGATTGGGAAAGCAAATTCGATGAGCCTGATGACGACGACTACGGCTCCGGGCGGCGCGGCAGTTCCTCAGACGGCATCAAAGAAGGCGATCCGGGGCGGCATAGGAAAACAGACCGGGGGTCGGGAGCCGATATAAGATTATTTTCTTATATTAATTCCCGACCCTTTTTTATCGCTCGCACGTTGCCTATCGCCGACAATCAATGTGCGTGGCAAGCATCGCCTCGCCTTCGAGATCGTAGGTGACGGTGACCCGATCACCGGGTTCCAGATCCCAGATGGTCATTTCTTCATCGTTAATGAACACTTGCCCGCCGACGAGGAAGCGGACCGACAGGACATTGTTCTCGTCATCCACAAGAATGAGGAAATGGTCGTTGGGCTCGATGGTGGCGATAGTGCCTTGGACTTCGTCGGCCAAAGTGAGCGATGCCGCATTCGTGAGGAGCGTAAAGGCCAGCACTCCCACACAGCACAGACTTAGTATGCGGAACATGGAAAATCTCCTTCTGCGGTTGAACCAGAAGCCGCCGAACACTCAACGTGAGCACCGGCGACCGCTAGTGTTATTGAGCATTATCGAGATGGGCGATGGGCATTGGATTTGCGCTAATCGCATTCGCATACGTTCAGCCGAAACGTGCCGACTGCATACGGCGTTGCGCTCGTGGCGACGAGGCGAACCACCTCCGTGGCCGGAGCCGTGAAGACGATGCGAGCGCCACGCACCGAATCGCACGCATATTCCACAGCGACGATATCGTTCTCGATAGTCATCACCTTCAGGCAAGCATCGAAATCGCGGCTACTCATGTCGATCACATAACGCAACCCGGCGATGAGCGGCACATCGTAGAAGCGCTCATGACTATCGTCGTTCAGCGGATCGGTGGGCGTAAGCTCCGCGACCAAGGCGAACAGGCTGGGCAATTCATACATGGTTATCCGGTAGTAGCTTTCCCTAATGGGCAACGACACCGAGGCGATGAGGCGATAGCTTGCGGTGGCCGGCACCCGAAAGACGATGCAACCAGGCGAGATACTGGAGTCGTGCGTGTCCATTGCCAGGAAATTGCCTTCCAGGTCTTCTATCAGCATGGATGTATTGAATTCGGTGCTTTCCAAGCCAATGCAATAGGTTATTCCCTCAATCAAATCAACATGGTGAAGTCGAGACAGGCTTGTGCTATTGCCGAGTTCTTTGTCCGAATAAGCAAAGAACCCGCTGACAACGGTGTCACGTGTGGGTGTCACGTTCTGCCCGGAAACAACCGTCGCCACAAGGAACAGGCAGACGATAGCGACGACGTAGGAAATGCGGTTCATGATCGTCCCTCCCGATATAAACGCAGCGATGTGATTGGAGGAGGGGAAGCATTTCCGATGCCGTTCGCACGCAATCGAATGAGTTACTGCAAGTGACGGCTTACAAATAGCTTGTGAAAAAGGTCGCGTTTTGCTTGGTTTAACGAGCGTCATCCTAATGGGCAGACGCAGCGCATTAGTGTGCGGAGTCGTACCACTCAGCGCGGCCAAGCCGCAACAAATGCAAAATCACGAAAGGACGAAAGGACGAAATCACGAAAGAATGCGATGGTGTTCTCGATTTCAGATTGTTTCCCAGATTGCCGTAGGTCAGGCTTTCCAGCCTGACTCTTATTGCGGAAGCTGTCAGCCTAGAAAGGCTGACCTACGGCAAACAGCGACACTGGCTTCATACTAAATCCCCACGTTCGACAGCATCTCCGCGACACGGCGGGCCAGGCTGGCGAGGCCCGGCGATTCGATTTCGATACTGACAATGGCATGCTCCAGGCGATTCTGCGCCGCTTCCACCAGGCCAAAGTCATGTTGCTCGTGGACGGCCGTCACCAGCAAGGCAGCGGATTCCGTGAGCCGGGCGACCTTGGCGTTATCGACCTCGGTCGCTTCGAGCGTGTTGCTCACCTCATCGATCAGGTCGGCCAGGGCGGCTTGCGTCGACGGATCGAGGCGATGGGCTTCGCGCAGTATCTGCGAAATCGTGTGCAGTTGGGCGCTCACCGGAGAAGGTACACCAGAATGGACGGGTTGGTCGGACATAGTCGCACTCCCTTCGGAAACAGCGGGTGGGATCGATGCGTTGCCATTTATTATCATACACGACAGCGCTAATAGCGATCATGCCTTGCCAAGAGAAGCGGGTGCGCCTCGTTTGCCTGCCAAGGCCACCAGCGAGGATCCGAACGGCAGTCGCCGTCGGCCTCGGATGAACGGCAATTCCCAGGCCAAGGACCATGATAAGATTGTGTTGGAGATGGTACCGACGCGCAAATCTTGGCGGGCAAGCTCGCTGACTTGAGCAGGGTTGTTTCCCTTGCGAAAACCAGCCAAACGCCGGCCCAGCCAAAGTATCGGATAGAGCGCCACCATGAACGGCGACAAATACTCGATCTCGAACCCTGCCGAATCCAGCGCGGCACGCAGGTCGGTTGTTTCATAGCGTCGGCAGTGATGGGCGGCCACGTCGAAATAGCTCCACAGGCTTCGCGAGGCCGGGACCGTCAGAAGCAGTTTCCCCGTCGGCGCCAGCAAATCCGAAAGGGCACGCAACACGCGCACATCGTCCGGCAGATGCTCCAGCACATCGAAAAGGCAAATCAAATCGAAGCCGGGAGCGAAAGGCAAACGGAGAACATCGGCACGTATCAAGGGACAGGAAACGCGTTGCCGAGCGAGATCGAGCCCTTCCTGATACAGGTCCACACCAACGACCATTCCGCGCGTGCAAACGGATTCGAGCACGCGCAGCGTGTTGCCCGTGCCGCAGCCGACTTCCAACACGCGATAGCCCGAAGGCAGCGGAGCAGTGATCTGCGTAACGAGCGTCTCGATCACCTTGTTGCGAGTGCGGAACCAGAAGTGCCGATCTTCGACCGCGCACAGGGTGGGGAAAAAATCAGGATCATAAGTCGATGTTGTCATGATGGTGATGGCACTCCTGGATTCGGATCGTACCACTTGTGCAATGTATAGAACGCATGGCTCGGCTCGAATCCAACCCGTACCCAAACCTTTTGCGAGGCGATATTGTGAATCTGCGTGGAGATCACCATCTTTTCGAGGTCCTTCGCACGACACCAATCAAGTGCACGGCACATAAGCGCCGGGGCGATTCCCGATCCGCGAACTGGAGTGCTGACTCCGAACAATCCGCCTTCGGCTTCAGTTGAGCTATTCATTTTCAAGGTGATGAAACCTTGCAGACGACCATCAACATCCGCCACGAGCACTTCATCCGCTACGTCGCGGAACATGCACGCGCGATAAGCCCATGATTGATAAATCTGCTCACACTTAAATGGATTGAGTTTCTTGTCCGCCTGGTAATGTCCCTGATATCCTCGAAAGATGTCGGCAGCCAGTGCTTTCACTTGGTTCTCTTCGCCGGGCACGATAGAGCGGACGTGGACATCCTCCCGAGTAAGCCTCTGCGGAATCCTTGCTAAATCATGGACGTAATAAACCAGGGTATCCATCAGTTCAAAGCCAGCACGAAGGAGGCTTTGAAGTAGCTCCAATTGGGCGACAGAGCATCGGGCGATGAGTAGGCCTACTGCTTCTTTTTCGCAGAAGCTATTGATGTCAGGCAGGGTGTCCAGGGTTAGGTGGGACGTCCGTGCCACGCGAAACCCAAAGCGTTCCGTGTCGATGGCGGACAATGAGACAACAGGCCGCTCTGAAGGTGTCACGGTGCGCACTTCCTGAATCGGTTTCATGGGATTAGCCGCGACGCGCAACGGAGCGCGAGTATCTGATCCTCGCTGCGCTGCCCGTCGCGGCTAACCCTTTCATTATAACCCAAGTTCCTTCTTCTGCTTCGCATCAACCGGGGCCGGGGCGCCGGTCATGAGATCGCGAGCTTTCTGGTTCTTCGGGAAGGCGATCACGTCGCGGATGTTCGTCGTGCGAGCCAGCATCATCGCCCAGCGGTCGAGGCCCAGCGCGATGCCACCGTGAGGCGGAGCGCCGAATTTCAAGGCGTCGAGGAGAAAGCCGAATCGGCTCTTCGCTTGCTCTTCACTCATGCCGAGCACTTTGAAGAGCCGCGATTGCACGTCGGGGTTGTGGATACGGATGCTCCCGCCGCCGCACTCGTACCCGTTGATGATGAGATCGTAGGCCTTGGCTTTCACGCTGCCGGGATCGGATTCGAGCTTGTCGAGATCCTCGTCCATCGGCGCGGTGAACGGATGATGGTTGGCGGCCCAGCGCTTTTCCTCGTCGTCCCAAATGAACGACGGAAAATCGCACACCCAGGCAATCTTGTAATCGAGCGCGTTCGGGTCGTAGAGCTTCAGCACGCTCGCCAGGTGTTGCCGCAGCATGCCGAGCGACTGGCAGACGGTGCCCTCCTTGTCGGCGACGAAGAGGAGCAAGTCGCCTGGTTTCGCATCGAGTTTCTTGAGCAGCGACTCCTGAACAGCCGCGGGCAGGTGTTTCCAGAACGGGGCTTGCACCTGATCGTCGCGCACCTTGGCCTGGCCCAGGCCTTTCGCACCGCCTCTTCTCGCGACATCCTCAAGTTCTTTCTGGTCCTTGTTGGAAAGTTTGGCCAGCGCGCCTTTGGCATTCAATGCGCGAACGCGCCCGCCGGCTTGGATCTGTTCGAAGAAAGCCGTGAACGCAACATCCGGCTGACTGAAATCGTCGGTGACTTCGACAATCTCCAGCCCGTAGCGTAAGTCGGGCTTGTCGCTGCCATACTTGAGCATCACGTCCGCATATTTCAAACGCGGCAGCGGCAGCGGAATATCGATGCCCAGGCAACGCTTGAAGATGTCCACCGTCAGATTCTCGATAACGCGAAAAATGTCGTCCTGCTCGACGAACGACATTTCCACGTCAAGCTGCGTAAACTCCGGCTGGCGATCGGCTCGCAAATCCTCGTCACGCAAGCATCGCGCGATCTGAAAATACTTGTCGTAACCCGCGACCATCAAGATCTGCTTGTAGAGCTGAGGCGACTGCGGCAGCGCATACCAGCTGCCGATCGACACCCGGCTCGGCACGAGATAATCGCGCGCGCCTTCCGGCGAGCTTCGGCCCAAGAGAGGCGTCTCCATCTCCAGAAAACCTTGCACATCCAGGTTGTCGCGGATCACTTTGTTCAACCGGTGCCGCATCATCAGCATGCGCTGCAACGTCGGGCGACGCAAGTCGAGGAAACGATATTGCAGCCGCAAATCCTCGTTGGCCAGCTCGGCATCGACGAACACCTGATTCTCTTGCGGAACCCAATTCACCTCGAACGGCGGCGTGGGGCAGCGGTTGAGGACGCGCACCTCCGACGCGAGTATCTCGATCGCACCGGTGGAGAGTTTCGTGTTGTGCTTCTGCTTGCCGTCAATGATGCGCTCGCGCACCTGGCCCGAGATCGAAAGCACCCATTCGCTACGAGCCTCGGCGGCCAGCTTAAATATCTCCGGCTGATCGGCTTCGACTACGACCTGCGTGATGCCGTAGCGGTCGCGAAGATCGAGAAATATCTGATCGTTGTAAGCACGAAACGTATTGACCCAGCCATTAAGGGTCACGGTCTGCCCGATGTGCGTTTCACGAAGTGAACCGCAAGTATGCGTGCGCTGCCAGGATGCCATGTGTTTTCCCATGCGTGTTTAGCCACTCGCCTATGGCGAGCGCAGACGGAATGCCGTGCAACAAAACGGACGCGATCGCACGGGATCATGTTCGCGCTCGCCCAAGGCGAGCGGCTAAACGGAGTAGCGTTTAATATAAAATCGTCATCATTCGTATCGCAGTTACGTTAGGAGAATCCCATGGTCCGGACAACCGTCGCACAGGCTCGCCTGGAAGAATCCGTCGGCAAACAGGTCCGCTTGCAAGGCTGGGTCCGCACTCGCCGCGATTCCAAGGGCGGCTTCAGCTTCATCGAACTCAACGACGGCTCGTGCTTTGGCAACGTGCAGATCGTCGCCGAGGGGACGCTGCCGAACTACGAAAGCGAAATCAAAAGGCTCAACGTCGGCTGCAGCGTGACCATCGAAGGCGAAGTGCTCAAATCCCCCGCCAAGGGCCAGGCGACCGAAGTCAAGGCGTCGAGCGTCATCGTGCACGGCTGGTGCGATGCGGAGTCCTATCCGATCCAGAAAAAAGGCGCGACGATGGAGTTTCTCCGCACCGTCGGCCATCTGCGGCCTCGCACCAACACCTTCGGCGCCATGACCCGCTTGCGCAATCAGGTCAGCTATTCCATCCACCAATTCTTTCAGGAACAGGGCTTTCTCTACCTGCACGCACCGATCATCACCGCCAGCGATTGCGAAGGCGCCGGCGAGATGTTCCGCGTCTCTACCATCGACCCCGCCAAGCCGCCGATGCTCGACGGCAAAATCGACTACACCCACGACTTCTTCGGCAAGCCGACCTTCCTCACCGTCAGCGGCCAACTTCAAGGCGAAATCTTCGCCTGCGGCCTGGGCAAAGTCTACACCTTCGGCCCGACGTTCCGCGCGGAGAACTCGAACACCTCACGCCATCTCGCTGAGTTCTGGATGATCGAACCCGAGATGGCGTTCTACGACCTGTACGACAACATGGACCTGGCCGAGGCGTTTATCAAACGCCTCATCACCGACGCCCTCAACAAGTGCGGCGAGGACATGAAATTCTTTCAGGAACGCATCGACAAGGACTGCTTGACGCGGGCCGAGGGGTTACTGAAAAATTCGTTCCTAAGAATTACTTATACCGAAGCCATCGACATTCTGCTCAAGTCGGGCAAGACGTTCGAGCATCCGGTGAAGTGGGGCGTCGATCTGCAATCCGAACACGAGCGATTCTTGACCGAGGAGCATTTCAAGAACACGGTAATCCTGCACGACTATCCGCGCACCTTGAAACCGTTCTACATGCGCGTCAACGACGACGGCAAGACGGTCCGCGCGATGGACGTGCTCGTGCCGGGCGTCGGCGAAATCATCGGCGGCAGCCAGCGCGAGGAACGCCTTGATGTGGTGGAGAGCCGAATGATCGAGACCGGCCTCGATCCGAAGAGCTACTGGTGGTACCTCGACCTGCGCCGTTACGGTACGGTCCCGCACTCCGGTTTCGGCCTGGGCCTGGAACGCGTGCTGCTATTCTTGAGCGGCATGGGCAACATCCGCGACGTCATCCCCTGCCCGCGCACGCCGAAGACGGCGGAGTTTTGAATCCAAGCCCAAGGGTGAGGTACTCCGAACCCTTGGGATGATTCGATATAAGCCCAGAGGTTCGGCGTACCTCACCTCTGGGCTTGAAAAGTTCTACAATCGCGTACGATACCTCGAGCGCTAAGCCGCAAGCGGGAATCACATAGATGTTGAACATGCACCGATTCTTGACTCTCGTTTTTCTCCTTATCGCGTCAGCGCCGGCGCACGCCCAGCTGCCGTTGATTCGGCTCGATCGCATCACGCCCATCGGCGGCAAGGCGGGCGGCGAAGTGATCGTCGATATCGCCGGTCGCGATCTCGATGACGCCAAGTCGCTGCGTTTCGATCATCCCGGCATCAGGGCGACTTGGCTCAAAGACCGCCAATTCAAAGTCGCCATCGCCGATGACGTGCCCGCCGGCAACTACGAGCTGCGTGCCGTCGGGCGCTTCGGCATCAGCGGCGCTCGCCTCTTTGCCGTGCAGCATGGCTTGACCGAGGTCGCCGAGAAAGAACCGAACGACGAACCCGAGAAAGCCCAGATCGTGCCGATGAACTGCGCCATCAACGCCACCAGCGACAACAACGGCGATGACTTCTACCGCATCACCGCGAAGAAAGGCGAGCGCATCACCATCGATTGCTTCGCCTATCGGCTCGATTCGCAGATGACGCCGATCCTGCTGGTGACGTCGGCTTCGGGGACCGAGTTGATGCAGTCGAAGCCGTACCATCACCGCACCGACCCGTTTCTCGATTTCGTCGCGCCGGCAGATGGCGACTACTTGGTCCGCGTAAATGACATGACTTTTCGCGGCGGCCTGCCCTATCGGCTCATCATCTCGAATCTGCCGCACATCGAACAGGTCTATCCGATGGCAGTGCAGCCAGGCGTCAAGACGGATTTGACATTGTTCGGGCGGAACCTGCCTGGCGGGAAGCCCTCGCCGTGGAAGACGCACGATAGCGTGCTGGATCAGCTGGTGCTGCCATTTACTGCCCCGAGCGATCCTACACGGTTTACGTTTTCACTGCATCTGCCCTCGTCGAGCTTGAACGCACGCGGGCTTCAGTTTTGGCCGATCAGGAACGCGATCAACCCGATCACGTTGACCTTCGCCGATGCGCCGATCACCCTCGATCAGGAGCCGAACGACAGCGCGGAGTCCGCCCAATCGATCATGCTGCCGACGGTCATCTGCGGGCGTTTCGACAAGCCGGGCGATGCCGACTGGTATCGCTTCACGGCCAAGAAAGGCGACAGCTTCGCCATCGATCTGCTGTGCGAACGGCTCGAACTTCCCGGCGATCCGTTTGTCATCGCGGTCGATAGCAAGGGTAACGAGATTGCCACGTTCGACGATCATGGCATCAACTTCAACGCGCTCGCGCAGGCGAATCGGGATCCCGTCGGCGTGCTCAAAATTCCCGCAGACGGCGAGTACAAGCTGTTCGTGCAGGAGCGTTATCGCAATGGCGGCGCGCGGTATCAGTACGTATTGCGCGTCACGCCCGTGGTGCCTGACTTCTATCCGGTTGTCGTGCACGAGACACCCAATGAACCGAGCTGCCCATGCGTGCGTGCCGGCGGATCGGCGTACTACGAGGTCTGCTTGAACCGCCGCAATCATACCGGCCCGGTGGTCATCGAAGCCGCGGGACTGCCGGCGGGCGTGCATTGCGAGCCGGTGCATGTCAGCCCGCAAGGCCAATTCGCGAATGTCGTCATCACCGCACAGCCCGGCGCAGCGGAGTGGGAGGGTTCGATCAAGCTCAAGGCCTGGGCGATTGTTGATGGCAAGAAGATCGAACGTGAGGTCAGGCCGTTGCAGCGCCGTTGGCCGGTCGCGAATATAAACACTTCGGTGATGCTGCGTGACATTTGCCTGGCGGTGCGCGAAACCGCGCCGTACGCCGTGCGACTGCCGACGGACCCGCAGACCGTCGCTGCCGGTGCCTCGCTCGAAACCTCGGCGAAGGTGACTCGCTATTGGCCTGATTTCAAAGCCAAGGTGCAGCTGATTAATTTGAACCTGCCGCCGGGCTTTTCGTTTGCGACAATCGACATCGGCGCGGATCAAACCGAGGCCAAGATTAAGCTCACTGTAGCCGCCAACGTCCCGCCCGGCGACTACACGGTCGTCCTCCGCACCGACGCCCAGGTTCCGTATGCCCGCGATCCCAAGGCCACCGCGAGACCCAACGTCCGCGTCGCCGACCCGACCACGCCGATGCTGGTGCGGGTTACTCAAAAGAGTCCGTAGCCCGTGGTCCGTGGCAATAACAGGGCACTTACGGGTTCATCCGAAAAACGCGTATTCTGTAATTGAAAAAGTGGACATGCTTTCATTTCATGGGGTTATCACAACAAACCATGAGGAGATCGCATGTCCACCATCCTACTCTATCGACGCTTCGGTATCTTCGGCTACAACTTCGTCAAAC
>CAMAUE010000041.1 GCA_945861245.1 Singulisphaera sp. GP187
CTCGTCCGCCGGCCCGGTTCGTCATTCTGGCTGCCGACCTCGACGGATAAATTCTATCCCGATTTCGTTTGCCTGCTGCGAGACGGCCGCATCCTCGTGGTGGAATACAAGGGCGGGTACATCGCGGACAATGCCGACTCCAAGGAAAAAAGAGCCATCGGCGAAATGTGGGCAGCGAAAAGCGGTGGGCGCTGCTTGTTCGTCATGCCCGTGAATCGTGATTGGCAGGCGATTGCAGCGTGCGTGGCGAAATAGCTCGACTACGATCACTTGTTGCCTACAGTTACAATAAAGCGTGAATCAGAGCGCAATATGGGGATTTTTCATGAACGATGACGAACTCGCTGCGGCTTTACTTGCATTGAATTTAGCGGCGGACAAAATCAAAACCACGCCGCCGGTGCAAGCCGAATCGCCCAGTGCTGCGAGTGATGAGCCGGTGACACGTGAACAGCGATTGCTAAACATTCGCAGGCGAGCGAACGAACTCACCATTCTCAAGCGACGGAAAGAGCAGCTTGCCAAGTTGCTCGCCAATTGGCCAACGGTGGAGCAACTCAAGGCCGAGCCGGAACGATTGCAAGAATTAGCGCGAATTCTTCGAGCGAAGAACCAAGGAGAAAAAGGCTCTTGTGGAGAATAACAAGGCTAACAGTATGCGCCATCTTGAAAGGGATAGCAGCATAAACGAGTTGCGGAACCGCCCAGGTCTTGAAAGCCGCACGGCCAACGCCATGCGGCTTTTTCATTTGTCGAACCGATCAAATGGGATTTCTGAAATTTTGCGATGACCGGAATGGCGATTCCTACTATCCTTTCCTACGCCAGCTTTCTAGCGCAAGACTTAGTTCTAGCCCGCCTAACGAGGAAACTATGGGTTCGTCCCTATACCTGTCGAAACTGTCGGATCAAGGACGAGACGACCTAATCCGAGACCTCCATCAGATTCAAGGCGGCAATTGCTTCATCTGCGGCAATGAAATTGACTTGGCGTTGCACAAGGACGACCTCGACATTGACCACGTCAAGCCCACGGCAATGAACGGGAAGGATGAACCGTCGAATTTTGCGGTCACTCATTCGAGTTGCAACCGTTCCAAACAGGACGCGAACCTCGAAATCTCAAGGATTCTCTTTCGCTTTGACAAGCTGTCAGTAGAAATCCAAAAAGAGAATCGGAACCCGAATCTTGACGACATTTTGAAGATGCAAGGCGGTTCACAATACACTACTTCTTTCTCGATAGTTGGCGACTTCATCAAGTTCTCACTAGCCAAGGTAGGCCGAAATGAAGTCATCAAGCTGCCGCTCTACACAGACCCCTTGAGTGGATTCAGTTACTTCTTTTCCACGTTCCCGATTGAGTATGTCTACCATGACATGCGCATCAATCCCCGATCAATCGGCAAGAACATTTCGCAGCTAGTTACTGAGTTTTACGAGAAACGACCGCAACTCCACATTGCGCTAGGATGGATTGAATTGAAAGGCGATGGCAACCCGTCGCCGGTTCAAGTGTTTGACGGCCAACACAAAGCGGCGGCGCAAATCATGTTGGGCGTGAAAGAGATCCCTGTCAGAGTTTTTGTGAACCCAAACACGGATGTGTTGCTTACAGCCAATACCAATGCGGGTACCACCCTGCGACAGGTAGCCTTTGACAAATCGGTACAACGACACCTGGGCAGTACGCTCTATGTTGAACGTGTCAAACGCTTCAAAGAGGATTTGAACAAGCCTGACGACGACTACAATTTCTCAGAACGTGACCTAGTCAAGTATTTCAAGGGCCAAGCCCGCGAAATGAAAAAGTACATCCTCGATGCTGTGCGTGATTGGGTAACCCACAACGTCGATAACAAGATGAAGGAATACGTTGAGTTTTCGGGAAAGGGCAAGGATAGGCCCCTATCGTATTCCACCCTCGAAAAAACATTCTATTCCTTGTTTTTGTTCCAGGAGGTCTTGGACACGTCGATTTCTCTCGACCTAGAAATTGGAAATAATCCCAGAGAGTTGGAGCGAACGCAATTGCTTGCGCTAATGAACCTCATTGCCGAAGAGTTGTTTATCGGCAAGTTTGAACCTGACGTTTCTGCCGACCGAATCGAAAAACGAATGCAAGACGGCGAGAACCTCCCCCTCGATCATATCATGTGTTGTCGATTGTCCCGCGAAGAAATCATGTTCAATTGGCTCAAACACGTCAAGGCAATCATTCAAACACACTTCCTGACAAATGGTAAGGCGTACAACCAAGAAAAGCTATTTCATTTCCGCTTTGACAAGCAACTATGGCAGAATATCCGAAACTACATTCGCAACCTTGCCGATTTACCTGTATGGGTAAACAAAGATTTATCCCCAACTGTGTTCGGCGGCAAACGCAATCACGACTATTGGGAAACGATCTTTGAGACGGGGAAATCCCTTGATGGTGCAAAGGTGCTTGCCGAACCTGTCAGCTTGTTAAAGATGATTCAACGGGCCTAGAATACTGGCGGGCCAGATAATGGCGGATGTACAGTGATGCGAAGGGAGAAACGAAGGAGAGGTTCTTGAAACATCTGACGAACGAACAGATCAAGGCGATCAACCGCGTATTCCACGTCGGGCCGGGGATGTTCTGGCGGGCGGCGAAGGGGAAAGCCTGGCTCAATCTTCCGTCCGAGTTCAGGCAGGGGGAACTTGATTTTGAGGAATGAACGGCGGTATCGGCGGAAGAGGGGGCGGTGGCAGCGATGGAAGCGAATTATCGAGCCGGTCTACTTGCTGCGGTGAAGGCGAACCCGGATGAATGGGAATACCGCCTGCATCAATGTGGGCGACATATCTTGGCCGCCGTCACGTTCCGGGAAACCTCGCGGTCAACTTGCGAGAAGACCGAATCCACGCTCCTACCGGTCATCGGGTACTACTATTCGATCTTCCACATTTCGGTGGCAGCGCTCTATTTCGAGCACAAGACCGCGACGGATGAGTTGAAGCGGTTGAAGCACGGGCCGCTGCGAAAACTCGTCCAAGAACGGCTGGTGAACCCACACCTTCTGCCGAAAGGGTTGCTGAAGCTCCATTCTGTGCTGCTCAACCTGCGAGAGGATGCAAACTACGAGTTCGGCGGGAAGACCCGAGTTGATCGAAACGACTACTGGGATCGCGTGCCCAAGCTGTACGATGAGACGGCCTCCGCGTTCGAGGAGTGCCTCAAGCTGATCCAGGAGTTCAGTGTAATCGTGGACGAGGGCCTTGAACGAGAAAGAGCGCTCGGCTCCTGGATCGACGATGGCATCGGCAACGATACATCCAGCAACTACCTGTCGAAGGCCGACGCCGAGCTAGTCAGCAAGTACATGCTCGACAGGCATTTCTGTGCCTGAGAGTTCGCAAGCACGCGGAGTCGTCACACTGCGATATAGTCGGTCATCGACGAGGCTGCGAACTGGGCCGGAGACTGAAGCCCCAAAAGTGGAGCGAGCAATGAGCGTTATCATCACGCCTAATCAACTTCGATCCGGTGATGTGATCTTATTTGCCTACGACGAGTCACTGAGGCCGGACGGCCTTTGGAACAAAATGAAATGGTGGTTCCTTACCAAAGTGACGCGAAGGATCAAAGAGGAAGCCAACAGCAATTACACTCACTCCGCCATCTGCTATGACTCAGACACCATTGCACAAGCACCAAAGCCGAGATACCCAGTCGAGAAAGTCAGTGTTGCGGATGCCGTTGCTGAATGCAAGTTCGCAGTAGTGTTCAGAAGCAGCTTTGCATACTTGGCACCGGTCCGGGTTCAAAAGCTGAAGGCTTTTCTGGACAAGGTTGTAGCAGACGGCGTAACGTACAACTGGTGGGGGCTTTTCCGTTTCTCCGCGCGAAAGGTGAACCATTTCCAGACGCTAAAAGAAAGATTGGATGCGAACTTCGCTGGGCAAGGTGCCAATGTATCGTTCGATAGTAATTCGTATTTCTGCTCTGAGCTTGTTGGCGCATGTCTTTGCGTGATTGGTGCCATTGAGCCGAGTGCTGCGATTGTTTACGACCCTCGCGTTACTTCACCCGCAGACCTTGGTCGAGATCCAACCTGGGGAACGTTCATTGGGTACATGGTGCCCGATCCCGCGACCGAGATTCCCGAAGATGACGAGTTTTATCATAACGTGCCTCTGCCCATCGAAATAGGAGGCGTTGATTACGGTGCCTGACTGCGAGGGAAGAGGATACGCCTCAATCATCGCTCAGGCATGCAACTCCGTCAGTCGTTCCACGCAACGCCAAACTTTCACTTTGAGATCGCGTGTCGCCACGGTTGGCGCGAAGCCGAGCACATTACACGCCATGTGCCTCAACTCGAACCTCGGCGAGGTTTGCCGTCGAGACAGAATCTTGCTGAGCAACAAGAACAGGCGGCGGTTTGCAAGGTTGAGTTGTCGATACGTCGCCAGATCGAATCGGAACGATCCGCCGGCAGCCCGGACAAGGTCGAGGAAGATCGGATCCCAAGCGATTCGCCACGCGCGACTTGACTCCGGATCCAGCGGCAAGCTGTAGCTCAAGAACCCAAAGCTCACCTTGCGATGCTCGGCACGCACCGGATCGTAAGAACGAACGGTTTGATGCTTCGGTCCGACACACGTCCGACACACCGAGGTATTGAACAGGCGATCAAAATCTCGGTGGTAGGCCAATCAAGTTACCGGTACGCATTCAATTCCCTGCTGACAAACGGAAACACAGACCACGCGGCCCATCTTGCCCGACCCGCTCTGCGCTGGTACACTTCCCTCAGCAATTCAACCGACCCACACAATTCACCAGGAGTGCCCACGCCATGGATCTGCTCAAGCGTTCCCTAATTCCGTTCTACGCCGTCCTGCTCGCCGTCGCATCCGTCTTCGCTTCACATGACGAGAAGCCCGCACAGAATCGCAATATCCGCTTCGGACTGCCAAGCCCGGCCACAAAGGACATCGACAACAAAGAAGCGTATCTGATCGAGCGACCGCAATTCGTGTTATCGTACAACGGCAAGAAGCACAACCCAAACTGGGTGAGCTGGCAGCTGCGAAAGAGCGATCTCGGGAAGGCCGATCGTGGGCCATTCGAGCCGGATCCGCTGCTTCCGAAAGGCTTCCTCAAGATCACGACGAAGGTGTACGCCAACGGCGGGTTCGATCGCGGGCATATGTGTCCGTCTGCCGATCGTGCGGATTCGGAGATGAACAACGACCCGACGTTCTACACCACGAACATCGTACCGCAAGCTCCAGACTGCAATCGAAAGACCTGGGAGCGTCTTGAAGCGTACAGCCGGGGCCTCGTGGCGAGCGGCAAGACGCTGCACATCGTCTGCGGTCCGCATGGCACGGGTGGCCTTGGAAGCGATGGCAAGGCCGACGCAATCGGGCCGGGCAAACTGCGTGTGAACGTGCCGGCAAAGGTTTGGAAAGTGATCCTTGTGCTGTCGAGTGAAGATGCCGAGCCGGCGAAGGACACTCGCACGATCGCCGTCGTGGTGCCAAACGAGCAGGGAATAGATACCGATTGGTCGAAGTTCCGGGTGTCTGTTGCCGAGGTAGAGAAGATGACAGGCTTCACGTTCTTCCCGTCGATCCCTGCGGAGATTGGGACGGCTATCAAAGCAGACACGGACAATGTCTTGATTCCGCCGACCAAAAAAAAGAAGGGCGTGAATTAAGGTGCATGTGATTCCACAAAAACACCCTATGAAGCGAACCGAGTAATCGCATGACCCGTTGCACCTGCTGCGAACTTCGCTACATCGATTCAGCCGATCCATGCAACTGCCGCGCCGGACGGTGTCTGGGATGTGAGCGGTGCGAAGTTCATTGCCTATGCCGAGCAGATCGGCGGCACATCGTGTTCGAGGATGAAGGCGACTATGGAACGGATGAGCCGATGATTGTGGCACGCTGAAATGAAGAAGCACCATCCGACCGTCGCAGCCATTCTCGCCACTGTCGTAATCACTCTGGCGGCCACTCTCGCTTGGCATCGCTCGGCTGACGTAGACATTCACGAGGTGGAGGCTTTTGTCGTCAAGCTGGGCGGCGGCGTTGCGCGTGAGCCTGGCGGCGACATCATTGCAGTCAACCTTGGAGCAATGCCGGTGACCGACGCGGACATGGTGATGGTGGCGAAGCTTCCGAAGATGCGCCGGTTGAACTTGGCAGGCACGAAGATCACGGACGCGGGGATTGGCGAATTAGCGGCCGCGCAACAACTCGAATATCTATCGCTTGCCTTCACTGGCATTACCGATGAGGGGATGCGGGACATTTCAAAGCTGGGCAGACTGCATACGCTATTGCTGTACGGCTTGCCTATCACTACCGCCAGCATGCGGGAGATCAACAAACTCGAACGCCTACAATTCCTTGCCGTTGGCAGTGCAGCGATCACCGACGCAGGCGTCAACGAACTTGGCAGCTTGAAACTGCAATCGCTGTCATTGGCCGAAACGAGCGTCACCGGGAAAGGATTCAGCCAGTTGGCTTGTCGCGAATCGCTTGAGGCACTGAACGTGAACGGCTCGCGATTCAATGACGCTGGTATCGGTGAGCTTGCGGGCTTCGAGTCGCTGCGTGAACTTTGGATTGGCAGCACGCGGGTTACGGATGCCGGACTGATCGCCGTTGCGAAAATGCAAAGCCTGCGAATGGTATTTGTCCGCAACACCGCGACGACGACGGAAGGCGTCAATAGGCTGCGTCAAGCGTTGCCTGCGTGCAATATAGTGGCGGATGAACGGTAAAAACAACATCACGCCTGCCTTGCTTAATATCTCCCAATCCCGAGCACGTACCGCCGATCACGAACAGCGTTCAACGACCTTCCAGTTCGCTTTGCCACGACCTTATCAGGCATCGTGCCGAGTAGCGCGTCGTCAGTAGCGAGCCACGGAATACCGGCAGCTGGCGGAATGGTGCCACGTCGCTTGTGGGCGTCGCTCATTCGCTTTCGCGTCTCGACTGACGGATTACGTTCGGCGTTGGCGCGTTGCAGTGCTTCGAGGACGTGCTTCGGCCTTGGCTTGCCACGACGAGCGGCGGAAATCTTCGCGTTCCGTTCCGGTCGCTTCGTCGATGCGATTACCTTGGCTTGCGTCTCTTCGTCGAAGTGCTGATCGACCGTGCGGCGCTGCAGGTCAACCGTACCTGGCGTCTGCCGATCAACGCCAAGGGCCTTGCGCCACTTCGTAACAGTCTGCGCCGTTACGCCGAAGTGGTGAGCAACGGCTGACGCGGATTCCTTCCTGATGGCATCAACCATATCCCCGCACACAATAAGCGACGGACGACGATCAACAGAGTTGCGATGCGTGAACGGCCATTGGATCGGGGTGTCAGACATACCACGAACGACGGCCGGGCCACGGACTACGCAGCGGAGGTTTCCACCGACTCGGCACCTCGGTGGGCGGTAAGGCCCAAACAGTAGCTTTGTATCAGGCATGCGAATAGAATACGCACGACAACCATCTCCAGCCATCCCAGCCACGCCGATCCCGTTTCACCATGACAATTGACGACGTTTCCAAAGAGCAAGCCAAGTTGCTGATGGCTGGCCTATACCCTGGCACGAACTACCTCGCCCGTCTGCGTGAGCGGATGGAGAAGGCAGGGTTTCGCCCGTCTGACCCGTTGTTCGTGCTCGTGAGCGATGCCTATGATGCACAAAGCAAGTTATACGGCAAAGTCTGTTGGCTTGCGGCCACGGGCAACGGCAGTGCGAATCCGGCGGATAAGCCGATCGTGGAAGGGTGAAACGGTGCTCGCGAATTCTGCAAAATATCCACCCACTCCCCCCTGTTATATTTTGGCCATAACGTGCGCGAGGCTATTCACTGGTTCCGTGGAAATCAGGCGATTCGCGGATACCCCTACGCCATGACTCCCGACTAGTCGGAGGTCTATCGCCGAAACACGCTACACAGTTTGCGCTAGCATGTCATCATGAAAGTGTGTACTTGCCTTTATAGGGTGCTAGTTTTTGAAGGGAGAGCGCGGATGAATGGAAGAAGCTTGGAGAGGTGCGAAAATATTTCGATAGGTAAAACTACCTGGTGTCGCGACACCTGCAAAGGGGGATTTTGAGGGGTTTTTAGGGGTTTTATCTTAGCGTCCGAAAAGTGCATTTCGCTAGGTAAATCACTGCAAATACTGCGTTTTTGACGGTTTCAACTCTTGCTTCCGAAGACCATTGCTCTATCCAGTTGAGCTACGGGTGCGAGTGAGGTTTTTACCTTGGTATATTGACCTTATCCATTTGTCTTAGGGCCTCATCTATTGGACATCGCTCGACGCTGGCTAACATCAGACCTTATTCTACGGACTCTGCCTATTCGCGCAAAGACGCCTTTGCGAAAAAGCGAGGATTGGGGAGTTGGATGGATTTTTGTGCCATTGACGAAAATCCGTCGAGCAGCCAGATCAACGCACAGGTCTCGGCAGGTGAACGTTGACGACGCTTTCTCGCCAGGGATCTTGGCTGATTGACGAAGCGCGACGCGGATGCGGGCGAGGAGTTCCGCCGTGCTGAATGGCTGGGTGAGGTAATCGTCGGCGCCGCCGTCGAGAGCTCTGTAGAAATTTGTGTCGTGTCTCGTCGTCTTGGGTCAGATGCGGTCAACGCAACTTGCCGAAGTTGCGAGACGTAGGCAATGGCTTGCTCCAGGGCCAAGCGTTCGGAATCGTCACGATACTCAATAGTCAGCGATGGCATTGGCCATCCTCCCAAAGAACCAGATTTTCTTGGTTGGCCTTCTACCAGTTGCCAATGCCAAAATCGAGAGAGGCACCCAAAGAGGACATTTCTATTTTGGTTCAACAGTGGAAATAATGTGAGTCAACAAGGACGACGAAACCGACAACAGTCGCTTTACGAGCCGGAAGCGTGAGCGACGGATATCGCCAATCCGTCGCTTACGCTTCCGGCTCGTAATGCAAACATCGTGCATCGAATCTGCGACGAAGCGCCAGGTATCGTTTCTATGCCTCAATGAGTTGCGTCGGTGCGCCTGCGTAGCTGCTGTCGGGCAGCAAGCGTTCGTGTTTCATCACCACGCTGTGGGGCAATACCCAAGCGCGTTCACCGATGTCGGCGCCATAGAGCAACACCGCAGCATTGCCGGCCGTCGCGTCTTGGCGAATCCACACATAGTCGATCTTTAATACGCGGTCCTCGAAGGTGTGCGCCTGGAAATGACACGTCACCGTCGCACCGTCCTCGAACGTAAACATGTCGTGATCGATCGCATGCGCGAAGCCGTTGCCTAGCGCTACGTTTCGCCCCACCCGAGCACCCATTCCGCGCACGAACCAATTTAACCACAGGGTTCCTTCGAGAATCGACAACGGCCCGGCACTGAAGAGATCCCAGGCCATGAAGTGAAACTCCCATCGGTAACACCAGCTTGACCAGAGCGGATGCGTCCCCGGTTTGACGCAGCCGAGCAGCGCCCATTTCAACACCAGGCCGAACAGACACAGACAAGCGATAACGCCGAGATCGAGCAACGGCACGATGCCGAAAATTAGCGTCGCCGTCGAGACATTCTCTTCGGCGACAGCCAAGAGATTGAACCAGCCCATCACGAGAAAGAGCGGCAACAACGGCAGCGCGAAACGCAGCTGTTCCCAGAACACGCGATTGGCATAGCGCAGCCATTTCGGTGTGTGGGTCAGGCTTCGCTCGGCTTCGATGATCTCGCGTTTCGGCAACTCAAACGGCGGGTGGCCGAACCATGATGTGCCTGGCGCGACCTTCGTATCGTCAACGATCGTGTTGACGCCGAGGAGTACGCCGTCGGGAATCGTCTGCCCGCCGGCGATCAAGGCGTTGTTACCGAAATAGGTGTTTTTGCCGAGAACGACGGGCGCCAGCGTGACGGTCCCGCGGTGAATGCGCGGGCCGCCGAGGTAGATGCCGTCGGCGAGGAACGAGTCGGGGCCGATCGTGACGAGTTCGGGCACGGTGTCGATGATCGTCATGAGTTCGCTGCCTCGGCCCAGTTTCATGCCGGCGGCGCGAAGCCAGGTATGCCACATCAGACTGCCTGACAGCCAATGGTTGACCGAACTGGTGATTTCGGTTTTGAGCCACACACGCAAGTAAGCCAGGCTCCAGCGATCAACGACGCCCGGTTTGACTTTGCCGAGCAATCGCATGGCGATGGCCTGGAACACGAGAGTGCCCGGAACGATGAGCAATATCATGAACAAGCCGAGGAGGAATTCGGACAGGTGCAGCGCGGGGTTGAATATCCACTCCGCAGCGGATTCGACGTCCAGTCCGACGATCAAGGCAAAGGCGAGCATCAAGCCGACGGCGGGGATCGCTTCAAACAATCGGAGTACGGTACGGGCCAAGGCGAGGGCGAAGGAGTAAGCGAGCGGCGACATCGGTTGGTCGCCAGCGGAAACTACAGGTTTTGCGGGCGCCATGCCGGCGGGGTTCGCGGGGATGCCGTCCCAGCGCTCGCCCTGCGGGATGATGTGATGTCGCGGCAGAAACGACAGCGCGGTGAGGTAGCTGTCGGCTTCCATGCGCGTATGATTGCCGAGGCCGGCGCGGACGTCGAGCGTGCAGCCGTTGCCAATAGCGATGGGGCCAACGACGATTTGGCCATCCTCAAGATCGACGAGCAGCAGAGCGGCGTCCTGGCTGAGCGTGACGTCGTCGCCGAGGTCGAGCAAGTCCCAACCGCCTTGTAGAAGATTGACGCCACGATGAATGTGGACTCGCTCCCCGATTCGAGCGCCGAGCATGCGCAGGGCGGCGGCGTGAAACGGCGTACCGTCAAGCAAGCCCCAGGGCACGAGGCCGGCGGTTTTCTGAACCATCCAGTTGCGCACGAAGAAGCTGCCCCAGATCGGTTGCCTGGTCGGCGTGTATCGACCGATCAACAATTTCTTGACCGCCACGGCGAGGCCAAGCGCCAGTATGGTGTAGCCCGTCACCCCGACTGAATAGAAGATCGGCGTCAGCAGCAAGAACGGCACGAGGCCCAGCGACTCCGCCAGCCACGGCAGCAGGTGAAAGGCAATACCATAGACAAGCGGCGCGCCGATAAATAGTCCGGAGAGCAGCCAAGCGGTCTGCACGGCGGTGGCGAGGATCGGTCGGCCGACGGGTCGCGGCGTGCCTCGTTTCGGCTGCGTCGTTTGCTCGGTCTGGGGCACGCGTTTGGCCAACTCGGCGACGGTGCGGGCATCGTAAAGATCGCGCACCGTCAGCGTTGCTGTCTGCCGATCGTCGCGCAGCCGAGAGATCAATTGCGCCGCCAAGAGGGAATCGCCGCCCAGCGCATGAAAGAAATCGTCGGTGATCGAGCACGGCTCGTGAAGCTGGAGCGTCGTGCAAAACGCTTCGGCCAGCTTCGCCTCGATTGCATTTCGTGGAGCGACGATCAGGTCCGTCTTTTCGTGAACGTGAAGTTCGAGCGTCGGCAGCGCTCGGCGGTTGAGCTTGCCGCTCACCGTCGTTGGTAGCGTCTCGAGCATAGCAATCTGCGATGGAACCATGTACTCGGGCAGATGCTGACGCACCGCCGACTTGAGCGTGTCGAAGCACGGCGGCAGCGCGGCATCCTCCGTAACGATAAACGCCACGATGCGCTTCTGTGTGCCCTCGCCTTGCACGTGGCACGCGGCTTCGCGCACGCCCACGCACTCGGCGAGTCGCGTCTCGATCGCTTCCAGTTCAATGCGATAACCGCGAATTTTGACTTGCGAATCGATTCGGCCATGGCAATGGAACCGTCCCTCGGCGTCGCGGTGGACGAGATCGCCGGTGCGGTAGATTCGGCCCAGGCGGGGGTGGTTCGGGAATTTTCGCTCCGTCATCTCCGGGTCGTTCCGATAGCCCCGCGCGAGACCGACGCCGGTGATGCACAGTTCGCCCTGTTCGCCGATGGCGACTTCGTGGAGGTGCTCGTCGAGTACCCACGCTTGCAAGCCAGGCACGGGTTTGCCGATCGTGATCGGATCGCCGGGTTTGATTCGGCTACGCAGCGCGGTGACGGTCGTTTCGGTCGGGCCGTAGTCGTTGATGAAGCATCGGCCCTTGGCCCAGCGCTCGGCGACATCGGGCGTCAGCGCTTCGCCACCGGGGTGCAGCAAGCGGAGGTCGGGAAGCTCTAAATCGGGACGCTCGCAACCGGTGGCGCGGAGCAACGTCGGCGGTGGGCAGAACATGGTGATACGTTCGCGCCGCAGCCAGGCGATGAGGTCCGGCCCGAGCCGGGTGGTCTCGTCGTCCATGACGATGAGCGTGGCGCCGGAGGCGAGTGCGAACCAGGATTCTTCAACGGATGAATCGTAAGCGTTGGACGAATTCTGCGCGACGCGATCGCGCGGGGTGACGCCGAGCGTATCGAGGTCGCCTTGGACAAGATTGACGATGCCGCGATGCTCGATCATGACGCCTTTGGGCCGACCGGTCGTTCCTGAGGTGTAGATCAGGTAGGCGAGAGTGCTCGGTCTCAGCCAGGGAGCGGGTTCGAGCGGGATGGTCATGCCGTCGTCGTCAGCGTCCCAGGCGAGCATGTCGAGGTAGAACTCGAGGTCGGGGCGGCTGCCGCGGATACGAGCCAGACCGATGTCGTTCGACAAGATGGCGACGGGCTGAGCGTCGTTGAGGATGTAGCGAACTTGTTCGTCGGGAAACGCGGGATCGATGCAGGTGAATGCCGCCCCGGCTTTCAAAACGGCGAGTTGGGCGAGATAAACATGCTCGGAGTCGCGTGGCAGGCAGATCGCGATGACGCATTCGCCCTTGACAAAGTCACGCAACTCGCCCGCCAGCTTGTCGCTTTTGCGGTTCAGTTCGGCATAACTGATTTCACGGCGCTCGGATCGTGTCGAGGCCGGCGGTGTTTCGATGGCGATTTGGCCCGGCAGCCGACGTGCGACATCCACCAGGAAATCGTGCAGAAACAAGCGGTCGCACGCTATCGTGGCACGCTCCTTTTTGGTAATCAGTTTGGTCGATGCTGTCACGATCGTGGTCATTCGTGGTCCGTTTGGTTCCGGGAATTCCAAAGCCTGATTTCCGCTTGCGGCTTAGCGCTCGCGCGGGATACCCCGAGCGCTAAGCCGCAAGCGGAAAACAGAAATCAGTCATTCATCCTGAATAGTTTTTTCGCCTTGTGGCGACCTTTGAGCGTGCGATGGATCGCTTTGCGCGGCGGGTCGAGATTGTTTTCGAGGATCGTCTCGAGCTTTTTCATTCGCAGGGTGCCGCCGAGCGTTGCGTGCGCGAGTTTCTTTTTGCCTTCCTTCGACACGACGTTGGAGGTGACGGCACGCTCGAACGTCGCGTCCACGCCGGCCTCGATGCGGTCGAGCGCATTGGCCAGTTTGGTCACTTGCTTGGCGTCTTGCGTTTGGCTGGCGACATCCAATCGAGCGACGACCTGGTCGGCCAAATCGCTGATACGACCATACTCCGCCACCGGATCGTCGGTCTGCTTCAACCACACGCCTGTTGCCAATAGCTTCTCGGCGAAGACGCGATCTTCAGGACGCAGATTCGCCGACGCTAGAGATGCTTTGATTGTCTCGGCGTGAGCGGAGTAAATGCCGTCGCGATCCTTGGGCGACTCGGCACGAGTCAGCGCGATATTCCAATCGATGAGCCGATCGACGACATCGACCGAGGCACGCGACGGCGACTCGCCGACGAGCATGACAATTGCGAGTGTGGCGGCGAAGAACGTCATCGCAGCCGACAGACTCCACGCACGCCAACGGCTGTTTCGACGCTCGGCGGGACCAAGTTGGACTGTCGGCATGGGAAGGACGGTTGCGCGATCATCCGCATTCGCGTCCGGAATTGTCAGGCCGACCCGCCAGTTCAACATGGCATGCAACTGGAGATATTCGACGTACTCGCGTTGCAGTTCGGGGTGCTCGGCCAGCAGCGCACAGAGTTGATCGTTTCGCCGACGGTCGGCGGGGCCATCGAGAAGGCCGCCCAGAAGTCGTTCGAATTCGGCATGAACTTTCATTAGGAACCTCCTTCCGCGGTTAAGGTTTTCCGCATGCATTCCAACAGCGCTTTACGAATGCGAAACAGCGTGACGGATACGACGTTCTCCGTTTGGCCCAGCGCCAGGGCAATATCGCGCACGGCTTCGCCCTTTTGGTAGCGTGCGTCCATCAAACGACGCCAATCCACGGACAATTTCTGGTAGCACGATTCCAGGGCATCAAGCTGTCGGCTTTGCGGCGGCGCAGCGGTGGCGAGCGAATCGGCTACTTTGTCGAACAACGCATCGCTCAACACCAGGCGATCGCGCGATTGCTTTTTCCGCCAGGCCAGCACCTGAAATCGCGCGAATGTCAAAGCCCACGGCAGGAATGGCCTCGTTGCGTCGTATTCACCGGATTTCTCCAACAGTACGACGTTAGTCTCCTGTAGGAGGTCGTGCGTGCTCTCCGTGCCACCCAGGGTCGCGGTGATGCAAGCGTAAAGGGCGCTTTGATTTCCGGTGAGCAATAACAAAAACTCAGGCGTTGGCGCGAGGCGGGAGGGTTTGACGGCGTCCATGGCGTGAGTGTTAATCCTCGTCAGCGGGCAATAGGTAAATTTAGCGAAAGTCAGGGCGAATCTTACATCCCTGTCAAAAATGAGCGGTTTTTATGAATCGCTCAAAAAATGCTCGGTTATCGTAGGCATCACGCTCCACGTGATGGATTTGCCGCTAATACGTAGTAATCCATGCGAATTTCGAGGATTTCAACAATCTCATCACGTAGAGCGTGATGGCGCCGGTCGCTGGTGCCGTTTGTCGGCCATGTCGAAACTGCGGCCTGGATCAATTGGCACGCGCATGTGCAAGAGAAATATTGCGATCGGCACATTTTTTCTCAAGTCGCCGTGCAAGAAAATCGGGTAACACCGATTTTGCTCGGAAAACCCAATTAGCCAATTTAATCAAAAACATCAAATTCGCTATATTCGTAGATCCTGCCGTGGAAAACACCCGACGTTCGGCAACTTCGGCATATTCCGGCTGTGATTTAATGGTCCAGATCCTTTTTATGTGGAATTATTCAAGTGTGTTGGCAACCATTCTCAACGGGTGGGAATTAGGTCGTTCAACGGCAACATCAAAAAAAGTGGAACAAGTCATGAAAAAGATTCTTGTGTTGGGAGTGATCGCGATCGGCATGCTTGCTACAACTCAGCAAGAAGCCTCGGCGTGGGTCAAAACCGGCTTCCGCGCTGGCATCAACTGGGATTACCAGTCGGGTGGCAACTCGGCACTCTGGGGTCTTTGGCGCAACGGCCAACCGGCTGGTCCCGAGACCTTCGGCGGACACCACCACAGTGGGCCGCATTTCGGCATGCCCTCGCAATTCATGACGCCCCAAACCAGTGCTCCGGGCGCCTACCAGTTGGCTCCGCAGGGCTTCGTCCCGCAAGGCCCGAACCTGCAAGGCCAGCCCGTTATGCCGTCGGCGTTGGTCCCGCACGGCGTCAATGTGCCGGTTTCTTACCAGGGCTCGCCATACCAGTTCGCGAACCATCCCCGTCCGATGTACTATTACTACACGCCGTACTACGGCAAATAATGTGAGTGCAACGCTTCGGTTTTCTATGGGTGGCAAGGCCGGACTCGTTGTTCGGCCTTGCCTTTTTTATTTACGCCGTCCGCCATGCACCCGTCCTGATTGTGCCCACGGGGATCCTCGCCCGGGTTCATTCCTCGAACACATTCCATCCCTCCGCAAATTTTTCAGCTTTCACTTTATCGGCCAGGATTGGCTTCCAATGCCAAGCTTGCGCAGGCCCGCAGGTGGGAAATTGGTAGATATATTGCTGCTGATAGCGGTATCGTCCCCGTCCTCGTTGGATCATCGCTCGTTGTTCCGGCAGGCACTACTGCACTGGTGTCATCGGCATGGACCTCCACAACCAACTGGGTAGCTACTTCATGGACCCAGGTGACTATGTTCGCGGGGTCCACCGGTGCGATTGGAACACGTGTTCAGGCAGCTCGGAAAAACGACTATCCCGCCTGCCGAAGAAATATTTGTGAAACGGACCACTTAGTTTCGCACGCGCGCGAAGAATTGGACAAGGAGGTGCAACGGCGGAAGCAAGGCGAACAGCCAGCGCAACGGATCGTTGGGATCGGTGAAAAACGCGGCGGTGAGGGAAGCCGCGGTCACCACGGGGAAGAGCAGCAACAGAATGTAAACCCGCCGCGCTGGCCGAGGCGGTGTAGTTTCACGGACGCCAAGAAACATCGGAATCAGGGGCCAAACGGGCAGGCTCAGGCCGATTACCAGGCCAAAAAGCACGGCCTCCACGATCAGGAGCCAATTGGGCATGAAAATACCTTAAAGACCGAAATTACATCGGGCACATGCCGTAGATGCCCAGGCCGGGGATCTGGGCATACGCAGCCCCCATTTCAGCGATACCGTTGAGGGCGTCACTGCCGGCTTGCCTAATCATCTGGCCGAGCCTATCCGCTACAGTTCGCAGCCACGTGGAGGTCGCATTTGCCGCGGACGTGATTCCGAGCCCCAGGGCACGGCCCAGAGCCATCATTGCGGACCCGATTTTAGTGCCCAGTTTCCCAAGTTCTTGCGCGCCCCAAGTCAGCACGCGGAGAATCAAATCAAGCGGCGTGGCTACGAGAGTTATAATAGCTCCGCCAAGCAATTTCAGGAGGCCTTTGAGAACTTTCATGATGACCCAGACTACGGCGGCGCCAGCTTTTTTGCCCGCTCCCTTAAGGCCCCCGCTTGCCATGGCGTCGCTCATCATGCGGTCCTCGAAGGAGGCGCGATGCTTCAAATTTATCACCGCTTCCCAGTTGCCGGCCTTTACCATCGTTTTCAGGTAATTCGTCATGTCGTGATTTTCCATCGCCGGCATTTTATTATTCGGCGAAGGGATGTTGATACAATGGCGATTGCTATCGTCGCCCATGACATGCACAAAAGGAAAGCACGGTATCATGGTGACCGGGTCCATATGATGGCTGACCCGGTAAATTTTATCACCCAGAGTTTGCTCCAGGGCCCTGGCTAACCCCACATAGGTCCCCACCCGAGGCGCGCCAAAAGTGTACAAAAACGTCTGTTTACCCCTGTATTTTTTTCCCAGGTAGTAAGCGTTCAGGTTGGCGATGGCTCCTCCCAGGCTATGGCCGCAGCAGTGGATATAGTTGGCGCGGTCGAACATCGCCGCGATCGGTCCGCTATCGAGCGCGCCTTTCGCGGACTCGAAAGTCTGACTAAATCCGCGGTGCACAAGGCCTGCATCCATGAAGCGAGCCGAGGGCATCACGTATACGTCGGTAAGCAAGTCCGCCTTCCCCAATTCAGGCCGCGTGCCGCGAGTCGCCACAATCGCGTGGGTTTTCCCTTTGTTCTTGAATTCGACCACGTAGCCAAAGCCGGACGAGACGCCGGACGAGAGGGTGCCGTTGCCGGTGGTGGCGTTGAACATTTCACCGCTGGCGGAAATGTTAGCCTTGCCCAGCGAGTACGTCCCGCTGCCCACAATCTCGCGTGACCCCGCCCGGCTCGATTCCATGCCGGCGCGAGGATTCCTCTTCGTTGTTTCGAATGCAGCCCAACCCTGCAAGGTGTAATAGGCGTTCATCGAGGCCAGCGCCGCCTCCTGAGGAGTCAGAGCACCAGATGCTTCAGGCATGATTTTGTTCCACGGGGATGAAAGGGATCTTCGCAATGATTAGGTTTTTTATTAAGTCACGCGGCCGGGGCAAGCTGAAAAAAGGCAAGGCTTCCACCTTTTAAGATTGGCGCTATCCAATTAGTGCTCTGTCAACACTAAAATACCGGGTACGAGCCGGAAGCGTAAGCGACGGATGGTTATGCCAGACCGTCGCTTACGCTTCCGGCTCGTAAATCCAGCATCCTATATTTTAAGCCGCAATTTAGGTATAGTGTCCCCCGAACCACAGCAATTGGCAAAAAAAGCAGGTCAGGCCCGAAAGCCTGACCTGCGAAGTAGTTTCGTGGGATGGGGGCCATCAATTCACGACGTGGAACGCCGCGGTATGTTTCTTCAGCCCGTTAATTTAGGCCATGATCTCACGCGCCACGTTGCCGTGGATGTCGGTGAGGGTGTAGTCGCGGCCGCCGTAGCGGTAGCTGAGACGTTGGTGGTCGAAGCCGAGGAGATGGAGGATGGTGGCGTGGAGGTCATGGTGGTGCATCGGGTTTTCGACGGCGCGGATGCCGTGCTCGTCGGTGGCCCCGTAGCGCATGCCGCCTTTGACGCCGCCGCCTGCGACCCACATCGAGAAGCCGGCGGCGTTATGATCGCGGCCGTCAGGCCCTTGGCCGTGCGGCGTGCGGCCGAACTCGCCGCCCCACATGACGAGGGTGTCTTCGAGCATGCCGCGTTGCTTGAGATCAGTGAGCAGAGCGCCCATCGGCTGATCGATTTGTCGGCACAACTGTGGCACGCGCTGGGTCAGGCCGCCGTGTGTGTCCCAGTTGTTGTTGTGGCAGATTTCGATGAAGCGAACGCCCGCCTCGGCAAAGCGCCGGGCCATTAGGCACTGGCGACCGAAGTCGTCGGTTGGACCGCCGCCGATGCCGTACATGTCCTTGGTCCGCTGGGTTTCGCGCGAGATGTCCATCAAGTTCGGCAGCGATTCCTGCATGCGGAAGCCGAGTTCGTAGGAGTTGATGACGCCTTCGATGTCCTGGTTGACCTGCGTGCGCTGCAGGAGGTCGTTATTCATGTTTTGCAGGAGGTCGAGTTGCCGGCGTTGCATCGATTGGGTGAGCGGGCTGGCGAGGTTGCCGACGCGGGCATTGGCGACGGCTGTGCCTTGTTCGCCGATGCGTGCGCCCTGGAACGACGCGGGCAGGAATCCGTTGCCGTAGTTCTGGGCACCGCCGAGTTCCGACGGCGGGCTGATGGTGATGTAGCCCGGCAGGTTCTGATTTTCGCTGCCCATGCCGTAGAGGATCCACGCGCCCATCGACGGACGTGTGAAGCGGAATTCGCCGGTGTGCATCATCAGGAACGACTGCGGATGGTTCGGCACGCTGGTGTTCATGCTGTTGAGCAGGCACATGTCGTCGGCGTTGCGCGACAGGTGCGGGAACAACTCGGAGATCGGCAGGCCGCTTTGGCCGCTCGGGTTGAACTTCCACGGCGACTTGAGCAGCGCTCGCCCGTTGCCTCGGATGCCGCCGCTGACCGAAACCGTACGGCCATGATCACGGATAAGGGCGGGCTTGTAGTCGAAGGTATCGACGTGCGTCGGTCCGCCGCGCATGCACAGGAAGATCACGCGTTTGGCGCGTGGCGTGAAGTGCGGAGCACGCGGTGCGAGCGGGTTTTGGTAGTTGGACGCTTGCGAATCTTGCGTCGCCAGCCCGGCAAGGGCCATGTAACCAAAACCGCACGACGCGGATTTCAAAAAGTTACGACGCGAAAAAGCGGGAACTTCGGTCATGGGTTATCTCCAAGTGAGAAGGTAATTTTTATTGTATTCCGCTTGCGGCTTGGCGCTCAGCATGTCACACGCTGAGCGCCAAGCCGCAAGCGGAAAATCTAATTACTGCAAGTACCGGAACTCCGCCGTGGCGAACAGCGTTTGGCAGAAGCCAATCCACGGCGACACGTCGCTGCCTACCGTGCCCTGCGACATCCGTGCCGCCTGCAGGAAGTCGATCGCCCGCTGGCGTTCCGATTCCGTCGCGCTCCGGCCCAGAGCCATGCGGTAAGCCAATTCGACGCGGCCTGCTTCATCGAGCGTCTTGTTCTCCAGCACGCGCCACGCAAAATACTTCGCTTGCTCGGTCGCGAATGGGCTGTTCATCATGAACAGCGCCTGCGCGGGAACCGTCGTCACTTCACGCTGGGCGACGACGAGATTTGGATTGGCGATGTCGAACAGTGCCAGGATTTCAGGCAATGGCCGACCGCGAAGCATCGCTTGATAGACGCCGCGATGCGTCGATTCTTCCGCCCCACCGATGGCCTTCTTCTTGGCCGGGGCGCTGCCGATCATCGAACCTTTCATCGGCGTGCGATTGAGCTTGCCGCTGACGGCGAGCACGGCATCGCGGATCGCCTCGGCTTCGAGTCGGCGAACCGGCATACGCCAGAGGTACATGGAATCCGGATCGGTCTTGTAATTCGCATCGTGATGAGCGCTGCTTTGTTGATAGGTCTTCGTGAGCAGAATTTCCTTGATGAGCTTCTTGTGCGACCAGCCGTTGTCGAGGAAGCGCGTCGTCAGGTGATCGAGCAGTTCGGGATGCGTCGGCTTCTCGCCGAGAGAGCCGAAGTTGTCCGGCGAGCGAACGACGCCTTGGCCGAAGAGGTGCTGCCAAATGCGATTGGCGGCGACGCGGGCGGTCAGCGGGTTGTCGCGGGCCGTCATCCATTGCGCCAATTCCAGGCGACCGCTTTGCGAGCGGTTGATCGTCGGCTCGGTCGGCGATTTCAGCACGGCGGGGAAGCCGCGCGTGACCTTTTCGCCGATCGACTTGGCATCGCCGCGAATGAGTACGTTGCAATCGACTTTGTTGACGGCATCGCGGACGCCCATGGCTTCGCCGCCGTCGGAGAGTTCGTGATAGCCGAACGCCTTGCCGCCCTTCTTGCCCGCGTTGTTGCCGAACAGCATGATCGAGCTATCGAAGATACCGGCCAAGGCGTAATATTCCTTGGTCGAGATCGGGTCGAACTTATGGTCATGACAACGAGCGCACATCACGCTCATCGCCAGCACCGCCCGCGAAGCGACATCGATCTGGTCGGCGATCAGGTCATGCTTGTAGTCCGGATTGTTCTGTGCTCGCGGCTTCGACGTCAACGCCAGGAAGCCCGTTGCGGTCAACGCGGCATCACGTTCCTTTTTGTCCTTGATCGGCAGCAGGTCGCCAGCGATTTGTTCGGTGATGAAGCGGTCATATGCCTTGTCAGTGTTGAATGCGTTGATGACATAGTCGCGATAACGATACGCCGTCGGGAACGGAATGTTGTCGGCGTTGCCATTGGTCTCGGCATAGCGCGCCAGGTCCAGCCAATGCCGACCCCAGCGTTCGCCATAATGCGGCGACGCCAGCAGACGATCGACGACCTTTTCAAAAGCATTCGCCGAGCTGTCTTTGACAAACGCATCGATCTCTTCCAACGTCGGCGGCAAGCCGATGAGGTCGAACGTCACCCTGCGTATCAGCACTTCGCGAGTCGCCTCTGCCGATGGCGTCAGGCCCTTCGCTTCCATGCTGGCCAGCACCAGCGAATCGATCGGGCCACGCGCCCAAGTGGTATTCTTGGTCTTCGGCACGGCGACTTTCGCGACCGGCTGGAACGCCCAGAAGTTCTTGGACTCCGCCAGCGTCATCGTCTTGTAGCCTTTGGTCGCTGCCCCTTCGCGTGGGTCCGGCGCACCCATGGCGATCCATTCAACGAAGTCGGCGATGATGCCTTCATGCAGTTGATTCTTCGGCGGCATCTTGAGTCCCTGATGCCGAAGCGATTTGATAAGCAGACTTTCGCCCGGTTTGCCCGGCACGATGACCGGCCCGGTATCGCCGCCCGCGAGCACACCGGCTTTGGTGTCGAGCAGCAGGCCACCCTTGATCTTGCTCGATTTGGCGGAATGGCACTCGTAGCACTGCTGCACAAGCACGGGGCGGATCTTCGCCTCGAAGAATTCCATGCCTTTGCCGGCTTTCGGCTGAGCCTGCACAGATGCAACTGAGGCCGACCCGACGAAAAGCGCCAGCGAAGCGACAAGCAAGGACTTCATATCTAACCTCTTGTTGCCGAATCAGTTATGAGAAATACGATGCAGAGACTTTATGGTTTTCGGAATTGGATGTCTAATATAGAACCCGGTTGCGTGGCGAAAGTATCGAAAAAAAGAATTTCTCGAGAGTTCACGCTCACCAGATTGACGACGGCGTGCCCATCAAAGGACACTGTACTGATCCCTGAGATACATCTCTACAAAGCTGGTAAAGGACGGCACGATCATTCGTCCTCCAGCTTTATCGCCGGTAATCTGAAACACGGGTTCTGATATCTCCCTTGGATGTTTCGTCAATCGTACCGCCCAGGCCAAACACCAAATGCAATGGTCGGCAAAAACAAAACACCCGGGATACGCCCATCGATCCGTGTTAATATCTCTCAACTCGTCGCTTACGAGCTTTACCATTGAAAGCGGCCAAAATCGATTTGTGCCGGGATCCAGTTCGTCCTCCATGCCGTCAACGGTAAGGAAATACTCTCGCAAATCCGCCGGCAGCAGAATGCCTTGTCTAACCTCGAACTCGCGAATGGCGGCGGGATTTACACCCGGTCGAATCGTAAGTCCGGCATCACGCCATATTGTGGTCAGTTGCTGCCAAGGAGTGAGCATCAAGTACCTCGCCACCGAACCACAATATTTGGCTGCCCTGGATCGACTGGCAACGCCCGGTCAGTACATTTCGCTATTCGACACCGTTTGTGGCTAACACCGCCTAAAAGTGCAAAAAAAGCCGAAAAAGTGCCAAATCGCTTGGCCATCGGCCGATGGCCAAGCGCTCGGGTTGGTCACCCCGCAGGCTCCTTCGTCGCCTGCGGGCTTGGGGGGCAATCAATCCAGCACCTTGACGCGGATGTTGCGGTAGCGGACGAATTCCTTGGTGAAGTTGCCGCCGCCGTGGACTTGCAAGGCGATGCCGCCTTCGTCGTCGAGGCGTTTCTTGTCGTCCTGGAATTCCATGAACTTGACGCCTTTGATCCAGGTCGTGATGTGCGGCGGGTTGCCGACGATGCGGGCTTTCAACTCGTTCCATTCGCCGTGCTTCCAGAACTTCGGCCAATCTTTCGGCGACATGGGCAGCTTGAACGCGGATTTCGGGTTCTCTTTGATGTCGGTGACCTTTTCGAGAAAGTCGAAGTTGCGCACGTGGGGCTGCCCGCCGATGCCTTCGCCGTAGATGCCCATGAGGTTGCCCTTGGAGTGGTAATCGATCATGGCCTGATAGCATTTGCCGTCTTCGGTGGAGCGGAGGAAGAGGCCGGAATCGATGGTGAAGTCGTTGTTCATTTCAAAAACGACTTCGAAGTTTTTGTATTTCTTGTCGGTGATGATGATGCCGCCGTTGCCTGGGATGTCCTGACAGCCGAGGATGGCGCCGTCTTTGATGACCCAGGTGCCGCCGGTTTTCTTCTTGCTGGCGTTGGAGTGGCCGGTCTTGGTGCTGACATGCCAGCCGGTGAGGTCTTTACCGTTGAAGATGCTGACGTAGCCGTCGTCTTTCTTCTTCTCGCCGGCGGTCGTGCTGTCGAACAGCGTGAACGCGGCAAGCGAGGTCGCTGCCAATGTGAGGAGCAGAATGGAACGCATGGGAGGATCTCCGGTGAATGCAGGAAAGGTTTGAGTTGAGTATGTGAATTGGCGTGGTGGATGTCCACAGGACACGAGAGATGCGGAGCGCAATCAACGAATATCGAGCGGATACGAGACGATGTAGATTTCGATTTGGTCAAAACGTGCGAGCAAGCGTGCTTTATACTCCGCAAGAAAGCGCTGACTCACGGGAGTGTCCTCGTAGCGCCTTTTCCGCATAGTCAAACCCACCGCGCTCTAGTTCCTGAAAGTCCACCGCCAACTCTTTGGAGAACCTCAAGTGCTGGCTCAGGCACAATGAATACATTCGCGGGCAAGCAAATGACTCGGCCGCGCAACGTAAGCGTTTCAATCGCCTTCGCCCGATCCGTTCGCTCCGGGATGTGAATCTTTACCATCAGCATGGCCGAACCCTTCCACAAATTGCGCTTCCTTTGTGATCATACCAACAACCCCGTCCAAACACAATAGTTGAGAGCACGACGAAACTGATTGCACCACTCTCACCCCTCCGGCGAGTCGAGCAACGCCTTCAACCGTTCCGCGAGCACCGGTGGCAACTTGGGCAGCCAGGCCGCATCCACCAGGCCCACGCCGATCAGGTCCAGCACGTGAACTTGGTCTTTTCGGCGATTCGACAGCAGCTTCATCTCGACCAGTGATTCGAGCGAGATTACGCGGAAATTATCCGGGTCGTCGATCGTGACAATCTCCGGCGCGGGCAGAGGATGATCGAGCCGTACCTTTTCGCCGGCGAAGAGCAAATGCACCGCCTCGCTCAGTTTGCCGTCTGGTCCATCGCGAAACATGATGACGTCGAGCAATTCGCCGTGCACGAAGCCGGCTGCTTCCAAGGTTGAGGTAACGGCATCGAGATCGGCACGCCGGACGAGGATATCGACGTCGCGCGTCGTGCGAACGGCGCCGGCGTCGATCGTGGCGACCCACGACGCGACGGCATTGCCGCCCACGACCGCATAGGCCAGGCCCGCCGCGTTCAAAGCCGAGGTTGCTCGCAGCAATCGTTCGCGCACTTTCGCCACGGCTCGCTCCATGCGGTCAAGAATGCCCACGCCCATGCCAACCGTGTTCCCCACAATGGGTGACACAGGACCAGGAGATGTTAGATTCGATAGGCTCATCCTGTCATCATATCAGGCCCGAATGCCAGCGCAAAGGCCGAGTCCCGCTTCGACAGTTTTTGACAGGCGTTAGCAGGTACGCTGCCACTTTGACATAAGATATCATGTCAGGGATCGCTGCCACGGATCGTGCAACTTGTTTTGTATTATGGTGTTGAAGAAATTCGCGTTTCTGGCACGCCGGTTGCTCTGTTACTCCAAAGTCAAGGGAGATTCCCTCGACATCGCCTGTCAGAATCGCGCGAACCATTCGGCGAGTTCACTCGCCGGCAACTAGCAAATACCTCGCAAGGAGATCGACGACTATGGGAGCGAAACAACTCTCCTACAGTGACGAAGCCCGTCAAAGCCTGCTCGCCGGCGTTAGCAAACTCGCTCGCGCCGTCCGATCAACTCTCGGACCCCGGGGCCGCAATGCCGTCATCGACAAGGGTTGGGGCAGCCCGACTGTCACGAAAGACGGCGTCACCGTTGCCGAGGAAATCGAACTCGAAGACGTGTACGAAAACATGGGCGCTCAGCTTGTCAAAGAAGCCGCCTCGAAGACCAGCGATGTCGCCGGCGACGGCACGACTACCGCAACCATTCTCGCCGAGGCCATCTATCGCGAAGGTCTCAGGAATATCGCTTCCGGCGCCGACCCGATGGCCCTGACTCGCGGCATCCAGAAAGCCGTCGAGTGCGTCGTCGCGGAGCTTCGCAAGATCGCCGAGAAGATCGACGATTCCGACGACAAGGAAATCACCGAGGTCGCCACCATCGCTGCCAACAACAACCGCGAGATCGGCGGCAAGCTCGCCGAGGCCATGCGGAAAGTCGGCGCGTCCAACGGTGTCATCACCGTTGAAGAAGGCAAGTCGGCCGAGACGGAAGTCGTCGTCGTGTCAGGCATGCAGTTCGACCGCGGCTACCTCTCGCCGCACTTCGTCACGAATCAAGAAGAAGTCATCGTCGAGATGGAGAATCCGTACATCCTCATCTACGAGGAAAAGATCACGACGATCAAGAGCCTGATCCCGCTGCTCGAAACGATCTCGAAGGACAATAAATCACTGTTCATCATCGCCGAAGACATCGAAGGCGAAGCTTTGGCGACGCTTGTCGTCAACAAGCTCAAGGGTATCCTCAAAGTCTGCGCCGTCAAGGCGCCGGGCTATGGCGATCGCCGCAAGGCGATGCTCGAAGACCTCGCTACCCTCACGGGTGGCAAGGCGATCTTCAAGGATCTCGGCATTCAGCTCGAGAACATCAAGCTCACCGATCTCGGCCGCGCCAAGAAGGTCAAGATCGATGCCGAGAACACCACGGTTACCGAAGGCGTGGGCGACAAGAAAGCTATCGAAGGCCGTTGCGATATGATCCGCAAGGAAATCGAACGGACCGACAGCGAGTATGATGTCGAGAAGTTGCAAGAACGGCTCGCGAAATTGGCGGGCGGTGTTGCCCAACTCAAGGTTGGCGCAGCGACCGAAACCGAAATGAAGGAACGCAAGGCCCTCTACGAAGACGCGCTGCACGCTACCCGTGCCGCTATCGCCGAAGGCATCGTCCCCGGCGGCGGCGTGGCGCTGCTTCAGACTCGCAAAGCGCTCGAAAAGCTCCAACTCGAAGGCGACGAAGCGCTCGGCGCTCGCGTCCTCGTGAATGTGCTCGACATCCCGTGCCGAATGATCGCCGAAAACGCCGGCGTCGATGGCTCGGTCGTCGTCAATAACATTCGCCGCAGCAAAGAAAAGAACTACGGCTACAACGCCTTGACCGCCGAGTACGGCGATCTGCGTAAAGCCGGCGTCGTCGATCCCGTCAAAGTCACCCGCAGCGCATTGCAAAACGGCGCCTCGGTCGCGTGCCTCCTGCTCACGACCGAATCGCTTGTCGCTGACATTCCGTCCAAGGAAAAGGCAGACGACCATCACGACCACGATCATGGTGGCGGAGGCATGGGCGGAATGGGCGGCGGCATGGGTGGTATGGGAGGCATGGGCGGCATGGGCGGCATGGGTGGCATGATGTAATCGGCGGAGTGGCTAGTGGTTAGTGGCAGGTGGCTAGTGAATAACGACTAGTCTTCGCGCTAACGCAATCGTCATTCACTAGCCACCAGTCACTAATCACTAGACACTAATTAGGTGGACCATGAGCAAAGAAAAAGACAAGATCAAGCCTCTCGATGATCGTATCGTCGTCGAGCCGCTCGAGGCGGAAGAAAAGACCGCTGGCGGTATTCTGCTTCCCGACAGCGCGAAGCAGAAGCCCCAGCGTGGCGTCGTCATTGCCGTCGGCCCAGGCAGGATGCTCGATAACGGCACACGAGCGGCGCTCGCTGTTACCAAGGGTGACGAAGTTCTGTATGGCAAATATGCGGGCAACGATGTCAAGCTCGGCGGCAAAGAAGTCAAAATCCTCCGCGAAGGCGATATCCTCGCGAAGATCGTGAAGTAAACATATTGCCGCTTGCGGCTTAGCGCTCGCGAAAAACATCGAGCGTTCTAGCGCTTCGCTGCGAGCGCTAAGCCGCAAGCGGCCTGGAAATACTTTTGGAGTTCGTGAAAATGGCCAAGCAACTGCTCTATACCGACGAAGCCCGTAAGAAGCTACTCGCGGGTGCCGAAAAACTCGCCAAGGCCGTCGGCAGCACGCTCGGACCGACCGGGCGTAACGTCATCATCGAAAAATCGTTCGGCGGGCCGACCGTCACCAAAGACGGCGTCACCGTGTCGAAGGAAATCGACCTTCCCGATCCCTTTGAAAACATGGGTGCCAAACTCGTCAACGCCGTCGCTCAGAAGACCAGCGACATCGCCGGCGACGGCACGACGACCGCGACTATCCTCGCGTTGTCGATCTACCAGGAAGGCCTCCGCAACATCACCGCCGGTGCCAATCCGATGTCCGTCAAGCGCGGCATCGACAAAGCCGTCGATGCGGTTGTCGCTTTCCTCGAAACCAGCTCGAAGCGCATCCCCGCCTGGGACAAGGGCGGCGAGGCGATGCTCATCAATGTCGCCAGCATCTCGGCCAACAACGATGAAGTCATCGGCAAAATGATGGCCCAGGCGTTCGAGAAAGTCGGCCAAGACGGCGTCATCACCGTCGAAGAAGGCAAGACCGCCGAGACCACGCTCGAATTCGTCGAAGGCATGCAGTTCGACAAAGGCTACATCTCCCCGTACTTCATCACCGACGCCACCGAGATGAAGTGCATCATGGAAGATGCCTATATCCTCCTGTTCGAGAAAAAGCTCTCCGGCGTGCGCGACATGATCCCGCTGCTGGAAAAGATTCATCAGTCCGGCAAGCCGCTGCTCATCATCGCCGACGATGTCGAAAGCGAAGCATTGGCCGCCCTCGTCGTCAATCGGCTTCGCAGCGGCTTGAACGTGTGTGCCGTCAAATCGCCGGGCTTCGGCGATCGCCGCAAGGCCTTGATGGGCGACATCGCGACGCTGACCGCAGGCCAATTCATCAGCGAAGACCTCGGTCTCAAGCTGGAGAACATCGAGTTGGCACAACTCGGTCGGGCCAAGCAGATTATCGTCGAGAAGGAAGGCTGCACAATCATCAACGGTGCTGGCAAGAAGGACGCCATCATGACGCGAATCGACCAGATTCGCGCTCAGATGAACCAGACCGAAAGCGAATACGACAAGGAAAAGTTCAGCGAACGTTTGGCGAAGCTCACCGGCGGCGTGGCGATCATCAAGGTCGGCGCGGCAACGGAAGCCGACATGAAGCAGAAGAAAGGCCGCGTCGAAGACGCTCTGCACGCAACTCGTGCAGCCGTGGCCGAGGGCATCCTCCCTGGTGGCGGCGTGGCGTGCATCCGCGCGATCAAGGCCGTTAATGAGGTCGTCAAGACGCTTCATGGCGACGAGAAATCCGGCGCGGAGATTGTCGGTCGCGCTCTGGAGAAACCGGTTCGCATCCTCGCCGAGAACTCAGGCCAAGACGGCGCGGTTGTCGCCGACGAAGTCCGCATCCGCGGCGAGAAGAGTTTTAACGTCGGTTTCAATGCCTTGACTGGCGACTACGAAGACATGATCAAGGCTGGCGTCATCGACCCGACGAAGGTCACGCGTTCGGCCCTGCAGAACGCCGCCAGCATCGCCGGCCTGATGCTGACGACCGAAGTCATGATCACGCGCATCGACGCCGACGCCCCGGGCAACACCGTCTCCGGAGCGATTCGGTAACAGAAATGAGCTGTCAGCTATCAGCTATCAGCTATCAGTTGGAAGCCGTCAGCGACGAAAACCCCGGTCCTCCCCCGACTCGGTGTTTTTGCTGATAGCTGACGGCTGATAGCTGATAGCTTTTGTCGTGGAGCGCACATGAGCAAGCGGGATTTCTACGAAGTGCTCGGCGTGGGCAAGACCGCTTCCGACGACGATCTCAAGAAAGCCTATCGCGCTCTCGTTATGAAGTATCACCCCGATCGCAATCCCGGCGATGACGAAGCGGCTGAGAAATTCAAGGAAGCAGCCGAGGCGTTCGGTGTTCTCAGCGACGCCGAAAAACGTCAAATCTACGATCGACATGGCCACGAAGGATTGAAAGGCACGCGCGCGCCTAGCTTCGGGGATTTCGAATCGATGTTTCAAGGCACATCGTTCGGCGACATCTTTTCCAGTTTTTTCGGCGGCGGCAAGCGCGGCCAGCAGTCGGGCCAAAGTCTCGGCCTGGCCCTCGAAATCAGTCTGGTCGAAGCGTATCACGGTTGCAAACGAACCGTCGAAATCCCGCGAAACGAACACTGCCCCGAATGCACCGGCTCCGGCGCCGCCAGGGGCAGCAAACCGTCGCGCTGCCGACAATGCCAAGGCTCCGGAAAGATGCAAGTCCGCATGGGATTCATGTCGATGCAAACGCCGTGCAACGCATGCGGCGGGGCAGGCTCGGTCATCACCGATCCGTGCGGCAAATGCCGAGGTCGCGGCAAAGTGAAGGTCACGCGAAGTCTCGAAATCAACATTCCCGCCGGCATCCAGAGCGGGCAGCGGATGTCGCTGCGCGGCGAAGGCGAAGCCGGCGAATCGGGAGCACGGGCGGGCGACTTGCTTGTCGAGGTTCATGTGGGTGATCACGATTTGTTCCGCCGCAAGGAGGACGCCCTCATTTGCCAGGTGCCGATCACGTTTAGCCAGGCCGCCTTGGGTGCGGAGATCGAAGTGCCGACGTTCGACGGCCCGATCAAAGAAAAGATTCAGCCCGGCGTGCAATCAGGCGACACGATACGCGTCGATCGCAAAGGCATGCCGATCCTCGGTGCCGGCGGTCGGCGTGGCGATTTGCACGTCATCCTCGTCGTCGAAACGCCGCGCAATCTCTCAACGCGGCAGAAAGAACTGCTGCGCGAGTTAGCCGACTTGGATCACAAGAACGTATCCGTCCAGCGCAAAAGTTTCTTCGACAAGTTGAAAGATCTGTTTACCAGTTCGGAAGATGCGAAGAGTAAGTAGGTCTTGGATCTCAATCCGAAATGACATTCAAGCCTAGCGGTGAGGTACTCCGAACCCCTGGGATTCCTTTGGATGATCCCAAGGATCTCACCCTTGGGCTTAAGTTTGATACTGGAGACCAAACCATGAGCGACGAAGCCTACCCGGAAATCGCCATACCGCCGCAACTGACGCCGGAGGAACTTGATGTCCTTCGCAAGAAGGCAGGCGAGCGCGATCAGTATCTCGATCTGGCGGCGCGTGCACGCGCGGAGTTTGAAAATTACCAGAAGCGCAACCAGCGCGACCGCGAACTGGAGCGCAAGTACGCGTTCGGTCCGCTCGCGCTCGACCTGCTGCCGATCTACGACAACTTCGACCGGGCCGTCGTCGCCTCACAACAGGCCGGCGACACAGGCCCACTGACGCAGGGCGTGGCGATGGTCATCGGGCAATTTCTGGAGTTGCTCAAACGTCACGGCATCACACGGATCGACTGCGTAGGCAAGCCGTTCGATCCCAATCTACACCAAGCTGTCATGCAGAAACCCGTCGAGGATGTCGAACCGAATACGATCCTGCAAGTGCTCGAACAGGGCTTCCTCAATCAAGACCGCGTCCTTCGGCCAGCGAAGGTTATCGTGTCCACGAATAGTTGATTCTCAGGTTGTGATACAATGACGGCATCGCCAAACTGGAGGATCGAACCATGAGTACCGCAACAACTGTCACTATCGTAAATCGTGGCCGAGGACCGCAGCTTTCGACGACGCGCATTACCGTGATGGACGTGTTCTACTGGGTGCATCGCGGCTATGGCGTGGACGAAATCCGCGACATCATGCCGATGCTCTCGCAAGAAGAGATCGACGCAGTGATGGATTACATCAACGCAAATCGCGACGAGTTGGCCGAGCGCGACCGGTGTGTGGAGGAAATCCAGACGAAGCGAATAGCCGAGCAGCATGCGCGTGGTGGCATTTTCGCACCGCCAGACGAGAATATACCATTTGAAGAACGGCTGAAGCATTTGCGCGCAAGGCTCGATCGGAAAATTGCGGAGAAAAACGGTGAACAGAATCCTGGCTGACGTGCAGGTACGCGGTTTCGTCCGCGCCCTCCGACGTGAAATGCAAACTGTTTACTGGGCTGATTTCTGGGAGTACGCGAATCCCGTGTTCGTTACATTCGACGACATCGGCCTATCGGCTGATGCGACGGATCGGGAGATATGGTTGACCTGTCAGGATCGGCAACTGATTTTGCTAACGGACAATCGGAACAAGGAATCGGAAGATTCGCTTGAGGCAACGATTCGCGAACATAATACCCCATTGTCATTGCCGGTGTTCACGATCGGCGATCTGCCACGATTTCGGCTCAGTAAGGAATATGCTCAACGAGTCATCGAATTCGTTTACCGTTACTTGATCGACATTGATGGTGTTCGCGGCACGGGGCGGTTGTACTTGCCGTGAGTGTTCTTTCCAACGGAGACAATTCAATCATGCCAACCTATGAATACCAATGCGACGCCTGCGGGCATCGTTTCGATGAACTGCAAAGCTTCAGCGAGCCAACGCTGAAGAAATGTCCCGCGTGCAAGAAGAAGAAATTGCAGCGTCTGATCGGCACGGGGGCGGCAATCCTGTTCAAGGGCGACGGGTTCTATCAGACCGATTACCGCAGCGAATCGTACAAGGCGGCGGCCAAGGCGGACGCGACTCCGCAAACAACCGAAAAATCCAGCACGGACGCGCCAAAAACCACGGGTAATACGAAAGCTACGACCACACCTGCGAAGGCCGACGCACCGAAAACGGCCACCAAAAATGCAAAGTGACGCCGGGAGAGTACCGATGAGCAAAATACGCTGCCCAATATGTGACAAAACCATGGACCACCAAGGGCCGAAAGAATGGCCGGATTGGCCTTTCTGCTGCCGTCGGTGTCGATTGGTTGACCTGGGTCGCTGGCTGGGCGGCGCTTACTCTATCCCAGCCTCTGTTGAAGAGGAGGATGTCGACGAGACTGATCCCGAGTCTCACTCCGGTTATCCGGCCGTTCCTTTGGCCGAACCCCATACAGAGCAGGCGTAGTTCACTGCGCCTCTCTTTTTTTTGCGCGCGCTGATTCCGCTTGCGGCTCAACGCACGGACAATTCCACGCGAGCGCTAAGCCGCAAGCGGAATATCATGAAGATGTCCTACATCATCGACGGGTACAACGTCATCTATGCTCTCGGCTTGCTTAACACGAAGGGCGGCGAGGGCCGACTCGAAGCGGCCCGAAACCGCCTTCTCGCCTATCTGAGTGAATCATTCGGCGAACGTTCGGCACGTGTGACCGTCGTGTTCGACGCCAAGCGTGCACCACGAGGCACCCAGAGTGAGCAGATCGTTTCCGGGTTGAACGTCGTCTTTGCGTCTGGCGAAAAGAGTGCGGATGATTGGATCGAAATCGCCATTGATCAATCGCGTGAGCCACGCAAGTTAGTAGTGATCTCGAACGATACGCGAATCCAAGAGGCTGCCCGACGACGCGGTGCGCAGGCGTGGAGCGATCAGGACTTGCTCAACGATTTCGATACCGATTCCCAAAAGACGCGAGTCGAACCAGATCGGCAACCGGACGATCGCCCCGGTCCCGACACGCCCGAAGAAGTGCAACATTGGGTTGACGAATTTTCGTCGATCGTGGACGATCCGGAATTGCGAAAGTTTCTCGATCAGGATCGATTCACGTGATCGTTTCCAAGGCCTGTCACAGTTTTCGCGGTCCGGGGCCCATGTTGTTTTCCTGATTGATCGCAGGTTGAATCGCCGGGAGTTCGGGCCACTCAAACTCGACCGTGGCGGCGAGATAGCCGATGCCGAACGCCGTCAGGATCGCGCCGACGAAGATCGCCCAATGCCACCACGGGCGCGGGCGCGGGTCGGGCACAGGTGGCAGACCGTTGGCCCAGCGCCGACTGGGTATCACCTTGTCGAACTGCCGTACCGCCGTCACAATTTGGCCGATCTGTTTCCGCGCCTGGGCGTTGTCCGGATCGATTTCGAGCAATTCAAGATAGGCCCAAATCGCCTGGCCAAGTTCGCCCGCCCTGGTTAGATTTTCCGCGCGGTTCAAACCGCCCTGCACATGGCTTACGTAGTCCACGAGCAATTCGAGGTCCGCCTGGCAACTCGGACACTTGCGTGTGAATTGTCGCAACGGCTTCGTGCATTGAGGGCAATTCGGCATGACGAACCTCCGCACCGGGAACTCGGGTTTAGCCGCTCGCCTTTGGCGAGCGCGACCTATGTGTCGTGCGATTCCTGTCCGCGCTCGCCCAAGGCGAGCGGCTAAACAAAAACCTAAAGCAAATACGCGAAATTCAGCAAGCGGTCGTTCAACGCCGAGCTGGCGTCTTCCATGCGTTTGCGATCGCCTGACGACATCGCCTCGCGCACCACTCGGCACAGGTCTTCGAGTTCGCGTTTGTCGGCGGGATTCTCGACCTTCGGAATCACGTCCTGTTCGGTCTTCTTCAGAATCTCCAGCGCATCGCGGTATTCCGTCGTGCTCTCCACGTCCTCACTGCGTTTGATTAGCTCTTCGTTGATGCGCTTCATCTTCATGATTTGGCCCGCGTCGAGCTGGTCGGCGCCGCTTTGTTGGATCGCGAATCGTTTCTTTTGGCCTGTGTAGATGTCGTGGATCTGCACCGTCAGGATGCCGTCGTCGCCATACTCAAACGTCACTTCGATGGCGCCGTCGCGCTGCTGTCGATGGGGTTTGAATTCCCACGGAATCTCGGCGAGTTTGACGTTCTCCGCATTGCCGACATCGTCGTATACATCGCCCTCAAAGACACTGATGATGACGCGTTCGGCGGGGTCGGCGACGGGGTGATACGTCTTCGTGAACGAGCACGGAATGTCCACGCCGCGCTTGATGATCGGATCGAGATAGACCTGCCGTTTTTCGTTGATCGGATTCGCGCAGAGCGAGTGTTCGAGCTTGACGGAGAAGGCGTGATTGTCCAGCCCGGGCGCGCCTTGCAAGATGGCCGACACGATGGCGGCGCCTTGCGCGACGCAAGTCATCGGATCGACTTTGTCGAATGGCTCGGCCTCCTTGCCGGCGAGTTTTTCGCTGACATATCGGCGAACCAGCGGAATCTTGCTTGTGCCACCGACGAGAAGGACGCGGTCGATGTCCTTGGGCCGCATGCCGCGTAGGCTCAGGGCCTCGTCGATGGCCTGCCCGGATTTGACAATGAACGGCATGATTTCGCGTTCAAAGGTGGCGCGGTCGATTTCTTCTTCCAGGCTCAGATGGCGATCAGGGACCAGCTCCGCCTTGCGAGCAATAGCGGTGGGTTGGGAGGACAGCTCGATCTTGGCTTTCTCGACCGCCAGCATGAATTGCGTGCGATAGGGCGAGTTGAGGATGTCGTAGCCGGTCCTTTCGGTGAATCTGCGTGCGAGCAGGTTACCAATGGCGGTGTCGAGATCGTCGCCGCCGAGCTTGCCGATGCCTTTGCTGCTGATTTCCTCAAACACGCCATGATGGATACGGAGAATGGTGACATCAAGAGTGCCGCCGCCGAAGTCGTAAACGAGCACGGTTTGATCTTGCTGAGCGTTCAGTCCATAGCAGATGGCTGCCGCAGTTGGCTCGTTGATGAGCGTGAGCACCTGCAAGCCCGCAGCACCAGCGCAGAGTTTGGTGGCGTGCCGGGCGAGGCCTTTCGAGTTCGCGGGAATCGTGACGACGGCTTTGACGAAGGTGTCGTTCAGCGCTCGCTGGGCGTCCAGCTTCAGCTTGCTGAACAGCATCGTTGCGATTTGCTCGGTCCGCAGGTTCTGCCCAACGAACGGCACGCGCTCGCCCGAGCCGAGGATGCGCTTGATGGAGCGGATCGAGCGGCCTTCCTCGAAGTTTTCCTTCGCCTCTTGGCCGAAGCCGAGGCTGCCGTCGGCGCGCATGGTGACGACGGATGGCGTCCACTTGTTCCCTTCAGCGTTGGGGAGAACGTCGGCCTGACCGAATTGGAAGTTAGCGACGACGGAGTTGCTCGTCCCGAAGTCGATCCCGATGTAGGGCATTGTTCTTATCCGTTGCCTGGTTGCTGGTGAGGAATCCCTGTAGAAACGATATGGGAAAACGGATGCGATGGGGAGATGACGTACAAACGCGTTTCGTTTAGCCGCTCGCCTTTGGCGGGCGTGGACGTACGAATTTACGGTCGCCGTGGAGCGCCACGCCCGCACTCGCCAAAGGCGAGTGGCTAAACAAAATCACGCCGTCGGCTTATGCACCAAGATCGGCACGCGCGAACCACGTATCACTTTGTCCGCGACGCTGCCGAGCAGGAACCGCGACAAGCCGCCGCGACCGTGGGTGTCGATCGCGATCATGTCGGTGGGCGGCTTGGCGTTTTCCAAAATCGCCACGCCGGGCTGGTCCTCGACGACGACGCGCGTGGCGATTTTCAGGCCGTCCTTGCGGAAGCGGTCGGTGACCTGTTCGAGGTATGCCGCCGCCTCCTTCTTTAGATCGGCGTGCAGATGTTCGACGCGGTCCAAGATGTCGGTCGCCACGCTGCCGAAGATCGCAGGCTCTGCGGGCAGTGACACCGGATAGACTGGTGTGATAACCCGCAGCAACGTGAAATCCGCGTGCATTGCGGCACCGAGTGTCAGCGCCGGCTCAAGGATCTGCTCCGCCCACGGTGAGCCATCGAGCGGGATCAACATGTGCTTGATCGTCGGATCGTTCAGCATGTCCGGTTCCGAGACATTCGGATGCACCAGAACGAGCGGGATCGGCAAGCTGCGGACAAGCTCGTCGGTCGTGCTGCCGAGCCAAAATCGGGCCAGCGGGCCTTTGCCATGCGTTGTCATTACGACCCATTTCGCCTGCAGGCTCTCGGCTTGTTCGCGGATGACCGTCGCGATGTCGCCATCGACATTACGGATCGTCACCGGCACCGATAATCGGTCCTGCACCCGTTTCTGAATGGACTGCAAATATTCGCGCTCCTTCGCTCGCAACTCCTGGTCGAGCGTCGTGTCAAAGACCTGTAACTCGGCATAGGCGGCGTCGAGCAGCGTATGCACGTGAATAAGATTCAGCGACGCATTCAATCGCCGGGCCATGCTCATCGCCAACGGGAGGGCGTGTTCGCCAAACGTTGAGCCGTCCAGAGGCACAAGAATCGAGCGGATCATGACGATCTCCTTTCAAAACAAGAGGGACGCGCGAGATTGGGGGTATCAATTGCAAACGGGATGCCAATAAAAAACGAGCGATTTCGATGCAACCGCAACCAGTAACTGTGCGGATTTGACACGGGAGACGCAAAACCGCACGGCTGAGGCTTCCCAGAGCAACATGATGTGTAGGAGGCGAAGGAAAAACGGCACTTCTGTTACCGCTCCCTGCTTGTCACGGTTGTATTCTCATCCGTTTCTGACGAATAGGTTTCCGTAGCCGAGGATGAGATGAGAAATCCACTTTTTTTGCATGAAGCTGTTCGCTCTGTCGCATGGCAGGACCTTCGCGATCTATCGTTCCTTCAATCGGTTCGTGCGGTGCTGTTGTCGTCGCCTTGGTTGGCAGCATCATTGACGTTTGCTTACAACGAGCAGTTCTTGGCCGCCTTGCCTTTCTCTGCGATATTCTTCATGGCCGGCTTGCGCCAAACACACGATGGTTTTCATGCGAAGCTCGGCTTGTCGGTGATTTGGACGAACGCGTTCCTGTTTCTTTTTTCCTTATTGATGGCGATTCCATTGCACGCGGTGAGATGGATTCATGTGCGCCACCACGCCAACCCGCTTCGAGAGAAAGATATTGAGGGGATGTGCGCGACGATGCGGTGGTGGCAGGCGCTGGCTGTCGGTCCCTACTTCCCTATCCGGATGATCGTCGTGGCGCTCGCCCGTTCCAGCAGCGCGACGCGGATTTGGATCGTTGCCGAGATGGTGGCCATTCTCGGCCTGATTGGTCTGGCAGGGATGACAAATTGGGGTTGGCTATGGTTTCAATTATTGGCGATGGGATTAGGAAACTGCCTGACGGGATTCGTCGCGGTTTGGATGGTGCATCGTGGCTGTGATCGCCAGGGGATGTTTGCGCGCACGCAAAGATCGTGGCTTATCAACGCTCTGACGTTGAATAACTTCTATCACATGGAGCATCATTTGTTCCCAGCCGTCGCATCATGCAATCTACCGGAGTTGGCACGCCGATTGGACAAACTCTTACCGCGTGGAGAGCCGGTTCTAGGATCGCCTCAGAGCGAAAACAAAGCCGTGACGGCGGTGTGTGAAGTCACTACTGTCCCGTTAAGAGTTCGCTTCCCAGCTGCAACTCTTTGCGGTTTTTTATCTTATGAATCGTTTCG
>CAMAUE010000042.1 GCA_945861245.1 Singulisphaera sp. GP187
CCGTCAATAGGTAGGATACCTTCGGGAGAATTACCGCACCGGAGGTAGAAAAGCCGCCGCCGCCATAGAAAGTGGGGCCGTCGGATCAAAGTTCTTCGCCGCTGATAGGCAGCATTTTCAAAGAGAGGCCTTTTTCCGACAGGGACTAGGCTATCAGATAACACCGGCTGCGCTCAGTATTCACCAAGGACCAAGGACTAAGAACTAATGACGATCAGGACCAGATTCGCACCCAGCCCCACGGGTTACCTTCACATCGGCGGGGTTCGCACCGCGCTGTTTTGTTGGCTCTACGCCCGTCGGCATGGCGGGCAGTTTATCCTTCGCATCGACGACACCGACGCCGAACGCAACCGCCCCGAAGCCCTGCAGCCCATCCTCGACGGCTTCAAATGGCTCGGCATCACCTGGGACGAAGGCCCCGAAGTCGGCGGACCGCATGGCCCCTACTTCCAGGCCCAGCGCGGCGACTTGTATCGCGCCGCCGTCATGAAGTTGCTGGAGACCGGCAAGGCGTATCCCTGCTATATGACCAAGGAAGAGATCGACGTTTTGCGTAAAGACGCCGAAGCGAACAAAGCCTCATACGTGCATCGTGGCCGGGATCGCGATCTGTCGCCCGCCGATGCCGTGCGCATGTTCCGCGAGAAGCCGGCATCGGTTCGGCTCAAAGTCGCCGCCGATCAGGTCGTCGTCATCGACGATCAAATCTGTGGCAAAGTCGAAGTGCAGACCAACACGATTAGCGATCCCGTCATCGCCCGCTCCGACGGCAGCGCGCTGTACAACTTCGCGACTGTGGTTGACGATGTCGCCATGAACATCACACATATCATCCGCGCGAAGGAGCATCTGTCGAACACGCCGGTGCAGGTGCTTGTGTATGAGGCAATGGGCGTGAAGCCGCCCGTCTTCGCGCATGTGCCTGTCGTCAACGCGCCGAACTCGAACAAGAAGCTTAGCAAGCGCGACGCGCACAAGTTCGTCACGCCCGAGGTCATCGCGGCTCTGCGCGGCGTGCATGCCGTGCCCGCGGAATGGACTGATGAGCAGATCAAGAAAAACGAGAGCCTGAACCCCGTGATGGTCGAGTTCTACCGCGTCATGGGGTACTTGCCCGAAGGCGTCATCAACTACCTCGGCAGGCTCGGCTGGTCGCTTGATGACAAGGCCGAAATTATCCCGATCGAGACGATGCGTGCGAACTTCGGCTTCGAGCGCGTCAACAGTTCGTCGGCGAGTTTCGACCCGGCCAAGATGCTCTGGGTCGCTTCGGAGTATACGAAGGTCGCCCCGCTGGATAGCAAGATCGACGGCGTGATCCCCGTCTTGCAGCGTGCGGGGTTGCTCGGCGACACCATCGATCGCGACAAGCTCGGCACAGTCGTGCTGGCGTGCAGCGAGCGGCTCAAGATTTTCGCCGACGTGCTCAACTATGCCGCGTTCTTCTTCCGCGATCCGCAATATGATGCGAAAGCCGTGAAACAGCGCTTGCACAAGGAAGGCGTCGCCGAGGCACTTCGCGAATTCGCCGAGCTGTTGAAGACAGCCGACCCGTTCGACGTGCCGACGCTGGAGGCCAAACTGGCGACGTTTAGCGAGGCGAAGCAGCTGAAGGCCGGTGACCTCAACCACGCCATGCGCGTCGCGACGACAGGCGTGATGATCGGGCCGGGCGTGTTCGAGTGCCTGGTGATCCTCGGCAAGGACGAGACGCTGCGACGGATTGACGTGGCGTTGCAGTTGCCGCGAACATAAAACAGCTCAAGCCCGCAAGCGAGCGCAGCGAGCTTGCGGGGTCAACCACCAGCACCCCGCAAGCTCGCTGCGCTCGCTTGCGGGCTTGGAAAAACATCCTTCATGCCACGCGAATTTCAGCTCTGCGGACTCGGTAACGCCATCGTTGACATCTTCCTCGAAGTCAACGACAGCGAATTTCAACAGCTCAACTTCGAGCGCGGCACCATGCGCCTCGTCGATCTCAACGAGCAAAAGGAGCTTCTCGCTCGCTATCAGAAAAACGAGCCGAAACTCGTCTCCGGCGGTTCCGTCGCCAACTCGACCATCGCCTTCAGTCAACTCGGCGGCGATGCGGCCTTCATCGGCTGCGTCGGCGATGACCGCTACGGACTCTTTTACGCCAGCGAGTTCGAGGAGCTCGGCATCGACATCGGCAACCCGATCATCGTCAACGAATCGACCGGCACGTGCGTCTGCGTCATCACACCCGATGCCGAGCGCACCATGCGCACCTGTCTCGCCGTCTCCAGCCACCTCGCCGCCCGGCATGTCGATGAACGCCGAATTCAAAATAGCGATTGGCTGTTCATCGAGGGCTACGTCTTCGCCAATCCCGAAACCGGTCAAACCGCAGTCCGCGAGGCAATCAAGCTGGCGAAGAAGCACGGCACCAAGATCGCCGTCACCTGTTCCGATGCGTTCGTCCCCGCCGTCTTCGGCGACGCGCTGCGCGAGGCACTCGCCCAGGCCGACCTGTTTTTCTGCAACGAAAGCGAAGCATGCGCCGTCGCCCAAACGCCAACCGCGGAGGAAGCATTCGCAAAGCTCAAGCAAACCATCCCCTCGGTCGTCGTGACGTATGGCCCCAAGGGCGTGTTCATCCGCCACGCCGGCGTCGAGGCCCACATCCCGGCCGTTCCCTCCGAGCCTAAAGACCTCACCGGCGCGGGCGACATGCTTGCCGGCGCTTTCCTCTACGGCATCACGCATGGCCTCGCCCCGGAAAAAGCCGCGAAGGCCGCCTGCTACCTCGCCCATAAAGTCATCAGCCAGGTCGGCGCTCGGTTGCATCACGGCACGAAGCAGTATTGGGAAGAAGGCGCGGCGAAGGTATAAGGATGAACGACGCGGTTTGGATTTCCAGCAACTTCGTTTTGACGATCCGGGTGACGCCGTAATCTTGACGCCACCGACAAAAGTACGAGCCGGAAGCGTAAGCGACGGATTTCTCCAGGCCGTCGCTTACGCTTCCGGCTCGTACCCGGGATCCTGGCGTCTACTTCACCTTGCTGATGCTCAGGCTGGTCGGTTCGGCGGTAATCTTCAGCCGGGGGATAGTGATACATCCACCAGCGTCGGCCCGGACCTCTCCGTTGGATGTGCCGAAGGTCCAGCGCACCATGGTCCCGGGGGCGACCCGCAGCGTTTGCAGCCGGCGCAAGCTGACGTCCACGGTCGCTTCCGTTGGGATCTTGAATGTTGTCTTGAGCTCAGCCGGCTTAACCAGAAACAGCGATGTTTCGATCGTGTCCGGCGTGTCACGCATGTTTTTCCAGCGGAAGAACGCGTTGATCTGGCCCGCTTTCTTATCGGTGAGTTGATTCGGCCATGGCAGCGGGTCGTTAGTCGAGGCATCTGCGAACACCGGATAGGACTCGTTTTTCTTGACGCTTAGCCAGTCGAACGAATCGATCAGGTCATTCACCTTCATGATGTTCGCGTGGTTATTCGCATGGCCGAACGGGCCCCAATAAAGGATGAGCGGATACTTTCGCTCGAACATGGTCTTGACGAAGGCGTCGTGGCCTCGGGACCACCCGTCGTTTTGGGCGGAATAGTCAACGACGATCGGAGGGTCGGGAAGCTTTACGTCCGCCGGCAGTTTCTGCGGCGGGAAGTACATCCGGTTTGAAACATGTTTGACCTCGGCGGGAACGTTTGCCTTGATCGCGGCGAAGACATCGCCGTGGCGGATGCCGATGCCCAGGGTGCCGCTCCCACCCATGGAATTGCCGCACAGATAGACGCGGTTCTCATCGATGCCATATTGCTTGATCACCCAGAGTACCGTGTCCATCACGCGTTTATCTGTGGGGCTGACCTCGGGGCCAGGGTACTTGTTGATGCCCCACCACCAGTCGCCTTTGTTGGCCCGGCAATCGAGGTAGAGCGCAAAGAAGTCTTGGGGAGCATGGTAGATGTCGTGGTTGCCGATCTTGGTCGTGCAGGCCAGGCACGAGTGAACGTCATGCCCCGCGGAATGCAGGACCACATAGAGCGGGGCATTCGATCTTGCCTGTTTCGGATGGAGCACCAGGAATGTATCGCGTTGAGGCTCTGCATAGCCCCATTCTTTCCTGTTCCCATGCTTGAAGACGTGCAGTTTTCGCCCCGTAAATTCCGATTCCTTTTGTTTTTCCGGAGGCCAATTAGCGTCCTGAGCGCCGGCCGTCGTTATAACCACGAAAACAATACTCAGGGCGATGATAGGTTTCTGCATGGCGGTCTCCGATTTCCGGACGATAAGGCAACGTATCAAGATGGTGTATTCAAACGGAACCGCATTGAATAGTGAATGGTCGCTCGGTTCAACGTCGGGATTGAGCGTGGATTCGTCGTTGCGGCTATGGCTCGACGATGCGCACGGCTGTTGTGGGCAGCCAGCCGATTTCGTCTGTGCTGAGGGCGATCTGCAACCAGTCGCCGCGTTTGTGGAGGATTCGCGTTTCGAGGCCACGCGCAAGCGTGGGAACGATTGCGTGCTGGGGGTAGGCGGCGCCGTTGCCTTTGCGGAACGGTGTATTCTCGATGACGACAGCGACGGGAATCGCGAGATCGGATCGCTGGCGCTCCATGGCAAACCAAAAGGCGACAGTGAAAACGATCGTCGCCACCGAGCCGGCGACGATCAAGCCGATGGCGCGGCGGGTTCGAAAACGTTGCCAGGCCACCAACGCGACGCAGACGAGCAGGTACGAACCGATGCTGAGCCACCAACACTTTCGGACGGTCAAGCGCGGCAGGAAGGCGGGCCAGCGGTCGGCCGGTAGCCGGCCTTGGCCATCGGGCGGCAGCAATACCTTGGCACGCAGTTCGGCGAGATGGCGGCGCATAGTGGCGTCGTCCGGCGCGAATGTCAGCCCCATCTGGTACGCCCAGATCGCCTCCGGCCAGCGATCGGCCAACGTAAGAGCGTTGCCCAGGGAACGGTAAAGGTCGGCGTTGCGGTTGCCGGCTTCGTGTAATTTGAAATAAGCATCCGCAGCAGCGGTAAAGTGTTGCCTCGCCAGGAGAATGCGATGTTTGTTGCGCAGGCCGGCATCGAATTCCTCCGTCGCCAGCGCCGCCAGCGCTTCATCGCGCGGCATCTTTGCCCTCGTCGAAGCAGGTACGCCAAGCGAGATCGCCAAGCCGATCAGGATTGCGCGCATCGGTCGGCCTCCAGAGCGTTGATAAGCGTCACCGCAAGAATCAGCGATTGTTGTCGATCCGCGGACGACATACCAGCGAATCGTCCGGCATCGCGGGCAGCGAAGAAGCGTTCCGCCGCCGTGCACGACGCCAAGGCGAATCCGCGCCGCTTTAAGAAATCGAAGACCTCCGGCGGCGTGGGATCGCGCGGAACAAAATCGAAGCGCTCGGCGAGGTATTGGACCGCAATCTCGTGAGGATCATCGTTTCCGCCTTGCAGCAACGACACGGCTTTCGGAGCTGCCCATCGGCGAATTCGTATCGCACGCTCGGCATCGCTCGGGAACCAACGCCGCCAGGCCAAAACGAAAATGCCGCACAGGATCGGCGGCAGTGCGAGCGCGAGTGCGACGTCGCCAGCGGCAATCGCGAACGGCGCCGAATGCCCAATCACGGCAGACGCTGGCGGTACAACGTAGTAAGTCTCGGGCAGGTCCAACGCGCGAATTTCGATATCGCTCGGCGCCTCGCGTTTGGCTTTCACCGTGAGCGAAATCGATGGCGCAAAGATGGGAACATATTTTCGCTTGCCGGGCGATTTCGGGTTGTAGTACCAGAGCGTGATACCGTCGATTTCTTTGACTTTGTCGTGCTTGGGCTTGAGCCGATAGACGAAGACCCAGGTGTTGGAATTGCGTTCAATGCGATGCTCGTCGCGTAGTTCCTGAATGTAGAAATCGGCTTCAAACGATTCAGGAAAAAGTTTGAGGTGCTTGCGATTCGGCTCATACTTCGCAGGACCTATGCCCGCTAGGATGACGCGCAGCGTGATCGGTTCCTCGACATGCACATCGGTCGGGCTTGCTTCGACGCGCATGGTCCAGACGCCGACGAGGTTGCTGAAATCAACCGGACGATCGGCGACGGGCGGCTCGTCGCTCGCCGTTTGCGCGGTGCCGGCGGTTGGCGGCCACGCGATCAAGAACAACAGGGCCACATGGCGCATGGGCGTCACCAGTCCTTCGTCATGAGCCGATCCGGGCCGAGGGGAGGGTGGAGGTTCCGTCGCGCCGCCGTGATGCGGCGGGCCAGATCGTCGAGCGTGCGCTCGGCGTCTTCGGAGGTCAGCTTACGGACGGCGTCGGTGTCGGGCAGCACCTGCACCCGGCCGGCTTGCAGTTTGTCAGACGGTTTACCCGGCTTCCACACGATGTTGTCGGCCGATTTTTTTTTCGTCGGATCGGGTTCGATGGGAACGTAGCGATCCTGCTTGCCGGCACCGTTTTTCGGCTCGTCGGGCGGATCCTTCGGAACGTTGGGATTTTTCATATCGTGCTTGGGATCGCGTTCCTTGGGCCTGGCCTTCAACCATCGAAGCTGGGCGATTTCGAGATTATGTCGTGCACTCGAACGAAGCCCTTCGGAAAGATTCGGCTGGGCGAGGCAGGCGCGGTAAGCGTTTACCGCATCGGCGAGTTCGTCGACCCGGCCATGGGCGTCGTTCATCAATGCGTTGCCGAGGTCAAACCAGGCGCGGGCACGCCGAGTCTGTGGAGCCTCGGCGTCATCCAATGCCTGGCGGAAACAGACGATGGCGTCGCGATGTTTCCCAAGGCGGTACAGACACGCCGCCTTGTTGAACGCGACCAAGCCAGGGTCCTTCGTCTTCGCCTCGGCCTGTTCGTAAAGCTGGATCGCCTCCTCATATTTCTCCTGGGCAAAGGCATCGTTGCCCTGACGTATCAATGCCTCAATCTCTGGTCCGGGCGCGGCACTGATGCAGAGCATCGCGAGTAGACTGGCGGCGACGGCGCCGAACCGCTTCGACAATCGCATCGTCAAATTAGACACAGGATTCGTTTGAGCGATAGACCGTGGGCCTTCGCTCAGAATGCTCGCCAATACCAATAGCAAAATCGCCGGCAACAGGAACCAGGCATATTGCTGTTCGTAGACTGGGACGCTGGAATTTGTCGGCATCGTCTCGCGTCGAGCATCAGCGTCGAGCAGGTGCAGCAGCAGCGTTCCCAGCGGTAGCTTTGCCGTTCTCGCCGCGAGGTACGTCCCGCCGGTTTGGTCGGCGATGGTGCGCAGCAGCGTCTCGTCGAGCTTGCTGACTATCGGCTTGTCGTCGAAGAGCAACGCCTCGCGACCGTGTGGGATGGTGTCGCCCTTGATCGGGTCGCCAACGCCGACGACATGTACGGTGACGTTTTTAGCTCTAGCAAGTTCGACGCCTGCTTGCCACTCGCCGTCGTTGGCGGGATCATCGCCATCGGAGATCAGCACGATCATCGGCCTAGGCCCGCGCGATTGTGTGCAGGTATCGACCGCTAGTTTAAGCGCAGCCCCGATGCGCGTGCCCGACACAGGCGCCGGCGTGTGCAACGACGGATAGTCGCGCTCGGCGATCTGTTTGAGAACGTAGCGCAAATGTTCGGAATCGTGCGTAAACGGAAACAACAACCGTGGCAGGGAAGCGAAACCCGCCAGAGCCACGCGATGTCCGCCGTGCCGATCGAGTTCCCCTGCAAGATCGTCCAGTGATCGCAACGCCAACGCGGTTCGGCTCGGGTGCTCGGCGTCCATGCTGCGGCTCAAATCGAGCAGCACGAGCAGGTCTCGCCCACGACGAGTTTGAGCGTCGGGATCGATGCCCCATTGCGGCCCCGCGCTCGATATTGCCAGCAATGTGATCGCGATCAACACGCAGGCATCCTTGAATCGCCTTACGCGATAATCCAATGCGAGCTGGCGATGGGGCGACTTCCCAAGTTCGCGCAGCGTCCGGCTGCGCTGCCACCTGGCGTAGAGCATGAACGCTACGCCAAGGGGTAATGCGACGAGTACCCAGAGCAAATGCGGATTTACGAACATCATCAGCGAACCCACGAGAATATTGGCTAGTGCTCTGTCAACGCCAAGATATCGGGTACGAGCCGGAAGCGTAAGCGACGGATGGTTATGCCAGACTGTCGCTTACGCTTCCGGCTCGTAAACCAAACATCCTACATTTTAGTTGTGACAGAGCACTAGCCACTTTCCCCTCACGGAACCTTTCGCCAAATCGTTGCTTCAAGCAGCACGATCGAGATCAAAACGGATAAGGCTGTCAAAGCGAACCAGAAGTAGGCCTCTTGGTACATGCGATATTGCAGGCTCAATATCTTCGCGCGTTCGAGTTTGTCGATGCTCTCATAGGCCATCACCAAGCCGAGGCCGTGCTCGGCGCGGAAATAACTGCCGCCGGACATCTTGGCGATGGTCTGCATCATGTTGCGTGCCCGAGCCGCCTCGGCGATCCCTTCGTTGTTTTTCGGTTCTGGCGAAGCGTCGATGGTATAGATCGGCACGTTCAGGTTTGCTGCCAATTGGGCTGCCTGGCGCGGACTGAGCTTATCGGGTACGTTCGCCTCGCCATCGGTGAGGAAGACGATGACCTTACGTTTCGTCGGTGCGTTGCGCAAAACGTGAAGCGCCCAGGCGATGGCATCGCCGGGATTGGTCGTGCCTTCGTTGGCGGCGACTTTCGGCGTTTGGGCGTCGAGGATGCTCAGGAGTGCATCGTGATCGAGCGTTACCGGGCTGGCGGTTTCCGGGTGCGTTGCGTAGGTCACCAGAGCGATCAAGTCATTGCGGCGACCGGGCAGATTCGCGCCATCCGAAGTCGTGCCGCCTCCCACGAAGAGACGAAAGACATTCTTTACACCAACAAGACGCGATACGGTTTTCCCTTCCCAGGCGAAATCCTCCTCAGCCATGCTGACGGAAACATCGACAACCATGGCAATGGCGATGCCTTCGGTTGGTAGGCGTGTGGATTCGTCGGCCCAGCGTGGTCCCGACAATGCGAGGATCGCCAGGGTAATCGCCGTAAGCCGAAACCAAAGGCCGCCGCGCGAGGCCCAAATTGCGCGGCGGCTCAAAATCAACGGCAGGGCACGTTTGTCCGAGAACCGCCAAGACCCGGTCGAGCGGGTGTGCCACGATCGAATCACGAGCGGCAAAAACGCGAAGAGCAGCAGCGCCAGCGGATAGGTGAAGGTGGGGAGCATACTAAGCGTCTTCGTTTTTCGCTTGCGGCTTAGCGCTCGCGTGGGATATTCCGAATGCTAAGCCCCAAGCGGAAGTCGGAAGAGTCGCGATCGCATCCAAGGCCCTTGACTTTTCCTCGAGGCTGGCGTCCTTCTGCGGCTCTGTTTTTTTCGGTTCCACTTTGGGAGGATCGGCTGTGGCGGGAGTCTTGCTGTCAATCGGCGTTTCTTTCTTGGCGGGCGTCTTCTCCGGCGGAAGAATCAACGGCGTGTTTGGATTTTGGTTGAGGTCGAAGCCGATCGGCGCCGGCGCGTTGACGGTGCACATCGCTTTGAAAACCTCGTCGGAGACATTTTGATCGATGAACCGGACCGAGCCATCGGTCATGACGGCATAGGTTCCGCGTTTGTTTTTGTTGTGGATAACTTTGCCGTTTTTGTCGGTGGTCAGAACGAAGGGTAGGATCGAGTCTTTCTCGGGCACGCCGCGCAGCGTCGCCCCGCCGCCGGCGATCCACGGACTGACGCCGGTGAGCCCGTCATGTGGCGATTGGATCATGAGGATCGTGTTTGAGATACCGCGTCCCTGGAGAACCTCATCGAGCGTGGCTGACCCGTCATAGCTCAACACGCCATGTTGATTGACGGTCGCTGGATCATTGCGTTTGAACGAGGCGGCATTCATGCCGACGCCAGCGATGCCGACATAGTGCGAGGCGGCGAAATCCATCGGCAGATCGCCAAACGTCACGTGCTGCGAACTGTGCGGGTACATCGGGTCCAGAAACTGCGGCACGATCGTATTGCCCGAGATCCAGTTGCTGGAATCACGCCAGGAGTGCTCGAAGCGGATGCGGTTGAATAGATTCTCATGCCCGATATAAGGCAGCAACCCGGCCATGAAGCTGATGCGGTTTTTCGGTTCGCGGTCGATACGTGACAACGACTCAGGACGAGGGAACGCGCCAGGCAAGTACTTTCGCGCTTCGATCTGGCGCGAGCTCAGGCCCTTCTCGCCAAGTGTTTTCGCCGCCTGGCCGAGCGTATGCTTGCCTTTTCCCATCGCCAGCCAATCCATCTCGACGCGGAAGGTACTGGAAGCGACCGAGGCAATGGCCTGGATATGGCTCATGGCGGTGTTGTCCAGCGCCAAATCGATTTGGAATGCAAGCACGTTCGCCTTTTGGTTGATGAGGATTTGCGACAGGCCAACGTCGATCGATTTCTTGTCGTCCGGTTTTGGTTCGGGAGGTTCGGTGCCAGGCATTGGATCAGGTTGTTTCGTATCGGCCGATCGCGGCGTGCGGACTTCGTGCTTGGTGACGCCTTGAATAAAACGCGCCACTTGCGGTGCGCCGCGCTCGGTCAAGTCACGCTCGAATTCCTTGGCGTCAAGTTCCTGGGCGCAGGTGACTTCGTTGACCCATTGGTAGCGCAACGTATCACGCATTATCAGCACTGTGCCCAGGCTGCGAATTCGCGGTTTCTGCTCCGAAAGAACTTGCGTGACGTCCCAGAATTGGCGTGGCCGACGGACGATCTGGTTCGCGAAATCGGGGCTGTTCGTTTCGACACGGTTGGCGTCCATGTCAGTAACTGAGCTGAAGAGCAGTTTATCCTTGCCATCGTCTGCGCGTGCTTCGAGCATATCGAGTGTTTTTCGCAGCGACTCTTTGATGGTCGCGTATTTTTCAGCTGACGGTGTCATCGGCATGGGGTCTAGCTTGGGATCGATCTTCGGGTCGATCTTGGGGTCCGGCGTATCGGATAGGATGAGACGTACGGAAAAATTCCAAACTTCACCGTCTTTTTTGCCCATGCCGCTGATCGACTTGGAAGCAAGGTTCCCTGTGCCCTGGTAAGTTAACTCGGTTGAAGGGCAGACAACGGAGAAGGTCGGCGGGCCTCCGGTGGGCGAGGGCGCGAGCGTGACGGTACCTTCGCCGCCGCCTTTGGAGCTTTCGACGATGACCTTGTTTCCGGTTTTGACGAGAATTCGCAGGCGTTCGTTGTTCGGCCCCTCGGTTCCTTCCCAGACGGTATTGTCGAGGGAAGGAAGCTTCCCGCCGCCGACCATCCCGCCGCCGGGCGGAAGCTGATCATTGTCGGAAGAGGTGAGACTCACGAATTGCATGCCGGCAGCGCCTCGAGGGATGCCTGCCACTTTGGGAACCGATTGGAGCGGGAATTGGCTTTTCGCTTTGAGGAAGGCTTTTACGGGTGCCTCATCGCCCACGATCAACGTTTGCGGGTTATGCAAACGAACGAGGCCCGTTCGTGGTGGCGGCGTGAAGCTTCGCAGTGCCGCGGGCATGCCGAGGTGAAACCTCGCTAGCGTATCAAACCACGGATGGCTGTTCGCCTGCATCGTGAAGTAGGACTGCCCCTCGATCGGCGTTTTCGCCGGCACCAGGTTCAATGGTTCTTGTAGATCCTCTTCCTTCAATGTCTCATTGAAATGAATGACGGTAAATTTCCAGCTCGGCGAGGTAAACTTTTCGGCTACGATGACGTCGTCGATCGACTGCAGCGCGAAGCCGAGCTTTTTCCGAAGCACCTTGTCGTCAAGCGTGCCTGGAATTTGGAACACGGCATCTTTCAACGGGCTACTGCCAGTCAACAGATTCGCGTAATAAACGTGGAAAACATGTTCGGTATCATTGGGCAGGAGATTCGTGAGTTTGGCGATTTCGTTGGCATCAAGCGGCGTCGGCCCGCCATCGGGTAGTTTCGGCGTCGGATCGGTGTCGTATTTCTTCTTCGGAGCATCGCCGTTCGGCTTAACCTCAACCCTCTTATCGCCATCGCCTGCGTTACCTTTCACGATCGGCGTCGTGCCACCGCCGCGCATGAGCAGCACGGCCGCGACGACCAAGATGACCACGCCGACGCCCGCCAGCGCCAGGCCCATCGTCAGGTTCTTGCTCCCTGGATTCGCAGCTTTCTTCGGCAGTGCATCGTCATCGCCGTCGTCGGATTTTGTGGGTTTCTTCGCCACGGCCTTGGCAGCGTTCTTGTTCTTCGCTGATTTACTTGGCGATGCGTCATCATCATCATCATCATCGTCATCGTCATCGTCCGGCTTGGTATGCTTCGTCTTTTTGTCGGCGGTCTTGGCGCTTGTTTTTGGCTTGACCTGAACCTCGTCATCGTCGTCGTCATCGTCATCGGGCCGTTCGGCGATGAATTTGTCTTTGCACTTATGGCATTCGACTTTCTTGCCGACCATCCCTTCCTTGATGGTGACCATCGCTTCGCAGCTGGGACATTGTTGCTTGAAGATTTTGACGACGGCCATCGGAAAAACTCCGGACACAAAGAGAGCGACGTGCGGGCGGTTCCACCTTCCTCTATCATAACCGAAAAGCGGGCAAAAAGGCAAACGAGTTTCTGCCGGTGTGCGCTGGCTAACGGATGAATGGGCTGAATCCGTTCCTGACGGCGATGCGTCCGATGCGTTCCGGTTGGCGGCTTGAGAGTTCGAGTGCTTTGGCCACCTTGTCGGTGCCAGGGCCGTTGAGATGGCAGAAAGGGGCACCTTGTTGCTGAAGCGTGCCCTGAGTGCCCGGCTCATGGTAGCTGGTCGATTCGCAGATGATATTCGCCGCGGGCTTTGCGGTTCTCGCCGATCGCGCGGATGTGGTACTGCCCGCTGAACGCCGGCGTGAACTCCAGCGGCTGATTGCGCAGCTTTGTATCGCCGGCGACGAGTTGGGCCTTGTCGTCGATCACTGTCAGCCTGGTTCCAAAAAAGTCGCTCTTTAGTTCGACGCGGTAGCGCTGATCTTTTTTCAGGGTGACCACGTATTCCTTGTACGGCCCCAGTCCCGCCTTGCTCGGTTCGTTCGGATCGGTAGGGAGGAAGCTCCGGCGATCCTCGAACAGGCCATCCTGAAACGCCACGAGCACGGAATGCACGGGTCAGAAATTGGTGGCGTCCGTAACTCGCAACGTGAAATCCCCTAGCCCGAATTTATCCCCAGTTACGCGGATGCGAAATTCGCCGGTGATGTTGGGGATGTACGGGAACGTGTGGGCATTGTTATTCGGTTGGGCCCACGGGCGAGCAAACTCCATCGATTGATTGTTGCGATCGAAGATCACGAGCTTCGGGTTGAAATCGTCGCTTGCCACGCTTATGGAATAATTCCGGTCCCGCTCGAGTGTGACTCGGAATTCGCGCGACGGGCTCGATTGATTTGGATCCACGCCATAAAGCGGATGGTCCAGGCGCAGGCTTTCCTTGATTACGACGCTCGGCTGCTCGGCAAGGTCGAACCGTGGAACTTCGGCGGCACGTTGCTGCGCAGCCGACAGAATGAAGTCGCCGATGATCCGCTGCGATGTCGAGACGAGAAGCAGATGTTCGCCGTTGTGTTTCGGTTGATAGGCCATGATTAGCTTGTTCTCGGGGACCAGTCCCGAGCGATCGGCATGAGGGAGTCGTCCATCATAGACCCGCAGGCGTGGTGCGATCGTAGCGCTGATGACGCTGAAGTTGTAGGTCTTGCCTTGCTCCAGATGAATGGCGTACAGTTCAAACGGGCCGTCAAGCCGAAAGCGTGCGTCGTCGCGCACGAAGTCGGGTTGGCGTGTTTGGCCAATCACGGTCAGGCGGCCGTCGGATCCGAGTTCGAGCGGGATCGCCCGTGGCGATAGCGAGGCAGTCTGGCCTGGTAAGCGCGTTGATCGGATATCCAGATTGCGCGACAGCCACCAACCCGAACCTGACAACACGAGCAACGCCGATGAAATGAACGATGCCAGCAGGATACGTCCCAGCCACATGTTCGGAGCGGGCGAAGGGACGAGCACCGCCGATTTTGACGCATCAACCGGCTTCGCAACGGCAAGCGGCGCTGGCTCGTCCTCGACGACGACGATCTCAATCGGCGGCGCGGGCGAAACGATTTCGGTCGGAATGACTTCTTCCACCGGCTCGGCGACAGGCGGGTTAGGCGGTGCGCTCACTTCTGCCGGTGCTGCCGACATGCCGGTCGTCGTTTCCAGCACGCCCGGTGCGACTTCGGGCACGAGAAACGTGTTCTCGCACTTTTGGCAACGAACTTGCCGACCCGCTAACTCCGCAGGCAAGCGGAATATCGACTTGCACGTCGGACAACTCGTCGTTATCGTCATGCGGTACGCCTCGAATAACTTGCAATCGCGTCAGAGCCGCGCACGAAGTAAGCGGTTGGAGCATCGCGTGTTTGCACATTTCAACCGCTTACTTCGTGCGCGGCTCTGACGCGCATCGTCATTTACCCGCCACGTCCAGGCAGTAGATCGTTTGCTTATCGCGCACGTACAACCGTTTATCGGCGATCGTCGGTGCGGTGCGGTTGTCGGTCATCAGTTTGAAGCGAGCTTTTTCCTGATACTTCGTCGGGCTGGGCTGAATCAAGACCATGTCGCCCTTCTTGGTGCTGGCAAAGATATGCCCGTCGGCGAAGGTCAACGCGCCTTTGCCGAAATCTTGTTCGGACCAGACGAGCTTTCCGGTTTTGAGATCAACGCAGTTGAGATGGATTTTCTTGTTGAACTCGCCGGACAGTCCGTAGAGATGGCCGTCGTGGACGACGGCGTTGGCCCAGTAGTTCATCATGACGCTCTTGCCGCCTTTGCTTTCCCAGGCGATTTCGGGAGCCGATGCGGACAGCTTGAATAACGCGCAGCCGACTTCTTCGCCGGAGGTGACGAAAAGCAGGTCTTTGCCGACGAGCAAGGGAGTGCAGATGTTGCAGTCGTATTCGGTTTTCCAGGTAACGCGCCAGAGTTCTTTACCCTGGTCGGCGGTGACGGCGAGGAGGCCGGTCGCGGTGAAGAAGATGACTTGCTTCTGCCCAGCGACGGTGACGGGGACGGGTGTCGCATAGCCGGCGCCGTCGTTGCCAGTCTTCCAGGCGAGCTTGCCGGTCTTTTTCTCAAACGCCGCGACGCCCGCACCTTTGCCTCCGGGGATCGCATAGACAAGATCGCCGTCGATGGTTGGCGAGGCAGACAGGCCCCAGGAGATGTTCTTCGCGCCGAACTCTTTGAGCAGGTTGACGCTCCAGACGATCGCGCCTTTCTCGGCATCGAGGCAGGTCAACGCCCCGCTCGGCGATTGGGAGTACACGAGCTTGCCGTCGATCGTTGGCGTCGCGCGGGGCCCGTTGCCATAGCTGTTCTTGAACCCCGCCGCGACTTTGGTTTCCCAGAGTTTCGTGCCTTTAGCGGCATCGAGCGCGAGCACGAACTCGGCGCCATCGTGCTGGACCTGCGTGATAGCGCGGCCGTCGGCGATGGCGAGCGACGAGTAGCCTTCGCCGCCGGCGTGAGTCCAGAGCACCTTGGGGCCGTCTTTGGGCCAGGTGGTCAGCAATCCGGTTTCAGCCGACGTGCCATTGCGATTAGGCCCAAGCCATTGAGGCCAATCCGCAGCGAACGCGGGGCTGATGCAAACGGCGAACAGAAGTAGTCCGAGTTTTTTCATGGGAGTTCCTTGGTTTACGTGGCGAACCGAGCACGTCTCGAATTATCCTATCGTGAAGATGATTGTAGTCATCGCCGCTCCGGTTCGATAGGAAAATCCTGGTTTTATCGCATACGAATTTGGTCCAGATTGTGGTATTCCGCTTGCGGCTTAGCGCTCACGACGCGCCCTGCGAGCGCTAAGCCGCAAGCGGAGATTGGAAAATCGAATCCATGTCGACGTCATCCACATTCCACATCGCCGTGCTGCCGGGCGACGGCATCGGCATCGATGTTACCGAGGAAGCGGTGCGCGTGCTTCGTGCCGTCGAGCGTGCGGTCGGCGGGTTCGCGCTGACGATGACGACGCACGAATCGGGCGCGGTCTGCTACCAGCGCACCGGCGCCGATTTGCCGGACGCCACAATCGACGCCTGCCGCCGCGCCGATGCCGTGCTGCTTGGCGCAATGGGCCATCCCGATATTCGCAAGCCCGACGGCACGGAGTTGACGCCGCAGGTGACGTTGCGCGTGATCTTCGACCTTTATGCCGGCGTGCGACCGTGCAAGCTCTATGCCGGCGCGAAGTCGCCGCTCGCGGGCTTGAAGCCGGGCGACATCGATTTGATTATCCTCCGCGAGCAGACCGAGGGACTATTCGCCTCGCAGACCGGCGGCATCGTGCTTGGCGACCAGGTCGCGACCGACACGCTCGTGATGACTCGCCAAGGCATCGAGCGCATCAGTGAATTCGCATTCCAGCTGGCGGAAGGCCGACGCCAGCACGTTACCTGCGTTGACAAGGCGAATATCTTCAAAAGCTTCGCGTTCTTCCGCAAGATCTTCGATGAGGTCGGCGCCCGCCATCCCAACGTCGCCAGGCAGCACGCATACATTGATGCCCAGGCGCTGCACCTCGTCCAAAAACCAGGCAAGTTCGACGTAATCGTCACCGAGAACATGTTCGGCGATATCCTATCCGACCTCGCGGCAGGGTTGATCGGCGGCATGGGCATGGCGCCGTCGGGCGATATTGGCGATCGCTTCGCCGTCTTTCAGCCCGCGCATGGCACGGCGCCGGACATCGCGGGCAAGGGCATCGCCAACCCGATCGCCGCCATCCTGTCCGCCGGCATGATGCTCGATTGGCTTGGCCGGCGTCGAAACCATCCTCAACTCGTCAAGGCAGGCCAACGGATCGAACAAGCCGTCGCAAAGGTGCTGGCCGAGGGCAAAACGCTGCCCGTCGATCAGGGCGGTTCGGCGACGACCCAGCAGGTGGGTGAGGCGATTGCCCGTTTTGTCGAGCGTTCGTAACGGAAGTCACGAGGATTCCGGCGCCGATTCTGCGAATATCAAGTTCTGCCTGGGCTTTAGGTTGCAACAAGCCGGGCATCCGCTACAATTCTCTTCACGAGCGCGCGTCCGCATCACATCCCGAGCAGGTTATTGGGGAACGCCGAAAGGGTCGTCGATGGAAAAGTGGCTATGTTGGGGCTCGCTTGGCGCCGCCGGCATCTTCCTGCTCCTGCTCTTGCTCGACCTGATTATCTCTATTCCGTTTAGCCGAATCAGCGCGGTTGCCGATATTCTCGGTATTATCGCTTGCGCCCTGGTCGGATATTTGGCGTGGACATCGTACAAAGAATTGCGATGACGGTTCATCCACGGCAGCATTTTGCCCCACCAGATTGGCTGATGTTGAGCTTTTCGAGCAAACGGCGATAGCCGGTGGTGGTAACGCCATTGGGAAGATCGATTTCGATGGTTAAGATTGGCCATGACCGTCCAAGGTGCAAATTATTCTCCGCCCGGCCAAGGATTTGCGCCTTGTAAAGCGGAATAGCCGAGTTATTTGACCTGGCGCGGTTCTCCGTCGCGTTGCATATTGTTCTAGATGGTGCGAAAAGGCAGAATTGACAGGTCCGTGGGGCCAGGCTTTCCACAGCTTGGCCAGGCTGGAAAGCCTGGCCCCACCTGTCAAATCAAGCTGGTGGGACCACTAACGCATGTACTCAGAAGCGCGTGGATTCGTTCCGGGCGCGGAATGACGTAGTATTCTGGAGCGATGGCATCGTGACAACACTCCCAACCATCATCGTCGAGAAGTCAACGCCAAGGCTTCCCGCGCCGCCGAACGTCGATCGATTCGGCTCGCGCTGGTGGAATCGCCTCAAGGCGTGGTTTGGCATGCCCATCAAACGCCGTCTGGGCTATGCCGCCTTGCAAGTGAAAATGATCCGCCATTGGGAAAGTGAGTTCGACAAACTCTCCGATGATACCGTTAAGCAAACGGGCCTGCATCTGCGTGGCCGAGCGCGCGGCGGGGAACCGCTGGACGACCTGATCGCCGAGACGTTCGGCCTGGTATGCGTCGCCTCGAAACGCACACTCGGATTGCGGCCGTTCGACGTGCAACTCGCCGCCGGCGTGGTGCTGCACAACGCGGCGCTCGGCGAGGTGTCCACGGGCGAAGGCAAAACGCTGATCGCCTCGCTGCCCGCCGCCCTCAACGCACTCGTCGGCAAAGGCGTGCATGTCACCACCGTCAACGACTACCTCGCTCAACGCGATGCCGACTATACCGCTCGCATCTACAACGCCATCGGCCTGAGCGTCGGCTGCCTTCAGCAGCGCATGTCCGACGACGACCGCAAAGCCGCCTATCAATGCGACATCACCTATGGCACGGCCTCCGAGTTTGGCTTCGACTTCCTGCGCGATCGCCTCAAAACCAAATCGAGCAGCGGGCAGAACCTGCCGTTCTGGTCGCCCTGGCTCAACACCGGGCAGGCGTTCCAGGCGCTCGATCCCAAAGTCCAGCGCGGGCATCACTATGCCCTCGTTGACGAGGCCGACAACGTCTTCATCGACGACGCTCGTACGCCACTCGTCATCAGCACCGGTTCGCGCCCGGCTACCGAGGAGGAATCGGTCGTCTACATCTGGTCCGACGCGCTCGGCAAGGAGATGATCCGCGACCATCACTTCTACCTCGACGAGAAAAAGCAGAAGGTCGAGCTGAGCGAGGAAGGCCGACACCTGATCCGCTATTCGAAGCCGCCATTCGGCAAACATTCACACGCCATGGACAAGTTGCACGAGCACGTCGAACGCGCGATCCATGCGAACCATCGCTTTCGGCTCGATCAGCATTACATGGTCCAGGAAAACAAAGTCGTCATCATCGACGAGAGCACCGGCCGACCGATGCCCGACCGCCAATGGAGTGAGGGATTGCATCAAGCCGTCGAGGCGAAGGAAAAGATTCCGATCACGTACAAGACCGATCATGCCGCCCAGATCACGTATCAATCGTACTACAAACAATACACGAAGCTTTCGGGCATGACGGGCACGGCGATTCAGAACTTCTGGGAGATGCGCCGCGTTTACAAGCTCTGGGTCGTGCAGATTCCCACGAATCGCCTGGCTCAACGAATCATAATGCCCGACCGCGTCTTTCCGACCGAGAACGCGAAGTTCGATGCAATCGTCGATGAAGTGAACAAACTGAAAGTTGACGGCAGGCCAGTGCTCATCGGCACGCGGTCCGTTGATAAGTCCGAAGCGTTGAGCAAGAAGCTACTGGTGGCGAGCATCGTGCATTTCGTGTTGAACGCGAAACCGGACAACGCCGAGCGCGAGGCTCAGATCGTCGCACAAGCCGGACGCTCCGGCGCCGTCACCATCGCCACCAATATGGCCGGTCGCGGGACCGATATATTGCTGGGCGGCAACGTCGAAGCGCTGGCGTGGACTCAGCTCAAGACGCAGTACAAGCATCGCCATCTGGTTCCGCCCGACCTTTGGCAACAGCTCGTCGAAACCATCGAAGGCCAGGAGGCGACACGCGCCAACCAAGGCGCGGTAATCCAGGCCGGCGGATTGCACGTCATCGGCACCGAGCGCCACGAAGCTGCCCGCATCGACCGCCAATTGATTGGCCGAGCGGCGCGGCAGGGCGATCCGGGCTCGTGCCAATTCTTCCTGTCGCTCGACGATGAGATACTGGAAGGTTTAGGCCAAGATCGGCAGGAGTATCTGAAAAAGCTCGGCGAGACCGGCGGGAACCGCGATTGGGACGGCTTCGCTCCGGAGTTCATCAGCGCCCAACGCACCATCGAAAAACGCCACTTCCGCCAACGCCTCGACCTCATGAACTACGAACGCCAACGGCAAGAGGTTCTGAAGGACCTTGGGGCGGATCCGTATGTGGATTGATGGGGTTTCCTGTTTTCTGCTTGCGGCTTAGCGCTCAGGTAATCCCACGCGAGCGCTAAGCCGCAAGCGGAAAATGCGTGGCTCAACGCCTGACGATACGCACCACCGCGGCCTCCTGAACCGCCATGTCGGCGATCACGCATTTCGCTTTGGTGTGTGGCGCGATGTCATTTTCGAGCCGCACCAACCCCGAGCTAAACTCATCGCCCGCCTTGTCGAGCAGCACAAAGTGCAGGTCGCCGCGTTGAATCGCACGATTGCCGGCGATGACGAGTAACTCCAGACTCCGTTGCTCGCGGCGAACGATGAAGGTCTGCTTCGATTCCGCGCGAATGCCGATGATCTCGTCTATTACCTTTTGTTCGACGAGGCCTGGGCCAAGCTCGAGCGTCCGTTCGCCGCCGCTGGTGAAGCTTGTCGCGCCTGGCCAAACGATGCTGACGCGCGTGCCTGGTTCGGTGTCGAGTGCGTTCGTCCAGATACCGGCGCTGATGCCGAGCAAACCGACGAGGAGAAATGCGACGAAGAACCAGCGAGTTCGCGACATGCAATAGACCTCACTTATGGCGAGCCTGGCCGCGTAAGCGGCAGGTTTGCGGGAGCGTCAACCTGCCGCTTACGCGGCCAGGCTCGCCAAGCTTTTGACGATCTCTCACGGCTCATACAGCAGCAGGTTGTCGATCCACAGCCGTCCCGCCGCCGGCAGCGTGAACGTCACGTCGCGCAGCGAGCCACCGGGACGCAGGGCGTTTGGCGCGACTTCGAGCCTTGCCTCGGCCCAATCGTTTTGCTTGAGATTTTTCAGGTCGAGCAGTGCCGAGATTTTCTTATCTGCCGATTCGAGGCGAACGGACATTGCATCAGCGCCTTCCAGCTTGTAGCGGAACGACAGGTGCGTCACGTCGCCGATAGGCCGATCGCCGCGGAGGTTGACGCGCAGCCAGGCTTTGTCCTTGTCGGTCGGGTGCGGGATCGATTTGGCGGCGTGCCAAACGAAGCCTTGCTTCTGGGCGATCTCGAAGTCGCCGGGCCATTCTTTACCTTGCTTGCCTGCGTCAAACAGACCGGTGAAGAGGAAACGTTTGGGGAATGGTCGCGTCTCGTTCACATCGCTGGCGTCATAGAGCACGATGTCGTCGATGAGCAGTTCCGCACGCGGGTCGGCATAGAACTGGATGTCGTCGATGCGTTCAAATTCCGCGAGCGGCCCGCCTGTGCCGTCGGGTTTGCGCATCTGCGTCATGTCCACACAGCCGTTTTGCCACTTTTCTTGTGGCAATCCCTTGAGCATCAGGCAGCGGTGGTAGCCATTGCTGAGGCTGTAGAGCTGCACACGCAGGGTGTCGGTTCCCTTCAGCCAATACTTGAAGCGTAGCCGGGTGTTCTTGCCCATCGGCATGCTGGGCACGGGATTGAAAACGACGGCGGTGTAGAGCGTCTTCATCTCACCCTGGCGATCGTCGAAGTCCTGGGTTAATACGCCGCGCAAGGCGCGTTTGCTCGTTGGCGGAGCAATGGCGGTCTCGATTCGCCCGCTCAGCCACCAGCGTTTCTCGATGTCGGTCTCGCAGTCTTCAAACACGTGCACGCGGTTCGGCATCTTGCCGGGATCAAGCAGCTTCGATTCGTTGATGACGCGCATCGTGGGCAGCGCTTTGGGCATCGCCGAGGCGACACGTTCGACATACCAGTCGAGATAGGCGTCGGACTTGATCGCGGTGGCGACGCGGGCGTTCGGCTTGCCGATGCGGACAGGCACTGTGAAGCCTTTGTCGTCGACGCCGAGAGCTAGGTCTTCCATCGTACAGAATTTTTCTGTATGGATCAGGGCGATGGCGACGGGATCGTAAAGCACCGGAACATTCTTCTCCTGCCAGAGTTGCGTCATCGCCTGTAGCGAGAGCGTCAGAAGCGAGCCGGCGTCGAACAGCTTTTTCTGCCGACGCGCATCGAACGCGACCATCGCCGTCGCATCGAGCGGCGCGACGGTCATTGACACGCCAGAGCGGAACACGATCTGGGCCGCCTTCACGTCGGCGACGATGTTGTACTCCGCTTGCGGCTTCGACCCGTCGGCATAGCCGCGGCGCACCGATCCGCCCATGATCACCAGGCGTTTGATCTTCGCCTTCGTTTCGGGATGATCGGTGAAGAGCTTCGCGATGTTCGTCAACGGCCCGATGGCGACGAGGGTGAGTTCGCCCGGCGCGTCGTTGATCTTCTTGGCGAGAAACTCCACCGCCGGTGTTTTGGCGGGCTTCGGATCGCGGAAGTAAACGCTGGCGTGATTGCCGTACTGCACCTGCCAATAATCGAGCGGCTTCGATTTTTCGGCCAGCCCGGCGGCGACGGGCACGTCCTTGCGACCGACGGCGGTGAGGAAGCGCAACGTCATCTGCGCTCGTTTATACGCATCGTGGCCAACGGTCGTCACGCCGCGCAGGTCCAACTCCGGACTGGCAAGCACCAGGGCCAGGGCGAAGGTGTCGTCGATGTCCTCGCCGATGTCGAAATCGAGCAGGATAGGTGTTTTTACTTGTGCCTGCGCGATTGTCGGAGTGAGCAGCAGAATGGCGAAAAAGAAAAGCGAACGCAACATGGTGTGACCTCATGGGAGTCGTGAGAGGAGTTGGCGTACGGTATGAACCAAGTCATTTCTTCACTGGAATTTTGCTCACTTCCTTGTCGTTCTCGATGAACACGATGTCGGCGTAGTCGCCGCGCGGCACGGAGACGATGAGCGGGACGGTGAACTTCGCGCTGGGGCTTTCCTTGCCGACCGCCTTGTAGACGATGATGAGTTGCTGCTTTTCGATGCTGACTTTTTCCACGTCATATTTCCACAGGGCATTGCCCGACTTGATGGCGGTGATGACTAGGTTCTTCTGGAAAAGGCTCTCGGTTACGAGCTTGGGTTTGCCGCCCATGACAAAACCGATGCCGAAGATTTGGTCGTAGCTCTTCTTGTCGTGCAGCACGAGGAACGCGGGATTGCCCGGCAGCGGCGCGTTGTTCTTGACGAAGTAGCTCTTGGCGTAGATTTCGTAGGCGACTTTTTCGCCGGCGTGACTCGTGGCAACGAGAAGTAGGAGGATTAGCGGGGCGGTAATGCGAAGTAGTGGCATGAATGTGGTCCAAGAATAATGAGAACAAAAAAACCTCCCGAGTTCGGGAGGTTATTGTAGGGTTTTCGTATTCCGCTTGCGGCTTAGAGCTCGCGCGGGATAATCCGAGCGCTAAGCCGCAAGCGGGAAACTTGAGATCAGCGTTGCAGTTCCGCGAGCGTCAGGTACAGGCGGCCGAGGTGATGCCAGGCGCCAATCGCGGGCAGCTTGGCGACGGCGGCGGTGAGGTGCTGCTTGGCACCGGCGTTGTCCCCCGCGAACAGCGCCGCCATACCGCGATTGAACAGCACCGGCACGCTTGGGGCTTGCGCATCCCACAGCTTGCGTGCTTCATCATGTCGGCCACGATGCCAGGCCAAGGCAGCTTTTTCGTTGTCCCACGCAGCACGCCAATCGCTCGGCACGGATGCATCGTGCGTTCGCAGGAAGATGTCCGCAGCGTCGAAATGCTTCGCCAGCCGCAACGCGCCGACAACCAGCAACATCTCCGGGAAACTCTTCCTCTTGGCGACTTCGTCCTGCCAGGTGGACAAATCGGTCGCCGTCGTCGGTCGGCCTGGAGTCGGACGCATCTCGGCGAGGTTCGGCTTCGTCAATATTTGTTGGAAGTTGCGCATCAGCTGTGGGAAGTTGGCGGCACAGAACGCCACGGCGACGATCGATTCATGATGCGCGACCAGATGCGACCAGTGCGGCGGGGCTTTCACGCGGCTCGTGGGTGCCGATGCGATCAACGGCAGCACGGCGAGCGATTCGTCCCACGCCAGCTTCGGGTCCAACGGCTGTACCGGGCCGACTTCGTAGGGAGTGACTTCGCCGTCAAACGTCGCAATGCCCGCAGCCTGCGTGTCCGCCTGGCGCTGGAGATAGCTGGCGAGCAGATCCGACAATTTCGGCTGAACAAATGTTTCGTTCGACATGGTAAGTCTCCCCAGTTGGCCCAATACATGGATTGTATTCGCCAACGGAACGCTGGGGATGGCCGAACTTGCGCGAAAAAATAAGCATCCTCCACGATTTCGTTTAACCGCTCGCTTCTGGCAAGCGCGGTCGTGTGGTGAACGCACCAATTGCGCTCGACGAAAGCAAGCGGCTAAACGAGGCGTGATCAATATTTCGGCAAACTGCCAAGCATGATGCAGAGCCAGAGCAGGACGCTGATGAACGTGGTTACGACGACAAACATCACTGGAAAAACGCTGTCGTTGGTAGATGCATTGGAAGTATTCATGATCGTCTCACTGCTATCCGAACGGGAAGCTCATAAAACATAGGTCAAGAACAGCACGAATGCAAATCGGTCGCCCCTGGACCATCGCTGCATGACCATTCTGCCAGTGCTCGATTTGATGGGAGGCCAAATTGTTCGCGGCATCGCCGGCCGACGCGACCAATATCGGCCTATCGTTAGCCAGCTGGCGCCTTCCGCCGAACCGCTCGCCGTCGCGCGGGCCTTTCGCGAACAGCTTGGCCTGACCGACCTATACCTTGCAGATCTGGACGCGATTGGCGGCGAGCAACCGGCGATGGCAACCTATCACGCTCTTCAATCCGACGGCTTCCGCCTCTGGCTTGATGCCGGCCTTCGTACCGCCCGCGACATCTCGACGAAAATGCTCGTCGTTGCCAATGTTGCCAACATCGTCATCGGTTTGGAAAGCGTCGCCGGTCCGGATGAAGTGGCATGGATCGCGCGGCGAGTCGGCGTGGATCGTGCCGTTTTCTCCCTCGATATGAAAGCCGGGCGAACGCTCGTCGAGAACGACGCCTGGCCGAGCCGCGAGCCTGATCACATCGCGGAACATGTCATTGTCGGCCTGGGAATTCGTCGCTTGATCGTGCTCGATTTGGCGAGCGTGGGAATGGGGCACGGTGTGACGACGCTCGATCTGTGTGCGCGTATCAAACGCCAAAATCCACACGTCGAGGTAACGGTCGGCGGCGGCGTTCGCGGGTTCGACGATCTCTTGTTGCTACGCACCGCGGGCGTGGACAACGTGCTCGTCGCCTCGGCCCTGCACGACGGGCGACTGATGCGCGCGGACATTGAGCGGATATAACGAGTTCGGTCTTTCCGCTCACGGCGCGTCATCCAAGCGATAAGCCGCAAGCGGAAAACGATCATTTCCCCTGCCACATCCATGTCGCCGATTGACCGAAGCTCTCCTCGACTTCGACGCGCATCACTTCAGGCACGTACTTGAACGCCGTCCGCAGGTCGTCGCGCAGGCGTTCGCCGATGTAGCGGGCGAGCAGCTCCGCCGTCGTGTTCTCGATTGGTAGTAACACGCAGTCGCCGAGCGGGAATACCCATTCGCGATCTTTGTAGGTCACGCGGATGCTCGTCGCTGATTCGTTGAGGATGATGACGCGGTTCTTGGTTGGCAGCATCATGCGATGGTCGAGTTCATCGGTGATGGCCCGCGTGCGGTTTTTGAGCGCGATGAAATCGAAGACGTAATAGTTCTCATCCAGAACGCCTTCGATTTCCACCGCGCAGCGATAGTTGTGCCCGTGCAGCCGTTCGCACTTATCGCCTTCGTAGCTGATAAAGTGCCCCGAGCAAAAGACGAGATAGTCCTTGCTGACACGAACTTGGTAGCGTTCCGGCATACTAATTCAATCTCGCTGAAAATACAGTGGCTGGTGGCTAGTAAGAATCCTTGCCACCATCTGCTGCTAGCCACTAACCACTAACCACTACTTCCGCAGCCACCCGCGAGCCACCAGCACTTCGGCAATCTGCACCGCGTTCGTCGCAGCGCCTTTGCGCAAGTTGTCGGCGACGACCCAAATGTTCAGGCCGTTCGGGATCGTCAGGTCTTTGCGGATTCGGCCCACGAATGTCTCGTCGCGGTCTACGCAATTGAGAGCCAGCGGGACTTCACCCTTCGCATAGTCATCGAGCAGGATGACGCCCGGCGCCTTGCGCAATGCTTCGCGCGCTTGCTCGACGGTGATTGGTCGCTCGAACTCGATGTTGATCGCTTCACTATGTCCGGTGCGAACAGGCACGCGGGCCGTCGTCGGCGAAATCTGAATGCTGTCGTCGCCCATGATCTTCTTGGTCTCCATGACCATCTTGATCTCTTCTTCGCTATAGCCATCCTCGCCGAGTTTCCAATCGTGAGGCAACACGTTGCCTGCGAGCTGGGCGGCATGGGCGGTCACCGGCGGGATCTTCTCGCCTTTGCCGATCGCCGTAATTTGAGCGTCGAGTTCGTAAACGCCTTTCGCGCCTTTGCCCGATGACGCTTGATAGGTCGCCACGACGACGCGCTTGATCTTCGCCAAATCGTGCAACGGCTTCAGCGCGACGACCATCTGAATCGTCGAACAATTCGGATTGGCAACGATGCCCTTCGGAATGCTCTTCAACGCATCCGCGTTCACTTCCGGCACGACCAATGGCACGTCCGGGTCCATGCGCCAGGCGCTGGAGTTATCGACGACGATTGCGCCGGCCTTGGCGGCCATCGGACTCGTCTCGCGGCTCACCGACGCAGGTGTGCTCGAGAGCACAATCTGTACGCCGGCGAAGGCTTCGGGCCGAATCGCTTCGATGATGTAACGCTTACCCTTGAAGTCGATCGGTTTGCCCACGCTGCGTTCGGAGGCGAGGAACTTGATGCTGGAGAACGGAAAGTTATGCTCGGCGAGCACTTGCCGCATGATTTCGCCAACGGCGCCGGTGGCGCCAACAACCGCAACGGAGACAGACACAAGATTGGCCTTTCGGTATAGGGGCGAGGGAAAAGCTGTCGGCTATTAGCTGTCAGCTATCAGCCGATCAATATCGGCTGGGGCTTCTATTATAGCGGAATGGATGGGAAATGGAGGCGAAATGCCAAGTACGAAGAGCGAAGAGCGAAGGACGAAAAAAATCGTATTGGTTCGCTCTTCGCTCTTATTTAGGATGGCTTGATCCCCGTCTCCGTGGACGCTGCCGGCGGAGTGGCTTGCGCCATCGGTTGCGCCATCGCGGCAGCTCTGGCTTTCTTCGAATCGCGGTTGATCTGGTCAACAACACCTTTCGAGTAAAGGACCAAACCCGCGCCGCATGCTGCCAGCAAGATGCCGCCGCCGAACATGATCCAGGCGGGGGTGTATTTCGACCCGCTGGCGTCCTCAGGCGGATGCCAGATCACACTGACGATGGCGTTGACGATCGGCGCCCCGGCGAAGACGAGCGGCGCGACGTACAGCGGCTTGCCTCCGTTCTTGATCGAGAAGATAATACACAGCGCCCCCGCCGCTCCCGCGATGCCGCCGAGGGTGGAGAAAAGCAGTGCGCCGGTGTTGAGCTCGCCTGTTTTGGTCTTGAAGGAAAGCGTTTCGCCACCCGCCATGCCGAACTGCAGCGCGATCAGCGGAATGACAACAGCGGTGACGAAGTAAGCGATACCGACGCACAGAAACGCCCGCACCGCGCCGGCGCTGGGCATGCCGCCGCCCATTTGCGATTGGCCTTCGTGCAACACCGGTACATAAACGCCCCACGACAGCACGGCTCCAAGAACGAAAGCCATCCAGGTTTCAAAACTCATCGAAGACTCCAGGGGATATTATGTCGTTCGTTTACGTTTAGCGCTCGCAAGGCGGCATGCGAGCGCTAAATGTAAACCCGGGATCAAACGTAAACAAGGGAACTATTGGATCTCAAAAATACACTCGACTTCAACAGGAATGTCGCCCGGCAGCGAACCCATGCCGACGGCGCTGCGCGAGCCGACGCCGGCGTCTTCGCCGAAGACCTGGGCCATGAATTCGGAGAAGCCGTTGATGACTTTCGGATGTTCCAAAAAGTCCGGCGTGGCATTGACCATGCCGAGCGTTTTGACGAGACGTTTGACGCGGTCGAGTGAGCCAAGGGCGTTCCTGACGGTGGCGAGAATATTGATGCCGACGAGTTTCGCCGACTCCATGCCTTGCTCGACCGTCAATTTGCTGCCAACCTTGCCGGCCTGCAGTGCGGGATCGCCGATCTTGGCGGGGCCATGCCCGGAAACGTAGAGCAGATTGCCGACGAGCACCGTCGGCTTGTACTTCGCGACCGGCTTGGGTGGCGTGGGCAGGGTGATGCCCAACTGCGTCAATATCGCATCGGGGGATGGCATGGTGTTACTCCGGTAGGTGGGATTCTGTTATCGTTGTTTATATGGCGAGAGCGATGCGTTGGCAGATTCCTTTTTTCCCGCTTGCGGCTTAGCGCTCAGGATATCCTGCGCGAGCGCTAAGCCGCAAGCGGAATACGACAATGTGTCGGGTGCACGACAGCACTTGTAACGAAAACAAATGCACAATCACGAAAGGCACGAAAGAACGAAAGCTCGAAAAAATACAGTTCATTGTTTGGTAATCTTCTTTGCGCATAGCAATTCGATTTCCTTTCTTGATTTCGTCCTTTCGGGCTTTCGTGATTCGTATTGAAAATCAATGTCTGCAAGTGCAGTCGTGCACCCCAATGTGTCGAAATTCCGATTTTGCTCTTGACTTTCTGGAAAGAAACGTCAGTGTTATGATTAAGAAATGTAGTGCGCCGACCTGCCGGTATTGCCTTACCTACCTCCCGCACAGGGCCTGCCATGCTTGACCTCAATCTCGGTGCGAATTCTAAAGATTGCACAGGACTATCACGCCGCAACTTTTTGCGTGTCGGTGGTCTGTCGGCTTTGGGCCTGACACTCGAAAACTTCTTCCGCGCTCAAAACGCCGCGTCGGCGAACAACCCGGCGCCGGCACCCGTGCAGCGCCGTAACGTCAACTGCATCTTGATGTGGATGCAGGGCGGCCCGAGCCATATCGACACGTTCGATCCGAAGCCAGACGCTCCCGCTGAGATTCGCGGCGAGTTCACGACGATCCAAACGCGCCAGCCGGGCGTGCGGATTGCCGAGCATTTCCCGCTGCTCGCCGAGCAGTTCGACAAATTGAGCCTGATCCGGGGCCATGATCCGCAGAACGGCAGCCACGGTGTCGCCGACCATTTGATGATGACGGGCCATCGCTTCAACCCCGCCCTGCCGTTCCCGTGCTTCGGCTCGGTCGTGGCGCGCGAGCGGGGCTATCGCGAAAACATGTTCCCGTTCGTCCAGCTGGGCCGCAATATCGATCGTCGCTTCAACGGCGGCATCGGCGGGTTCCTCGGCGACCAATTCAATCCGTTTGAAGTGCACGACGATCCCAGCTCGCCGGCGTTCCGCGTGCGCGACCTTAGCATCGCGGATGAAGGCGACCGCCGTCGGCTCGAACGTCGCTATTCGATGCTCCAGGAAATGGACCGCTATCAGCGCGACATGGAAGCCAACCAGGCTGTCCAGGCACGCGACGCTTTTTACGAACGCGCCCACACCCTCATCACTTCGCCGACAGCGAAACGGGCGTTTGATCTCGGCCTCGAAAGCGAACGCATTCGCGATCAGTATGGCCGCAATTCGCTCGGCCAGTCGTGCTTGCTCGCACGTCGGCTCATCGAATCGGGCGTGCAGTTCGTCACCGTTACCGATGGCGGGTGGGACACGCACGTCAACAACTTCCGCAGCTTGAAGGACCGCCTTCTGCCTCGCCTCGACCGCGCCTACGCCGCACTGTTGGCGGATTTGCACACGCGCGGATTGCTCGAAAACACGCTGGTGGTCTGGTTCGGCGACTTCGGCCGTACGCCGAAGGTCAACCCGTCCGCAGGCCGCGATCACTGGTCAACCGCGGGCGTGGCGACGCTGGGCGGCGGCGGTATCCGCATGGGCCAAGTCATCGGCGCGACCAACGCAGCAGCGGAAGTCGTCGTTGACAATCCGGTCCGCCCGCAAGACATCGCCGCGACGATCTATCACGCGCTAGGCATCCCGCTCAATACCTGGTATCGCGCTCAGGATGGCCGACCGATCGAACTCATACCGACGGGTCGCCCGGTCCGCCAGCTGATTGGGTAGTAATTCCGGAGGGTTCGAGAAGCCCGACGCGAAATCGTCGGGCTTTTTTGCGCGCGTACAATGATTGAAAATGAAATCTCGTTTAGCTGAGACGCGCAACGGAGCGCAAACTTCAAGGCCGCTGCGCGTCGCGGCTAAACAACACGCGCGTTTAACGTTTGATGCCGCTGATGTGCTCGAGCGCCAGCAGCAACGCCTGCGTGCCCTTGCGGCCATAGCCTTGGGCTTGCAGGGCGAGGTAGAGCTGATGCGCCAGCGCCAGGCCGGGCGTCGATAGGCCCATCTTTTTCGATTCTTCGAGCGCGATGCCCATGTCCTTAATGAAATGCTCGACATAGAAGCCTGGCTCGAAGTTGCGAGCCAGGATGCGCGGGCCGAGGACTTCCAGCGCTTTGCTGCCGGCGGCGCCGACGGAGACCGACTTGAAGACCGTTTCGAGATCGAGTCCCGCTTTGTAGCCGTAGAGCAACGCTTCACACAGTGCGACCATGTTGGACGAGATCAGAATCTGATTGACCATCTTGGTATGTTGGCCCGAACCGGCGGCGCCTTGATGGATGATCGTTTTGCCCATCGCTTCAAAGACCGGTGCGACGGCATCGACGACGTCTTTATCGCCGCCGATCATGATCGAGAGCGTGGCGTTTTTGGCTCCGACATCGCCGCCGGAGACGGGCGCGTCGAGACTATGAACGCCTTTGGCCTTGGCGGCATCGTAGATTTCACGGGCCAGCGTCGGCTCGCTTGTCGTCATATCGACAAGAATCGTCCCGGGCTTGCTGCCGGCGAGTGCGCCGGTCTGGCTGAGGAACACGTCGCGCACGTCCTTCGGAAAGCCGACGATCGCAAAGACGATGTCGCTTGCCTCGGCAACCTGCTTGGGCGTGTCGGCCCACTGCGCTCCCGCATCCAGAAGCGTCTTGACATCGGGCTTGTCTTTGGAGCGATTGTAGATGGTGGCCGCGAAGCCCTTGGATATGGCATGTTGGCACATCCAGCGTCCCATGACGCCGGTGCCGATCCAGCCGATACGTGTTTTCCCTGATATTGCTTTCTGCACGGACATAGTGAACCCTCGGCCCCAAATGGGGTTGTTGTTCGGATGCAATCTACGCAATGGATATTTTCAGAGCGGGCGCGGAAATGACAAGCGGGAATTGTTTAGCCGCTCGCCTTTGGCGAGCGCTGTAGTGTGGTGATCGCGAAAACCGCGCTCGCCAAAGGCGAGCGGCTAAACGATTTACGACACCGTGATCGTCACCGGCTTCGCATCGGCGGGGATCGCAAGGGATTTGGGCTTCGGATGCAGAATGCGTGCAGGCACGGCTTTGAGATCCCACACCAGGCCCAGTGCGCTCATGAAGCACAGGACGTAATAGCTGATGTCGATTTCCCACCAAAAGAAACCCTGGCGGGTCGAGTTCGGGTAATAGTGGTGGTTGTTGTGCCAGCCTTCACCGAATGTTAGCAGCGCGACGATCAGGCTGTTTTTGCTATCGTCCTTGGTTTGGTAGCGGCGTGAGCCGATGATGTGCGTCGCGGAGTTAACGAGGTAGGTTACATGGTAGGTAGCGATCGTCGAGATCAAGAAGCCCCAAACGAACAGCTGCAAGCCGGTCACGCCGGACTCGGGAGCACCGAAGGCGACGAGTTCGCCGAAAAGGTAGAGCATCGCTCCCATGATGAGCGGTGGCACAATGTCCCAGCGATCGAGCCAGCGAAGTTCGGGGTATTTGGCGAAGTCGGGAATAATGCGCAGGTTGGTCGGCATCGCCCTGGGCGTGAGGAACCAGCCCATGTGGCTCCAGAAAAGCCCCTTTTGCCGAGGCGAATGCAGATCGAGCGGATCATCGGAGTGAATATGGTGATAGCGGTGATGGGCCGCCCACCACAGCGGACCGCGTTGGATTGCCATGCAACCGATCCAGCCGAAGGCGAACTGCACGATTCGCCAAGTCTTGAACGATCGGTGCGAGAAGTAGCGATGGTAGAAACCCGTCAGGGTGAAGACTCGCAGGGCATAGAGAAAGAATGCGATGGATACCGCCAGCCAGCTCCAGCCGACCCAAAAGACTGCTACGCAGCCGACGTGCAGGCTGAGATAGGGAATCGTCCGAAGCCAATCAATGCGCTCGGCCGGATCAACGGTGGCGTTTTCCGTAAGTTGCGGCAGGCAGAGGTAATTGGCGACCTTTCGCAAGAAGCCAGGTGCGCGGGGAGTTTCATTCATTTAGGTTTTACCGGAGGCAGGAGCGTGCTTTCTATTATTATTACCTAGATACGGACTCGGATCAATGCAAATATCGGAGAAATCACGAACGTAGTCCAAAAAACTTCGACCTCAAGCGAGAATTTCACGCAATATCTCACCATGTACGTTGGTTAGCCGTCGTCGAATACCATTATGGTAAAAGGTGAGTTTTTCGTGATCGATGCCGAGCAGATGCAGCACCGTGGCGTGGAAATCGTACCAGTTGACGACATGCTCGACCGATCTCCAACCAACGTCATCTGTTGCGCCATAGGTCATGCCGTGTTTCAGCCCCGCGCCTGCCAGCCATACGCTGAAACCGTATTGGTTGTGATCGCGGCCTGTGCCGACGACGTTCGACGCGGCCTGCGTGAACGGCGTCCGGCCAAACTCCGTCGTGAAGAGCACGAGGGTGTCGTCCAGCATGCCACGGCTGCGCAGATCGCGGAGCAAGCCGGCGATGGGGCGGTCGATGCGTGCGGCTTCCTGGCCGTGGTTCTGTCGCATGTTTTCGTGGCCGTCCCAATTGATGCGTGGGTTGCCGAACGATCCACCGGAGAACATCTGGACGAAGCGGACGCCACGTTCGAGCAGTCGTCGAGCGAGCAGACAGGCGCCGCCGAAGTCAGCGGATTCGGGGCGGTCGATGCCGTAGAGCGCGTGCGTGGCGAGCGATTCTTCGCGCAGATTGGCGACTTCGGGGACGGCCAGCTGCATGCGTGCCGCCAGTTCGTAGCTGCGAATGCGGGCGGCCAGGGCATCGTCGCCGGGCCGTTGCATCTGATGCTGCCGATTGAGCGTGTCGATGAGATCGCGCGTGGCGCGATCCGTTTCTGCGGGCAGTCGGCGAGCGGGGAAGAGGTCGTCGATCGGCGTGCCCTGGCTACGCATCATGACCCCTTGATGTCGCGCGGGCAGAAAACCGTTCGACCAATTGATCGATCCGCCCGCGGGCTGACCGCGCGGATCGGGGATGACAACAAAGGCGGGCAGGTTCTCGCTCTCGTTGCCCAGGCCATAGGACAGCCAGGCTCCGAGCGTCGGGAACCCGTTCAAGCGGAAACCGGTGTTTTCCTGAAACGTCGCCGGCGTGTGGTTGGACGTTTCCGCGACCATCGAGTTGATAATCGTCAGCTCATCCGCGACGGCGCCGATTTCGGGGAACAGGTCGGAGATCCACAGCCCGCTCTGGCCTCGTTGCCGAAACGCCCAATCACTTTGACGCAGCAGCCCGACTTGGCCGAAGAAAACATCGGGCCGTTCGCTCGATTGCAACGATCGGCCATGCAGGCGCGGGAGTTCGGGTTTGTAGTCGAACGAATCCACCTGGCTGAGCGCGCCGCACAGGCAGACATGGATGACGCGTTTCGCCTTGGGAGCATGGTGCGGCGGCGGGTCGGATGCCTCGCCCGGCGCCGCCGCGAGTTTGCCGTCACTCTGCAACAGCGACGCAAGGGCCGCGCCACCAATGCCGTGGGTGGCGAAGTGCAGAAACGATCGGCGGGATAATTGTGTCATGGATCGGGGCTCCCCGTTTAGCCGTTCGCCTTTGGCGAGCGCGGGCGGTGGGTTTGCGATTATTTCGTGCGATTGCAATCGGCACGTCCGCGCTCACCAAAGGCGAGCGGCTAAACAATTTTGCATACTTTGCGCAGCGCCTCGGCGGCCTTCTCGGCTTGCGATTGCGACACGTCGAGGTGCGTGCAGGCTCGCAGTTTCTGCGGGCCGGTGGCATGAACGAGCACGCCGTTTTCCTTGAGCCGTTGCGCGATGTCCTTGGCCGTGGCGAGCGACGGATCGACGCGGAACCAGACGAGATTCGTATCCACCTCGGCTGGTTCGAGCGACAGGCCTGGCGTATCTTTTACCGCCTGGGCGAAGATGCGAGCATTGCGATGGTCCTCGGCCAGGCGTTCAACGTGATGCTCGAGTGCGTACAAGCAACCCGCCGCGAGGATGCCCGCCTGCCTCATGCCGCCGCCGAACAGCTTGCGAACCCGCCGGGCTTTCGCGATAACCGCACGCGGCCCGGCCAGAGCGGAGCCGACGGGAGCGCCGAGGCCTTTGCTGAAGCAGACGGAGACGGTGTCAAAATGGCGTGCCCACTCGCTTGCCTTGATGCCGGTGGCGACGATGGCGTTCCAGAGCCGAGCGCCATCGAGATGCATGATGAGGCCGTGCTTCCAGGCCCATTGGCTGATCGCTTCGATCTTCTCGAGCGGATAGATGCGTCCGCCGCCGCGGTTGTGCGTGTTCTCCAGACAAACGAGCCGCGTGCGGACGAGATGCGGATCGTCGGGATTGCGAATCTTGTCTTCCAGCTGGCTGAGATCGAGGATGCCCGAATCGCCGTCGAGCGTTCGGCAGGTGACGCTCGACAGGATCGCAGGCCCGCCGGCTTCGTAGTTGTAGATGTGGCAGTTGAGATCGCAAAGCAACTCATCGCCCGGTTGCGTGTGGATATTGACCGCCAGCTGATTCGACATCGTGCCGGACGGAACGAACAGGGCCGCCTCTTTGCCGAGCAGGTCAGCGGTGCGCTGTTCGAGCTTGTTGACGGTCGGGTCGTCGCCGAACACGTCGTCGCCAACTTCTGCGGACGCCATGACGGCACGCATGCCGGGCGTGGGGCGGGTGACGGTATCGCTGCGAAGGTCGATCAAGGAGGTCATGCGTGGTGTCCTGATTAATTGAGATCGTATATATCTTCGCACGGCTGAAGATGTCGTTTTTTCGGACGAATCGAACTTTTTCCGAGCCGCGACCGTCAGGGAGCGGCCGACAGGCCGTCGTGCGCTCGCTGTCGGCCGCTCCCTGACGGTCGCGGCTCGGAAAAGCGATAAACCCACTCGCCGAAGGTATAGCCCGCCATAAATAGCACGCCGTACGGGTTGAAGCTACTGCTGCTTATTCTCCAGAAACCAGCGATCGCCCATCTTGCGGAGGAACACTTTGCGAGCCGGAATCGAGTCGGCGGTGCCGATCGCGAGGTCGTCCTTCTCCTCCCATTTGCCTTCGCGGGAGAATACACGCAGGTCGCGAATGATCAGCGGATCGTTCTGGAAGTACAGGTTCGCCTCTCCAACGAGACGATCAAACGCCAGCAGCTCCTTGCCTTGTTCCTTCCCCTTCGTGAAGTCTTTTTTATACTGATTGATCCAGTAATCCACATAAAGCGGGTCGGCAATGTGCGCCAGCAAATAGTCGGCCTTCTTGCGATCCAACGCCTTGGCGATCGACTTCATCGTCTCGTCCGGCGTCTTTTGCGAATACGTCAACTCATCCACGTCAAATCCAAACCGCGGGGCCGCCTTCTTCGGCTGATCCTGGGCGTGTGTCGCTATCAATGCGCTCGCAATGACCGCAACCACGAAAAAACGACGAATCCATTGCATGGCATTTCTCCGGTTAGCCGCGCCACGGAGCGCGACGGTGCGTCCAAGCTGGCTACGGCGACTTCAGATGAAAATCGATCGTCTCACTCGATGTGCCGATGGTCGCGGTCAATGGTGTGTCGCGCGAGCTGGAATAGGGGTCGGGCACGGTTTCAATGGCGTCGGAAACGATGTCGGGCACGTCCTTCCTGGGCGCTGATCCATCGGGCCGACGATGCCGCGTGATGAGCACTTTATATTTGCCCGCAGGCAGACCAGGGCGTTTGTCGGCCCCGCCGGCGATTGCCGAGAATTTTCCGTCGCCATCCGCAACGGCAATGCCGCCATGCCCTGGCGTTTCAGCGAGGGGGTTGAAGCGGATCACGGCGCCGTCGAGCGGTTTGCCATCGAGCGTCGCCCGCCCTTTCACTTCCGTCAGCGGCGGCCCAGGCTGGGCGCATCCGAGGGCGATGACAACAAGAAACACGGGCGCGGTATAGCAAAGATGTCTCAACATGGCTGTCGCTCAATTGTTACGTTCGAGCTTTCAGGTTTCATCGATAACAGTAATGCCGCTAGGACAGATTCACGGTTCCTATAAAGTGACGCAGTCCGACAAGATACCAGCGGTTCGGCCCGGATCGCGCTTCTTTTCAGGACCTTAAAGGATAAACGCCCTCATGAAGGGCGTTATCGGGAATTCATCGCTCACCGTCAAGTTTGCTCCAGCAAAAGAGCGCAGACATGTTTTGCGACTCAAGAAATGGAAAGTAGCTAACCCGAAACAGGCAAAGTTGCAAAAACCCCACAACTGCTCGATCACGATTATCTTGCCTCCGGGAACCAGCGCTCGACGGCGCTAAACACTAGCGGGTTGATGGTGATCGAGAGCAGTGCCCCGGCCACGATCAGGCTTTGCGCCTCGGGGGGCACGAGACCCAGCAGGATGCCGAGTGCGACGAGGATGAACGAGAACTCCCCAATCTGTGCTAACGCCGCCGACACGATCAGTGCCGTCTTCAGCGGGCGGCGTAGGACGAGTACAATCCCGAGGGCGGTCAGCGACTTCCCGACGACAATGATCGCCACCACCGCAAGCACCTGGAG
>CAMAUE010000043.1 GCA_945861245.1 Singulisphaera sp. GP187
TCGGAGAGGGATTCGAAGTAACAGCCGATGGAACCGACATCAACGAGCTTCGTCATGAGAGACATCCGTGAGATCAGCAACCGACCTCTGCATGTCAGAAAGCGACGCGCAGCAAGTCGATGGCCATGACTCACAGATATGGAGAAGGCCGCTATAGCGCAAGCCCCTCAAACTGCCCAGTTATGCGCGCTGGCCGTGAGAGAGGGGGGGAGTGCATGCCGATTATTTGGCCAAAAACAATCAATTGGGTCGCCACTGACTTTGACACGCCGTTTGCTCGCGCGTTACGATGACGAAAATAACACCCGCAAGCCCCAGGATGAGCTCAGCGATTCCTGGGGGTGATGCCGCGTCTGACGGCTCTACTTGTTGCTGCGGCACAGCGGGATCGACCTTCGGACGGCGCTGCCGCTCTCCGATGATGTCAAAGAAATCGCGCGCGACCCGCAAGATCGAGGCCATCAAGGCTTACCGAGAGGAAACGGCAGGGCTGGCAGAGGCGAAAGATGCTGTCGAGGCGTACATCAACAGCCGCGCGACAAACTGATCGCGACGACTGTCCGAGTAGATAGCGGCGAATCAGGCCGAATCAGTCGTTCGACCTGACCGGGGCCGCATGTGCGCTTTGGAGCGTGTGAAGTCTCTCCAGCCAGCCCCACTGCTGAACTGTACCGTAAGGGGAAGACGAAAATGACCTCCGAATTGCTAAGCGAATTCAAGCGACTGGCCGGCGAATTAAAACGCTTGTCCGAATTTGACGATCAGATTCGCGATGAGTTTCGCTATGTGTATCGACCAAAGCGAGGTCACACCCCGATGGGAATCTTGACACTTACATCTATTCAGGGGGAGATTCGTCGCAAACAAGACGAAGACGCCCACGACTTACTTGCACTGTTCGATAGTAACCCAGAGTTCTCGGCTATGCTCGAATCGCAGATGAAAGCACTTTACCTTGATGACATTCGACAATTTGGATATCCGCGCACTCCCGCTGCTCTCGAAGCCAGGAATGCCATCCAAAGGCAGCGTAATCCGATCTGGCTATTTTTGCCCCAACGAATCGAAATGAATTGGGTCACTCGATTCTTGATTCCCAATCCCGTTGTGCTGCCGAGCATTGACCGGGAAATCTATTCCCTAATTGGAAATCGATGGAGTATCGACGAAACGAGGACAATTGTTGTGAGCGATTTTGAGACGATTGACTGCTCGCTTCAAAGGGGGTTGTGCGACGCATTTCCCGCGTTTATTGGTGTCTCCCGATACAACGATGACTGGGAAAATTGCCACGTTGGTCCGCAATGGGTAGGCGCAGAGATAGGGGTAAGAGACAGAATGGAACCGTTGATGGTGCGTGATGACAACGTTGACACTGCCGCCATCTCCAAAATCGTTCGGTCGAAGTTATTTTGGCAAGAGGGCACTATTCCATTCGAATCGTTGCCCATGTTCCAACTAATGCCCTACTAACCAAGCGGTCAACCGGAGCCGCGGATCGCGCGGCCTAACGAACGGCTGCACCTGACCGAGCCGACATTCCGTGGTTTCGAGGCAATGCGTCAAGCAGGCCGGCCCAGCAGGTGAGCCGAGCCGTAGAGGCGAGGATAAACATGCGGCCACGAACTCTCAAGTCAGCGGCAGAACACGGTGATCTCGACGCTGTGAAATACCATCTCGCGAGAGGTGTAGAGATCAACGCAACCACATCTGCTGGCCACTTTGCACTGGGTGGGGCGATCATCAATGGCCACACCGATATCGTTGAGTATCTGATTGCCAACGGTGCGGACATTGACCAAAGGAGCGAATACGGTTGGTCTCCGCTCTATCTGGCCGCATGGACGGGCAGCGCAGAAAGCGCGGCGCTGTTGCTGTTAGCCGGTGCGAAAATCAATACCAAGACGCTCAGCGGTTGGAATAGTCCCAGCGGTTATTCTGCGCTGCACATTGCCGCAGAAAGAGGACGCTTGGCTATCGTCATGCTGCTCGTCGCCGCGGGTGCGAAGGTCGATGCACGCAACGGGTTGTCCAAAACAGCGCTTGATTTGGCCATTGACTCCGGCCACGCCTGCATCGTGAAGTTTCTTAAGAGCTTGATCGCATCGGGATCACAACGCAAAAAAGTCGCTCTGCCAGGGTCCAGTCATTAAACCACTGCTCAGGCAGTACGTCGTCATTCAACACAAGGGCATCTTCCATGATCCATCAAGTCACATTCGACCTTCACACGCGTGACTTGAGCAAGTCCGACATCGACTTTACAGTCATGGGTGACGGCGAAACGCTCGTAAAGCTCGAGGTTTCGAAAGGTGCTCTTCGTTTGGTATCCCAGCGGCACGACGTACGGACACAAGCGTCGAGAAAGTGGTAAAGGCCTACTGCGCCAAGCAAGGCGTAGCGCGGGACAAGATCGTCGCCTGGCTCGGCTGTAAGTTCTGGACTCATACTAAATTTCCCCTGAGAGTGAAGGGAGGGTATGTTGCCGATGTATGCAACCCACCTGGGAACCGCTCTCGCACGTCGCCCGCTCGTATCATATCGGCATCGGCCTTTTCGCCTGGAATACTACGAGGTCACCATGTTCCGATTCACGCTACTCATCACGCTCGTCGCAACCAGCTTCGTTGCCGCTCAGGAACCCAGGGATCGCGTCACCGTCTTGCTCAACGGGCACACGTTTACACTGCCCAAGGGGTTCACCATCGAAGTCGCCGCGAAGTCGCCGCAGGTCGATCGGCCGATCTCGGCGGACTTTGATGAGCGTGGCCGGCTCTATGTCAGCGATTCGTCCGGCTCCAACGAGAAGGTCGCGGTGCAGCTTGAGAAGAAGCCGCACCGCATCGTGCGGCTCGAATCGACCAAGGGCGACGGCGTGTTCGACAAGTCCACCGTCTTTGCTGACAAGATGATGTTTCCCGAAGGCACGATGTACCACCGCGGTTCGCTCTATGTCGCTGCCCCGCCGCACATCATCAAATTGACCGACACGGGTACAGGCAAGGCCGACAAACGCGAGATCTGGTTCGATGGCAAAACGCTCACGGGTTGTGCGAACGATTTGCATGGGCCGTACCTTGGCCCTGATGGGCGCATCTACTGGTGCAAGGGCGCCTTCGCGCCGCAGACCTACGAGCTGCCAGGCAACAAGAAGTTTCAGACGCGGGCCGCCCATGTCTTTCGCGCTCGCCTCGATGGCACGGGCCTCGAACCGGTCATGACCGGCGGCATGGATAACCCCGTCGATCTCGTTTTCACGCCGACCGGCGAACGCATCTTCACCACGACTTTCTTCCAGTTCCCCGGCGGCGGGCAGCGCGACGGTCTCGTTCACGCCGTCTACGGCGGCATCTATGGCAAAGACTGGGAAGTGATCCGCGACCCCGGTCATCGCTGGACCGGGCCACACGTCCTGCCCGTGCTCACCCAACTCGGCCCGGCGGCGCCGTGCGGCCTACATCGCTACGAGTCGAGCGGGTGGGGTTCCGAGTATCAAGACAACATTTTCGCGTGCCTGTTCAATCTGCAAAAGGTCACGCGCCATGTATTGATCCCCGACGGTGCGAGCTTCAAAACGCGCGATGAGAATTTTCTCGTATCCGACAACAAGGACTTTCACCCGACCGACGTCATCGAAGATGCCGACGGCAGCCTGCTCGTCATCGACACCGGCGGCTGGTACAAGCTCTGCTGCCCGACCTCGCAACTCGTCAAACCCGACGTGCTCGGCGCGATCTATCGCGTGCGCAAAGTCAGCACGAAGCCACACGACGATCCGTACGGCTTGCGTATCGACTGGGATGACACGAAATCGATTGCACGATGTCTGGCCGATCCGCGTGCGTTCGTTCGCAAACGCGCGATCGACCTCGCCGGCCAGCGCGGCGATGTGATGCTGCCTGAGCTAACCGCGATCATGCAGACGGGAACGGTGGAAACGCAACGCAACGCGCTCTGGGCCGCGACGCGCATCATCAGCGTCAAGGCACGGGCGTTCGTGCGCGATTACGGCCTGGCCGCCAAGGATGCGAGCGTCGTCCGTGTTGCGCTGCATTCAATGAGCGTGAATTGGGATGTCAACTTCTCGGCGAGGGTGCTGGCATTTCTGCAATCGCCTGCGACGCCGCCCGCTGTCTTGCGAGTCGCCGCCGAGGCGATGGGTCGCATTTACGCCGATGCCAGCCCGCGCACATCGAGGCCAGCCGCCGAGGCGATCTTCGATCGGCTCGCGCAAACAAGCGACCGCGTATTGGAACATTCGCTGACATATGCGTTGATCGAGATGAACGACCGCGATTCGGTTTCTCATGGGCTAGATGATGCTCGCGCGTCGGTGCGTCGTGCTGCTCTGGTCGTGCTCGATCAGATCGCAGAGGGCGGCAAGCTCGAAGCGAGCGTTGTCGTTAGGGAGTTGTCCGCGAGCGATCCGAAACTGCGCGAGACGGCGTGGTGGATCGCCAGCCGGCATCCCGAATGGAGCGCGTCGCTTGGCAAAGCGCTTCGTCAACGCCTCGCGGCAAAGTTTTTGACCGAAGAACGCCGCGAGTTGATCGAACAGCTAGCGAAACTGTCGAAGGCAAAGGCAACGCAAGCATTGCTCGTCGATGTGCTGGGCGACGATGCCGCCACGGTCGAGAGCCGAATTGCCGTGTTGCATGCGATGGCTCAATCGCCGCTCAAGGAGGCCCCGCCGGCCTGGCTGGATGCGTTGCGCATTCAGCTAAATGGCGACCAGCCCGCGCTTCGGCTCGAAGCCGCGCGAGCGCTGCGTTCGCTGCGACTGCCGAAAGCGCCGCCCGCCGATTTGCTTGCCGACCTGCGCAAACTCGGCGAGGACGCAAAAGCCGAGCCGCTGACGCGCTTGACCGCGCTGTCGATTCTGTCGGCAGGGTCGCTATCGCCGGATCCGACGTTGTTCGGTTTTCTGCTGACGGAAGTCAACGGCGAGCAACCGGTGCTGCAGCGCAGCCTCGCCGCCGAGGTACTCAGCAAAGCCAAACTTGACGGCGTGCAACTTGCCGCGTTGGCGACGAACCTACCTAAGGTTGGGCCGATGGAAGTCGATCGCCTCCTCGATGCCTTCGCGCAAACGAAGGACGACAAGGTTGGCGCGATGCTCGTTAAGTCGCTGCAATCGCCAGAGTTGCGAACGGTACTGCGCGAGGATGCCGTCAAACTCAGGCTCGCAAAGTTCAGCGCGAAGGTTCGCAAAGATGCGGAGCCATTGCTCAAAACGCTCAACGCCGACACGGGTAAGCAACAGGCCCGGCTCGAAGACTTGCTGACCAAGCTGCCGGCGGGCGATGTGCGCCGCGGCATGACGGTGTTCAATCACGCGAAGTCGGCGTGCATGGCGTGTCATGCCATCGGCTACGTTGGCGGCAAAACGGGGCCGGACCTCACACGCATCGGCAGCATCCGCACGGAACGCGATCTGCTCGAATCGATCATTTTTCCAAGCGCCAGCTTTGTCCGCGGCTACGAGCCGATCGTCATCACCACCAAGAACGGCCTGACGCACAACGGCCTGGTCCGCAAAAACTCCGCCGATGAACTGCACCTGGCGATTGGCGTCAATCAGGACCTGCGCGTGTCGCGTACGGAGATCGAAGAAATCCGCCCGAGCCGCGTGTCGATCATGCCCGCGGGATTGGATCAACAATTGACGCTACAACAATTGGCCGACCTGATCGCGTTTCTGAAGGCGTGCCGGTAACAAGGGAAGCCCATGGGTGAGGTACTCCGAACCCTTGGGATCACTTCATCCCAGAGGTTCGGAGTACTTCACCTCTGGGATTGTTGCGTCACGCCGCCGTCTTGCGTCGCGCCAGCGCCAACACATCGTCGTCCGCAGCCTTCTCCGGCCCATCGCGCCACAACAGCACGGCACACGCGGGCACGAGGAATGGCCGCACGATGAACGTGTCCACCAGTACGCCGAAGGCCAGGGCGAAGCCGATCTGCGTTAGCGTATTCAGACCCGCGAGCATCAACGTCGCGAACGTGCCGGCCATGATCAGGCCGCACGACGTGATCGCTCCGCCGGTCTTGGCGAGGGCGCGGCGCAATCCCTCGACGGCACCATGGCGTTTGCGTTCTTCCAGTGCGCGGGCGATCAACAAGATGTTGTAATCCTCGCCGACCGCGACCAGAATCGTGAACAGGAAGAACGGCACGCGCCAATCGACATGCGTCAGAATCTGGCCCTGCCAATACAGACCCATCAGCGCGGTCGCACCGAGGGCGGCGTAGTAGCTGCCGAGCACCGTCATCAACAGGTAGAGCGCCAGCCAAACGCGCCGCACGAGCACGAGGAGAATCAGGAGAATCGCCGCCAGCACGAAGCTGTTGACGCGGAAGCGGTCGCTCTCGGTCACCTCGGCCAGGTCCTGCCCGATGGCGGTGATGCCGTAGCATTCGGTGCGCAGGTTCTCGCCTAGAAGGTTATGGTCGGGCAGGTTGATGCGCAGCCAGGTTTGCAGCAGCTTGAGTGTCTTGCCGCTCTCTGGCTCGAACGGATCGGTCTTGAGGATGACGTCGATCTTGGCGACATACATCGTGCGTTTCACGCCGGGCGATTCCTCGAGTTCCACCTTGGACATGAAATGCTGTCGCGCTTCACTGATGGCATCGTCGTGCCAACTCTGCGCGATCGGCTGGAGCAGCGTCATGAGTTGATGCAGGATGCCCGTGCCTTGCGGATCGGGGCTGATCTCAATCCATGGGAAGCCCAACGGCTGTACGAGCGAGCGCACCTCGGCCACGCCGTCAACCAATGTGAATCCCTGGCTGATTCGCTCCAGTTCGCGCTGGCCGAGTCGGCTTGTCCAATCTTTCGATGAGGTCACAAGCACGGTGACGGGGCCGATCTCGCCGGCGGTGAAATGCTTCTGAATGGCGCTGAGACCCTTGAGGCTCGCGCATTGCGGATTCAACTCGCCCGTCGCCCGGTAGTTGGGCTGCACACGCAAGCCAAGGATGACGAGCGGGGCAAGCACGGCAGCGGCGGTGACCCAGACGGCGATCGGCCTCCGCACGACCCAGCGACTGATCGCGTCCCAAATACCGAGTTTCTCCGGCGCGTCGATGGCGAGCAAGCGTGACCGGACAATCGCGGCGGGTGCTTTGCCAGGCCAGAAAACGACCCGGTCAAGGATGCACAAGAGCGCCGGCGTGAGGGTGAGCGATGCCAGCAGCGCGACGCCGAGACTCAGCGCGATCGCCGGCCCGGCATAGCGCACCTTCGCGAACTCGGCCAGGGCCATCAATCCCAACCCGACCATGACGGTACCCGCACTCGCCGCCAGCGCTTCACCGACGCCGCCGACAGCCCGGGCGATCGCCTCGTCGATACTGCCGCCCGATTCCAGCTCCTCGCGATATCGGCTCACGAGGAATAAGCAATAATCCGTACCAGCGCCGTAGAGGATCACGATGGCGAATATCTTGCTGATGTTGACCAGGTGCACGCCAGGAACCAGCGTCATCAATGCGAGCAGCTTGAGCGCGACGAATACCGAGACGGCAATCGTCAACAACGGCACGAGGGCCAAGAGCGGCGCGCGGTAGACCGCCAACAGCACCACGATGACGAGGATGATCGTCGCCAACGTCGTGTCTTCCAGGCTGTCGCCGCTGGCTTTGGTCAAGTCGCGGCCTATTCCTGCGGCACCGGTGGTATGGATCGTCAAACCCTCGGGAGTCTTGTCGCCGAGCCGTTCGCGGATTTTCGCATCCATGCGTTCGACGGCTTGTTGAGTTGCAGCTGCTAAATAAGGCGTTTCCAGCGAGACCTGAATGAGCGTGCAGCGTTGATCGTTGCTCGTCATACGCCAGCCGATCACACCGCTTTGATACGATTCGACCTTGCCCATTTTAAGGGCAGGCTCGGCTTCACGCAATTTGTCCAGGTCGGCGACAAGCGCATCGACCAGCAGAAAATCTTGCTGCGAGAGAGTTTCGCTATCGCGTTCGATGGCGAAGACCGCCCGGCACGCGAAGACATCTTTCGGAAAGGCCTGCTTAAGCAGGTGATACGCGCGAACGCTCGTGAAACGCTCGGGGACGAAGCGAACGTCGTCGTCTTGCGTTTGCGTGTCCCAGCGCGGCGCAATGGCGGACAGGCTCGCGCCGAGCGCGATCCAGGCAATACAAATGAGCCAAGAGTATTTGGCGGCGAAACGCCCCAAGCGATAAAACATGCCGGCTTTATCCTCCGTCGGTCGTGAGCACTGTAACAAACGCCCACGAAACCGCCAACCCGAACGTGGGATGTCGAAGTGAGAAGCCAGGCAAGCTTTCACGACGATGCACGTTCGGGAAATCCACGGGTTGATGGAGGTATCATCGGTCCAAGTAATCAGCGGACTTCAGGGAATATGCGTTAAAGTCCTGATAATCGGCATCCCTGGTAAACCGTGCAACCCTGGCAGAGGCGGCAAGATCGGAATTTGGATAGGATGAGTGCGAGGTAATCGTGTATTCCGCTTGCGGCTTAGCGCTCTCGTCGGATGATCCGAGCGCTAAGCCGCAAGCAGAAATCAGGAAAGCACCATCATGAAAACCATCATCGAACCGTTTCGCATCAAGATGGTCGAGCCGATCAAGCTGACCACACGGGCCGAGCGCGAGGTCAAACTGCGTGCCGCCAATTTCAACGTCTTTCAGATACCGGCGGATGACGTCATCATCGATCTCCTCACCGACAGCGGGACCGCTGCCATGTCCAGCGAACAATGGGCCGGCATGATCCGCGGCGACGAATCGTACGCCGGCGCGCGGAGCTGGTTCCGCTTCGAGAGCGTGATGTGCGACCTGACCGACATGCCGCACATCCTGCCGACGCACCAGGGCAGGGCGAGCGAACGCATCTTGTTTGAGTTGATCGGCGGCGCTGGCAAGGTGATCCCAAGCAACAATCACTTCGACACGACCCGGGCTAACATCGAGCATTCCGGCGCCAAGGCCGTCGATCTCGTCATTGACGAAGGCAAACAGCCACGCTCGCACCATCCGTTCAAGGGCAACATCGATTTGGCCAAGCTGGCTCGGCTCATCACGGAAGTCGGCCCCGAGCGGATTCCCGTCTGCATGCTGACCGTGACCAACAACTCCGGCGGTGGGCAACCGGCGAGCCTGGAGAATATCCGGGCGACGCGCGATTTGTGTCATCGCCACGGCATCCCGTTTTTCCTCGACGCCTGCCGATTTGCCGAGAACGCCTACCTCATTAAACAACGCGAGCATGGTCAAGCGAATCGCAGTTCACGAGAAATCGCTCAGGAGATGTTTTCTCTCGCCGACGGCGCGACGATTAGCGCCAAGAAGGATGGTCTGGTCAACATCGGCGGCGTGTTGCTAATGCGCGATGACGCCCTGGCGGCACGGGCGAACAACCTGCTCATTTTGACCGAAGGTTTCGTCACGTACGGCGGCCTGGCGGGCCGAGATCTGGAGGCGATGGCTCAGGGATTTGTTGAAGTGCTGGACGAGCACTACTTGGAATATCGTATACGAAGTACTGCGTATCTCGGCGAAGGGCTGATGAAAGCGGGCGTGCAGATCGTCGAGCCGCCGGGCGGGCATGCGATCTACATCGACGCGTCGGCGTTCTGTCCGCACATCCATCCGTCGGCGTTTCCAGGGCAGGCGTTGGTGTGCGCGCTGTATCGTCATGCAGGGATTCGGGCGGTCGAAATCGGCAGCGTGATGTTCGGCGCCGACGGCACGCCACCGATGGAACTCGTGCGCCTCGCCCTTCCACGACGCGTCTATACGCAGAGCCATATCGATTACGTGATCGAAGCGATCACTGAGTTGTATCAACAGCGTGACTCGCTGCACGGCCTACGCATCATCGAGGAGCCGCCGACGCTGAGGCATTTCACAGCAAAATTCGCCGAGATCTAGTCCGACAAACCCACAGCGGAGAACATTACGTGACCAAGAGGCTACAAAAAACAGAATCACGAAAGTACGAATAATTCTTTGGTATTCCTCTTTCGTGTTTTCATGATTCGTATTTTGAATTGGTGCAGCGGCCGCGATCAAGTATCTATGTCATAGGCGACTGTTAGCCAATGCCTGACTTCGTCGTCGATTTCGGCGATGGCAGTGATCGGGACGCGATGGGTGATGCGGTCTTTCTTCGCGAATCCTCCGGTGTCGATTAGACGTCCTGCTGCCTTCGTGTCCTTCAGCGCGAAACCGAAATCGATGCGTTTCAGTGTAGCCGGCTTGATCTGGGCGAAGACGTGGTTGCGATAGAGCGGCACAATCGTCTTGCACGGGCAGGCCTTGACGTCCCTGCCGACGCTCAAGCCACGTTGCAACAACTCAGCGTAGATCGGCTTGAGCGCCGCCTTCTTGCCCGCGAGCATCTCGACGACATAGATCTCCGCTTGCTTGAGATAGGTTTCGGGCGTGTCTTCGGCGTCGCCTTTGCCGAGGGAACGCTCGGCCAGCCACATCGCCGATCGCGTGCTGAGTTTGTGCACGCGTTTCAGCCAATCGCGGCGTTCGCTTTCTTCGGTCGGGCCTTCCTTCATGATATATTTGAGCCATTCGTTGAGAGATCGGCCTGTCTTGTCCGGCAACTCGGCGATCCACTGCTGAACCATTGGGACCATCGGATGGACGCTGTAAATGTTTTTATGCTTGGCCATGGCACTTCCAGAAGGATGGAACCGAATGCAATCACGAAATGCGTGGTCGGGAAATAAGGCTCTCTCATCAATGTTAACGAAGACGCTCACGCAAGGCGCGGGGTCGCAAAAAAAAAACACATTAAAAGCCGGGTGAAAAAACAGTTCGTCGATCCTTAATTGCGAGTCCGCACCGATGCGAAAGTTCTTTCTCGACGAATGCGAGAGAACTGAAAAAAACAATCTGTTTTTGTGTTATTCCTCTTGCCGTTTTATCGAATCCGGTCTACGATATAACCGTCCTGACTGAAGGTGCTGGTGACTGGGCGACGCTGGTGCTGGAGGTCAGGACATTTTTTATGCGCATTTCGGAAATGCTTCACATTAGATAAGTATCCATGTTCGGAATAAGACGAGTATCACGAATCCTTCATTCCGCTTCGGGCTCAGGCGTTTGCGCGAGATATTTTGAGCGCTAAGCCGCAAGCGGAAAATGCGGATCGTTTACGTATAATCACTGCACTGCTCCATCAGCAACATCAACGGAGATTCGCGAATGCAGCTGCGCCATGCCATTGCCTGCGTCTTTTTTTTGAGCGCAACGACTTCGTTGTGCCAAGCGGGTGATCCGCCTGCATTCAGCATCGACCGCATTAAAGCTGACGTAAAATACCTCTCCTCCGATCCGCTGCAAGGACGGGGCGTCGGCACGCGCGGCGAGGATTTGGCGGTCGATTACATCGCCACCGCATTCGAGAAAGCCGGCCTGAAACCCGCAGGCGAGCGTGGCACGTTCTATCAATCGGTCCCGTTGATGGCTGTGCAGACCGGGCCGAAAGCCTCGCTTACCATCAGAAAAGGCGATACGCTTACCTCGCTCCGGCTCGAGGACGAATTCGTCGGCGTCAGTCGAACGCAGGTCACCGAGGATTTCGATGCCGAGGCGATCTTCTGCGGGCATGGCATCACCGCGTCGGAGTTCGGCTGGGACGACTACAAAGACGTGGATGTCAAAGGCAAAGTCGTCGTCGTCTTCACCAACGAGCCGCCGTCGGGCGATCCCAAATTCTTCGGTGGCAAGGCGCTGACCTATTATGGCCGCTGGAGCTACAAGTACGAGGAGGCCACGCGCCGCGGTGCCAAGGCGGTGCTTATCATTCATACGACGGAGACGGCGGGCTATCCCTACTCCGTCGTCAAGAAATTGCAGAACGTCCAGCTGCAACGGGCGGCCGATGCGCCGGCCCTGGCCTTCGCCGGCTGGCTCTCGGCAAGCGCCGGTGGGAAACTGTTAGCGAATGTAGGCCTGACCGTGGACGAAGCACTGAAGAAGGCCGACACCCGCGGCTTCAAAGCGATCCCGCTCGGCGTTCATATTCAGGGCCACATTCCGACCACCGCGAAAAAGATCGTCACCCGCAACGTCATCGCCATTGCCGAGGGCAGCGATCCCGTACTGAAGTCCGAAGCGGTCCTGTTCACTGCCCACTGGGACCATCTCGGCATGGGCCAGTCGTCGATTGGCACGCAGAGCACGTTCAACGGCGCGCTCGACAATGCATCAGGCTGCGGCATCCTGCTGGAAATGGCTCGCGCCTGGACCGGGCAGAAGGCGAAGCCGAAACGCTCCGCCATCTTCCTCGCCACCACGGCCGAGGAGAATGGCCTGCTCGGTGCGTACTATTACGCCAGCAAGCCGAGCATCCCGCTTGGCAAGACGGCGATCAACCTCAACTTCGATACCGTCATCCCCGTTGGCGTGCCGGAATCGGTCGTCGTCAGTGGCGCGGAGCGCACGACCGCGTTCCCTCTGGTGCAGAAAATCGCCAAACAGCATATGCTCGACATCGAGCCGGACAAGAACGCCCACCTTGGGTTCTTTTACCGCTCCGACCACTTCGCCTTGGCGCGGGGCGGCGTACCGGCGTTCTCGGTTTATCCCGGCGAGAAGTTCCGAGGCAAATCTGCGGACTTCGCCAAGAAGCAGATGGACGACTTCATCGCCAAGGTCTATCACACGCCCAACGACGTCTTCCGGTCCGAGTGGGATTTCGCCGGTTACCCCGTGCTGATGCGTTTCGCGTTCGACATCGCCATCGAATCCGCCAACGCCAAGACGCTGCCGACGTGGAACCAAGGCGACGAATTCCGTGCGGCCCGCGAAAAGAAATAATTTCACCACAGAGAGCACAGAGAGCACAGAGAGAATGGGAATCGTTTTACCACGGATAACACGGATTTCACGGACAGGCAAATAATGCCTGCAAGGTATTCTCCATCCGTGCAATCTGTGATATCCGTGGTTGTGTCCTTGTTTATCTGATTCGACGCAACTTCTCCTCTTTTCCTCTCTGTGCTCTCTGTGGTGAAATTCCGATTTAAACTTCGAAAGGCCCCGCGTGTCCAACGATAAAATCAACGAATACCTGGCTCAGTTTAGCCAGGCGCGTAATCAGATCATCGAGCAACTCCGCCGCACCATCGTCGGGCAATCGGATGTGATCGAGCAGATCCTCGCCGCCGTCTTCACGCGCGGACACTGCCTGCTTGTCGGCGTGCCTGGCCTGGCGAAGACGCTCATGGTCAGCTCGATCGCGCAGATTCTCGATGTGCAGTTCAAGCGCATCCAGTTCACACCCGACTTGATGCCGTCGGACATCACCGGCACGACGATTCTTGACGAAAGCTCAGGCAAGCGCGAGTTCCGCTTTGTCAAAGGCCCGATCTTCGCCAACATCGTTCTCGCCGACGAAATCAACCGTACCCCGCCCAAGACGCAAGCGGCCCTGTTGCAAGCGATGCAAGAACGCCAGGTGACGGTCGGCCAGGAGACCTACAACCTGCCCGAGCCGTTCTTCGTCATCGCCACGCAAAACCCGATCGAGCAAGAAGGCACGTATCCCTTGCCCGAAGCTCAACTCGACCGCTTCATGTTCAACATTAAAGTTGACTACCCGACGTACGACGAGGAACGCAAGATCATCGACCTCGCCACGAAGGACGAAGCCGCCGAGATCACGAAAGTGTTGAGCAGCCGAGCGATTGTGAACATGCAAAAGCTGGTACGATCGGTCCCCGTCGGCGACTTCGTCAAGGACTACGTGACGAAGCTGGTGCGTGCCACGAGGCCCAAGGACCCATCGGCTCCAGAGTTCGTCAAGCGCATGGTGGATTGGGGAGCTGGCCCGCGCGCCGGCATCTTCCTCGTGCAAGGCGCCCGCGCCATGGCGGCGATGGATGGCCGATTCAGCGTGGCGATCGACGACGTGAAAAAGGTCGCGATCCCGGTGTTGCGCCACCGCGTCAGCACCAACTTTCAAGCACAAGCCGAGGGCAAGACCAGCGAGGACGTGATCGAGAAGCTGCTGGACGTTGTGCAACCGCCGGAGATAGGGAAGTACGACAAGAAGCGGAAGTGACGTTCAAGCCCCAGGATAGTAGGACATCAGGAAGTATCGATCGATATTCAATGCGGCCACCCCGACTAGCTTACTCTGCGGGTTTGTTCTCATGACAGGCAATCCACCCCTCTCCTCGTGGCAGCACGCCAACCTGAATACGCTTACCGAAGTGTCCGACCTGCTACGCTTCTTGATCGTCGAATTGCGCTCGCACGGCTTCACGGAGAAGGAAACATTTGGCATCCGCCTATCGGTCGAGGAAGCGATCGTCAATGCTGTCAAGCATGGCAACCGTCAAGATGTCGCGAAGACCGTGCATATTCGCTTTCAGGCCAACGCCAGCCAATTCATGATCGAAATCCGCGATGAGGGCAAGGGCTTCGACCCCGAAGCCGTCCCCGATCCGCTGGCACCGGACAATCTCGAACGCCCCGGCGGCCGCGGCGTGTTCCTCATGAGGCACTATATGAGTTGGGTGCAATTCAACGACCTCGGCAACTTCGTGACGCTGTGCAAAGTGCGTGGTCAGGAGTGATGGACGCGTCAGAGCCGCGCACGCAGTAAGCGGTTTGAGCACACCTCAACTGCAAATTCAAACCGCTTACTTCGTGCGCGGCTCTGACGGGCCGCATTTCTTACGTCGCGATGTACAACATCCGGCCACAGTTTTTGCAGATAACGAATGCCTCGCGCCGGAGGTCGGCGATCATCTGCGTGGTCACTTCGGTGTAACACTCGACGCAGGTTTTTCCCTTCACGCCGGCGAGGCAATCGTTGCCCTTGGCGGCGATAAAGCGGTCGTACTGCGGGCGCACTTCGATGGACAAAGTCGCCTCGGTGGTTTTCAATTCTTCCTCCGCACGTGCCTTCTCGCCTGTGAATCGCGCGATGCGTTCCTGGAAATCGATCTGCCATTGCGCGAAATCGTCGCGAGCCTTCTGCGTAGCCTGCTCGACGCTCGGCAACTGGGCGGTCTTTTCCTCCGATGTCCCCATGTCGGCGAGGATTTCGTCTTCCAATTTGGAAACATGCCCTTTCGAGGTCGCTATTTCCGATTTGAGCGTTTCGTATTCTTTTTTGTTGGCGGACTCGTCGAGTTGTTTTTCGTATTTCGTGATCTGCTGCTGCGTGGCCCTGACCGAGCTCTCCTTGTCGCGGATGTCGAGCGTGAGCCGTTTGATGAACTCCTTCGCTGCAGTCAGTGTCTCTTCCGCCTGGGCGAGTTTCTTTTCTTGCCCGGCCTTCTGCTTCGGTGCAAACGTGATCTTTTCGGTGAGATCGACGATGTGCAAGCGGAGCCGATGCAATTCTTTGATAATGACGGCAGGTCCTGGCATGGAGAACTCCAAGTTTGTTCGGTGGTGTTATCCTATTCTTATTTTTGAAAAGTCACAAGTAATGGCGAAGCAAATCCTGGCGATGGGCCGTGAGCATTTTCACGCTGTCGTGCGCCAATCATGTGGCGACGTACTGGGTTGGTGTGTCAATTCTGCGGACAAAAGAATATACTAACTTCGCGCGGTCCAAGATCAGACATTTGGCGAGCCTAGCCGCGAAAGCGGCAGGTTGAACAGAAAGATTCAACCTGCCGCTTACGCGGCTAGGCTCGCCAAATATCGCGACACCGTCCGCTGCGAAACCACCTGTTCACGTGTCTAACCTGAGAACGAAGCCATGTCCGCCGATGCCGTTGCCGAGAAGCCCTCACCTGTCGAGGCGATCAAAGAAAACAGCCGAAATCTGCGCGGCACCATCGCCGCCGACTTGACGACCGACAGCGATCATTTCGGTGAGGCAGAAAAGACCCTCATCAAGTTTCACGGCTTCTACCAGCAGGACGATCGCGATGCTCGCAAAGACCGCAATCGCGCCGGCGGGGGCAAGGCGTACAACTTCATGGTCCGCTGCAAAATCCCCGGCGGCAGAGTTAGCGCGGATCAGTATCTTGCCGTCGATCGTCTCGCAGATCTGTACGCCAATGGTACGCTGCGTGTCACGTCCCGGCAAGGCTTCCAGTTTCATGGCGTGCTCAAGTCGGACCTGAAGGCGACGCTCCGCGCCATCAACGACTGCCTGCTGACCACGCTCGGCGCGTGCGGCGACGTGAGCCGCAACGTCATGGCGCCGGCGGCGCCTTTCGCGAATGCAATCTATCGCGAGATGCAACGCCAGGCCGACCTCGTCGCCGCCCACCTCGCGCCGCGCACTGGTGCCTATCACGAGATTTGGCTGAACGGCGAAGCCCTGCCGACCGGCGCCAACGAACCCGAGGGCATCGAGCCGATCTATGGCAAGGTTTACCTGCCGCGAAAGTTCAAGGCTGCCTTCGCCACGCCGGACGATAATTCGACCGACATCTATGCGCAAGACCTAAGCTTCGTCGCCGACGTGAAGGATGGCGAGATCGTCGGCTACGATCTCTACGCTGGCGGCGGCATGGGCATGACGCATGGCAACGCGCTGACGTTTCCGTTCCTCGCGCAGGCGATCTGTTACGTGCAGCCGGACCAAGTCGTCGCCGCCGCTGAGGCGACGATCAAACTATTCCGCGATCATGGCAATCGCTCCGACCGCAAGCGTGCCCGGCTCAAGTACGTGCTCGCCGCCTGGGGCATCGACAAGTTCCGCGAGACGTTCCGCAGCTATCTGCCGTTCGCGCTCGTGCTACCGAAGAATATGCCAATCAAAGAGTTCCCGCTGCATCTGGGCTGGAACGCTCAGGGCGACGGGCGGTTCTTCTACGGGATCCATGTTCAGAATGGCCGCATCAAAGACGCCGACGGCTTTCGCCTGCGCAGTGCCCTGCGAATGATCGTCGAGCGCTTCCGCCCAGAGGTCCGCCTGACGCCGATGCAGGATGTGATACTCGCGCATCTTCCCGCCGACGCAAGGCCAACGATCGAAGCGATCCTCGCGGAACATGGCGTCGCGCTGCCGGGCGTCTTGCCGATGATTCAACAGCACAGCATGGCCTGCCCAGCGATCCCGACGTGTGGCCTGGCTCTCGCCGAAGCGGAGCGCGCGTTGCCAGGGTTGGTTCAGCATCTCAGCACGGAGATCGACAAACTCGGCCTGAGCAGCGAGAAGATCGGCATCCGCATGACCGGTTGTCCGAACGGCTGCGTCAGGCCGTACCAGAGCGACATAGGCATCGTCGGACGTTCAGGCGACAAGTACACGTTGTTCGTCGGCGGGAATCTCATCGGCTCGAGGCTCAGCTTCGTGCTCAAGGACCTCGTCCCCTACGCCGAGATCGTGCCAACGTTGACCCACGTGCTGACACAATATCGCGATGGCCGAACCGTGGGCGAATCGTTCAGCGACTACTGTTGCCGAACGCTGACACCGGCGGCGGCGCACTGATCTGAATTCCGCTTGCGGCTTAGCGCTCAGGTGGTATCCTCCGAGCGCTAAGCCGCAAGCGGAAAAATGGTTTTATCACCTTCTGGGATTACACTCCATGCGCACGATTTTTACGACCTCCGTTTGCATGTTTCTCGCCGCCGCGGCAACTCTCAGCGCTGGCGACGCGAAGCTGCCGATGCTGTTCCACGACGACTTCGAGAAAGGCGCCGAGCGCTGGCAACCGAGCGATGCCAAAGCGTGGAAGGTCACGAAATCCGACAAAGGCAGCCACTACAGCCAATTCCAGCAGAGTAAGATCAAGACCCCGCACCGTAGCCCGTTCAACTTCTCGCTGGTCAAGGATGTGAAAGTCACGGATTTCGTGCTCGAAGCCAAGGTTCTCTCCACCGGCAAGGACGGGGCGCATCGCGATATGTGCCTGTTTTTCGGCTACCAAGACCCCGCCCACCACTACTACGTGCACCTGGCCAAGCAGACCGACGATCGCGCGAACCAAATCTTCATCGTCAACGGCGCTGATCGCGTCAAAATCTCCACGAAGACCAGTAAAGGCACCGCGTGGGACGACCAATGGCATAACGTGAAGATCGTTCGCACCGTTGCCGACGGCAAGATCGAAATCTACTGGGACGACATGAAATCGCCGATCATGACCGCGACCGACAAAACCTTCGCCTGGGGCCAAGTCGGCGTCGGCTCATTCGACGACACCGGCCACTGGGACGACGTCAAAGTGTTCGGCACACTCGCGAAATAAACGTTTAGCCGCTCGCCTTTGGCGAGCGCGAATGTGGCGCGATCGTTGACCGCAAGACCTCCGCGCTCGCCAGAGGCGAGCGGCTAAACATATACCGGAACCCCGAAATGCAATCGTATCTGCAAACCGTCGAAGACGTCTACGAGCAGGCGGCGATCAGCCCCGATGCCACGCTGTGCTGCACCGACTCGCCGGTTTGGCGGCTGCCCGATCTCGTCATTCCGCCGATCATGTTGCAGATGAACTACGGCTGCGGTTCGACCGTTACGCCGCGCGACCTCAAGGGCGACGACACGATCCTTTACGTCGGCGTCGGCGGCGGACTCGAAGCCCTGCAATTCGCCTATTTCTCGCGCAGGCCCGGCGGCGTCATCGCCGTCGATTCGGTCGCAGCGATGCGAGACAAGGCCGCTGCCAATTTCATCGAGGCGGCACGGTTGAATCCCTGGTTCCACCCCGGCTTCGTGCAGATACTGGATGGCAACGCTTTGAAGCTTCCTGTGCCCGCCAACTCCGTCAGCGTTGCGGCTCAGAACTGCCTGTTCAATGTCTTCCAAGCCGACGATCTCACGCAAGCGTTGTCCGAGATATTTCGCGTGCTCAAGCCGGGCGGATTCTTCGCGACATCCGACCCGATTACGCCCGCGGCGTTGCCGGAAACCTTTCGCCGCGATGAGATCGCACGGGCCCGCTGTCTATCGGGATGCCTGACGTTTAACGAATACATTGAGACGCTTACGTCGATCGGATTTGGCAGAGTCGAGGTGAGATCGCGCACGCCCTATCGCTACGTGACGCCGACGGAGTATCCGGGTTTGGATCGTGCGGTGTTGTTGGAAAGCGTTGAAGTGTTGGCGTACAAAGTGCCCGACAGCGCGGATGGCCCAGCCGTGTTCACGGGCAGATCGGCGATCTATGCCGGGTCGAACGAGACGCTGACCGATGAGATGGGCAACGTGCTGCGGCGTGGCATTCCGGTTGCGGTGTCCGACGCCGCTGCAATGCGTTTGGGCGAGCGCCGTGACGTGATCGTTACGCCGTCGACGTATCATGCCAAGGGCGGATGCTGCTGACATTCACAAATCCGAAAATCAAAACTCGAAATACGAAACAAATCCCAATTGCAAAATCCGAATACTCCAAACTATACTTCGCACGGCAGAAATTATCGCTTTTCCGAACCGATTATAACATTTCCGAGCCGCGACCGTAAGGGAGCGGCCGACATAAACCGCACGACATCCGGTCGGCCGCTCCCTTACGGTCGCGGCTCGGAAAAGCGTCAAACTCACCCGTCAAAGGTATAACGCCTCACCGGTATTCGTGTTTGGGTTTTCGTTTTTGGAGCTTGTTTCGTATTTCAATTTTCGTTTTTCGGATTTACTAAGCGACATCTCGGTCTTCAAACAAAATCAATCCGCCCAGCAGCGCGATCGTTGTATAGATCAGGGCATAGATAGCCACGTTCAGCGTGTACAACGCATACCGCGTCGGATCGGGCGGAGTCTCGCGCACGATGGCGGTGCTCACGTCAAAGAACGGCAGGCCGGGCAGCAGCAACTCGAACAGTTGAGCCACGAATTGCACCAGAGCCAGGCCCTGGCTGACTTCTGTCATCACCGGCGCCAGATGCCCGAGCAGATACACCACCAGGCACATCGAAATATTGACGACCATCGGTAAGCGAGTCGCCAGCGCCACGCTTACTGCGAGCAGCGTCGCCACCTGGCCGAACCCGATCACCAGGCCCGGAAACGCCTCGTCAAAGTCACGAAGCCAAAGCCCGAAGCCGCGAAGCAGGTCGCCCGGCGTCGTTCGTTCATAAGTACTTGCAAGCAGTGACGACAGCCATTCCGGGTCAGGCGGCGTTTGCGTCACGCCCGGCATGAAGTCATAGTTGAATTTCGCCAAATGCACCCAGACGAGCACGTAGCCCATCGACATCGTCATCCCCATCGCCGCCAACAGGATCCCCAGATACTTACCCAACAAAAAGTCACGCCGCGTGATCGGTTTGCTCAGGAGCGTGACGGCGGTGCGCCCTTCGATCTCCTCGCTTACCGAAACGCTCGAGGAAATGACGCCAAAGATCGCGGGAATCATCATGGTCAAAGCATACGTGATCTCCTTGACCATCTTCACGTCTTCGCCGAACGTGAAGTACGGGATGACGATCGACACGACCATTCCCAGTGTGCCAAGGAACGTCAATAGCCAAAACATCGGCTGGCGAACGCCTTCTTGAAACGCTGCCAACGCAACGGCGCCACCCTTGGACCAAAACGTCAGCATGGAGAAAAACGCGAGCACGAACAGATCGATGCCAAGCTGGAAGAGCAGCACGGAGCCGTAAAATCGGCCCCACAAGGCGACGACATCTGGATCGCTGTTGCCCTGAAGGATGAACGCGAATGGAATTCCGCACAGCGCCGTGATGCCGACGACCTTGCCATAGAACGGCAAGCGAGCGCGGAACGTCTCGTAGGAGAGCGCCCGCAACCACGGCAGGGCGGCCAGGCCTTGCACGAGAAACAGCACCATGCACAACGGAATCAGTTGGATCATTGCGTCATTCCCGTATTTCAAAAGCCGCGAAATCGCCCGCCGGCTGCTCGGAGATATCTACGTCGTGAATATTGTTCGCCATTCGCGCGGAGACGCCAGCGATGAAGCGGTCGACTTCATCCGCCTCGCCCTGCGCCACCAACTCGACCGCGCCGTCCGGAAGGTTCCGCACGAACCCAATGACGACATGCCGGCGAGCGATGCGCTTCGTCGTCATGCGAAAGCCAACGCCCTGCACGCGGCCACGGAACAAGACTCGTTTGCAAACCTGCATTGTGTTAATACGTTTGGTCTCGCCTCACGGTTCGCCACGATAACTTGGCGGCGTGCCCCAGCGTAATTTTTCCCGTAGAGTTTGATAATAGCTATGCCCCGGAACCTTGACCAACTGAAAGCACGCCGACGCTTTGCGGATCACGATGCTGTTCCGCGACGAAACTTGGGCGGCACTTTGCCCATCGACTACGACCTCGGCCAGGCTCGCTTCGCGGGCCAGGCGGATCGTGTACGTCTTCTCCGCCGACTCGACGATGGGTCGATACGTCAGCGTATGCGGGCAGATCGGCGTGATGACGAAGGCCGCCAGTTCCTGTCCCAAGATCGGTCCGCCTGCCGACAGATTGTGCGCCGTCGAGCCGATTGGTGAACTGACGATCAGTCCATCGCCATTGAACCGCGACATGACCTCGCCATTCACTTCCAACTCCAACTCCAACATCCGCAACGGCGGCGAAGCGTGTACGACGACCTCGTTCAATCCCAGCACGGTCTGCGGATCATGACCTGGCGTTTCAATGACGCACTCGAACATCAAATGCCGCGCTACCTTGTAATTGCCTTGCAGCACTTGTTCGATCGCCGCATTGAAATCCGTGGGATGAATGTCGGCCAAAAAACCCAGCCGACCGAGATTTATGCCGAGCACCGGAACCTGCCGATAGCCCATCTGCCGGGCGGCACGCAGAATTGCGCCATCGCCGCCGAACACGAGTGCCAAGTCGGCATTGGGCAACGTCGAAAGCTCCGCCTCCTGCCGCAGGTCAACGGCGAGAACGTCGAACTTTTCGCGCAACATCGGCAGCCAGCGCTCGACCTCGACGGCGACGCCTTCCCGAGCAGCGTTTCCGAGTACGAAGACTTTCACGATAGGTTTCCCTTTCAGCTGATTTCCGCTTGCGGCTTAGCGCTTACGTCGGTTTATCCGAGCGCTAAGCCGCAAGCGGAAATCAGAACCCCACCCGCAATCGCGCCGCTGCCACTTCACGCTCGCGCATCGTGTTGAAGCGTCGCCGATACTCCGCGACCTTTGGCGACAATTCGACACGCCGATACCGCCCCCACGTTCGATCGGCTCGTGCCGATTGAACCTGAAAACTCTCGCGGTACACGATGCGGCCTTGCTCGACGAGTTTAACGAACAACGGCTCCGCATCGATCGATTCCGACGTATCGGCGACGATCAGGGCATCGTCCTTGCCGAACACTCGCAGGTAGCCGCCGAGCGATTCCTTGCCCGGCGTGTTCGAGAACTTCACGTTCGGATGTTCGCCCGTCGCGCTGCGTTTGAACGCGGCAGCAACGGTGTCGCGATGAATCAGCCGCCACCAGTATCCGCCGGCGCCGGGGAACAGCATCGTCGGCTCGAGGCCGGTCGAACTACGGAAAAAGTCGTACACCTTGCGGACCGTCTCCGGCGATACTTCATCCTCGAACACAATCGTTCGCGGCGACATGCCGGCCTCGCCCATCTTGCGGAAATAGAGCACGCACTGAGCCGCGATGTCGCCCGAATCAACGCGGATGCCGACCTCGCTCGTCTCGGGATGGTTGCGAATGACCCGTAGCGCGTTCTCCAGACCGACCGATTCCGCATCGACAAGATCGCACAGAAGCGATGCCTTGCCCATGGCCGACACGAAGCGATCCATCATTTCATATTCCGCCTCGCCGAGCGTGCGGTCGAACGTTTGGCCGGCACACATCATCTCATGGCCGATCGTGCCGACGGATTGAAAAAGATCGGGAAAGAGAAACTCGGCCGTGTCGTTGGAGGTAAGCCGCCCGCCGCCGCCGACGTAGCGAGCCAGGAGCAGCGTGATGTTCAGCGCCTCGCACGGCGCCGAGCGCAGCCCGAACTCGGCGTCGCGCGGCGTCGCCAACTTCATCAGCCGGCCTTTCGTCGCCCACAGGATCGGCGCGAAATATCGGCACATCGCAGGTTCGAGATACGAAATCGCGCCGCCCATGCCTTCAAAAAACAAGCACGGCAACCCCGGCAGAAACGTCTGCCCGCCGGGGAAGCCCCATATGTCGATCGGCAAATAAACGTCATCGCCGGCCTGCGATGCCATCACTGCTTGCCAAAGGGCACTCGGAAACGCCTTCGCCGCAGCGTGTTCGCGAAACCATCGCTCCGCCAGCACGATGTCATCCCGCCGCAATGGCCGATGAAACCACTGCGCGAGCATGGTCTCATGCCCCGCCATGATGAGCTGATTGTCCGCCCCCGGTTCCGGCAAGCTCTTCCGCATCGTCAAGCCATAGCCCGCATGGGCGACAGCGACATCCGGCACGGCGGCCCACATCGTGCGCTTGTACGTATCGGTCGCCCCGAGCCAACCGCCGAGCAGAAAGAACTTGGCGTAGTATTCCTCGAGCATCGCAGCGCGTTTGGCAGCAAATGGATCAGACATGCGGTTCGCTCGTGAGGATGGAGTGATTCTCGCTGCTGCTCATCTTACGCACGACCGAGCATTCGTCGTAGAGCGAGCGTTGCCGCAGCCTGATCTCTTTTGGCAATGATGGCTAGAATTATCCGTCAGCTTCTCTCTATATTTCGCCGCTCTGAGGTTGTGATTTTTTTGACGTTCGGGAAGAACTGAATAAGGCAACGTTGCTTCCTCAGTTCGACAAAATCAATCCGGAGCGATTCTGTGCGGTTGTTTTTCTCGCCGTCGCTCAGATTTTCCAAACGGTCAATAAAAATCACAAGCTCGCCGCACTGCTTCTTCGAATGCAACAACTCTTTTGATTTACTTCGACCGGATGAAATTGTCTGGTCAGAGCCTGAGCCCCAGCGAGGGGCACATCGCGACCATTCGCTGGCGCTCAGGCTCTGAAAATGCAACAATCTCAACCCTCCGCAGTATACATGGACGGCTGAAGGCAGCACGCTCTCCGACGAAGAAGCAGATCGTCTCCACGTCGCCCTTGAGTAGAATCGCGGCCTATCCTTCCGGACGCCCAAACTGGACTGGCCTTTTGGTAGCCGTATCGGCACGATACGACGCTCGCAATCGATACCATGCATCCGGTGTGCCCGTTTTTCGGTTGGCGGTGTTCCCCATACATTTTCTGAAACGCTAAGATGCATCGAACTTCACCGCTCCGGAAAGGACTGCACACCCATGCTCAAAATCCTCCTCGTATTTCTCGTCGTTCTTGCGTTCGCGCAAGCCGCGTCGGCACAGGACAAGACGGTCCTCGTCATCCACGGCGGCGCCGGCGCTCCGCCGCGAAAATCGCTGACGCCGCTGCTGGAGGCGCAGTATCACGCGGCAATGGAACATGCGCTCAAGGCGGGGTATAAGTCGTTGGCAAAAGGAAACAGCCTCGATGCCGTCGAGTCAGCGATTCGCGTGCTCGAAGATTCGCCGCTCTTCAACGCCGGCAAAGGCGCCGTCTTCAACCGCGATGGCCGACAGGAACTCAATGCCTCGATCATGGACGGCAAGACCAAGAAGGCCGGCGCCGTCGCGGGCATCTGCCGACTCAAGAACCCCATCTCGGCGGCTCGGCTCATCATGGAAAAGTCCGAGCATGTCTTCATGATCGGCGAAGGCTGCGAGCGATTTTGCCGCGATCAGGGTATGGAACTCGTTAGCCCACTGTACTTCCACACTGATAAAGCCTGGCAGGATTTGCTCAACGCGGAAAAGAAAGCCCAAGGCAAAACGTCGGCGAAAGTGAGCCCCGACCCGGCGCATTTCGGCACCGTCGGCGCGGTCGCGCTGGATAAAGACGGCGATCTGGCGGCGGGCACGTCCACCGGCGGCATCACCTACGTGCGGCCCGGGCGCATTGGCGATTCGCCCATCATCGGCGCCGGCACGTATGCCGAGAACGAATCGTGTGCCGTCTCGTGCACAGGCAAAGGCGAATTCTTCATCCGTTTCACCGTCGCGTCGGACATCGCTGCGCGGATGAAGTATCGCGGCGATTCACTCAAGAAAGCAACGGATGACGTGTTGGCCGGTCTGCCCAAACTCACCGGTGGGACCGGCGGCATTATCGCGCTCGATCGCCAAGGCAATGCGGCGATGGTCAACAACACCAGCGGCATGTTTCGCGGCACCATCACGCAGGCGGGAAAGATACAGGTTGCGATCTATGAGTAGGGGTGAGGCCGCTTGCGGCTTAGCGCTCGCGTGGTGCCTGGCGAGCGCTAAGCCGCAAGCGGCTATTCCGCCACTAACCACTCCCGTCCGTGTGCGTACAATGAGGTATCACGATTATACCAATGAATATTTCCGCAGAAAGGAAACGGACATGGCTGGTGCGAATGTATTGGAGTTTACCAAAGACAATTGGCAGAAGGAAGTCGTTGAGAGCGCGGTCCCTGTGGTCGTCGATTTTTGGGCGCCGTGGTGTGGCCCTTGCCGGGCGCTGACGCCGGCGATCGATAGCATCGCGACGAAATACCTCGGCAAAGCCAAGGTAGGCAAAGTCAACGTCGATGACGAGCAAGACTTGGCCGTCAACTATGCCATCACAAATATTCCGCGTGTTCTGGTTTTCAAAGGCGGAGACAAACCGCGCCGATCAATCGTTGGCCTAGTCAGCGAAGCGGAACTGAGCAAAACGCTCGACAGCGTCATCGCGGAAGTATAAATCGCCATCGTTTAGCCGTTCGCCTTTGGCGAACGCGGTCGTGCGGAACTCGCAGGTTCATCACACAAGGCAGTGCATTCATGTCCCAGCCATCGCAACCCTCCGGTTTGGCCGCCCCGTCGATTTTGCTCCTCGGCATTCTCGTCGGCGGCGGGTTCCTCACGATGATGCTGTGGGAGTCGATCCCTCGCCGTGAACCCAGGCCACGGCAGGAACTGAACGCTGGACCGGTCGTCGAATTGACCGAAAACAACTGGCAGACCGAGGTCGTTGAAAGCAATGTTCCCGTCCTCGTCGATGTTTGGGCTGAATGGTGCGGACCGTGCAGGCAGCTTTCGCCAACCATTGATCGCCTGGCCGCACAATTTGAAGGCAAAGTGAAAGTCGGCAAAGTCGATCTGGATACGAACAAACAGCTCGGTCAACGATATAAGATATCGTCCATTCCATGCGTGATGATTTTCAACGGCGGTGAGAAACCGAAGAAAACGCTCGTCGGTCTGCGGTCCGAGGCCGAGTATGTCAGGGAAATCGAACTTGTCCTGAAGGGGCGTTGAGTTCGACCTAAGCCCAGGGGTGAGGTACTCCGAACCCCTGGGATCCGACGCAAGCGAACCTTCATCCCAAGGGTTCGGAGTAGCTCACCCTTGGGCTTGCATTTCTTTAATCTTTCTCCCGTATTTCGATTTTTTCTGAACCCAATCATCCCTTACAACCGATACAACGGTTACGCCGCGATTTCTCGGAGGGGTGACCGATGCGCTTTTTGTTGGGCATGACACTGGCAGTCTCGTTGACGGGTTGTCACGTGTACAGGTTGAACGTCGAACAGTGCATCGTCGAACATGCCGCTGTCCCTGTGGACATCCTGCCCGTTGACCACGAAGGTACGTCGATTCAGCCGATCGAGCAGGAAGTAAAGGTGAACACGCCCGCAGTGAACGGGAGCGTAATTCAGGTGACATCGCCGAGTGAATTCATCGGCGGTGCTCAGGAAAAGAAGATCACGACGATCATGGACCGGCTGAAAGTAAAGGACCTGCCTGGCGCCGAGGCTCCGGAGATTAAGCTGCCCGGTGCCAATGCCCCTCGCAAAGAGGTCGAGGCGGCGATCGCGAAGCAGTTCTCGCCGCTGCCCAAGGCTCTCAGTTTGCCTGAACCTTCGTCAGGCCCCGGTGGTGCCCCGTTGACGCTAGCCAATTTGCAGCAGATGGCGATCGAAAACAGCCCCCAGATTCGCCAGGCGCATCACGATATCGATGCCGCCCGTGGCGTGTTCGCGCAGGCGGGGCTTTATCCCAATCCCACCATCGGGTACGAAGGCGACACGATTGGCCAATCCAATGGCGACGGCAAACGCTCCGCTGGGCAGCAGGGCGGATATATCGATCAGGTCCTCAAAACCGCAGGCAAGCTCAACCTGGCGAAGCAGGCCGCCCAGTACGAAATCGAAATCGCCGAGCAGAAACTACGGCAATCCGAGGCCGACCTTCGCACGCAAATTCGTGCCAAGTATTTCGTGCTGCTGTCAGCGAAAATGAACTTTGAAGTGACGCGCTCCCTCGTCAATCTGGTCGACGAAGTCTACGGCATGGGCCTCTTGCAATTGCAAGCCGGCGAAGTGGCGGTGTATGAGCCGATGCAGACGCGCGTGCTGGCCTTGCAATCGCGTGGCACACTGGTGCAGGCGCACAATCGCTACGTCTCGGCATGGAAGCAACTCGCCGCAACGATGGGCATGCCGACGATGACGTTGACGCAGGTCGCGGGCCGAATCGATATGCCCGTGCCGCGCTATGAACATGATGCCGTGTTGAGTTGGGTGGTGGAGAATCATACCGACATCGGCATGGCGCGATTCGGCGTGGAAAAATCGCGTGCCTTGGTGCGGATGGCGGAAACGCAGGCGATCCCCGATATCTTCGTGCACTTCGCTCTGCAGAAAGATATGACGGCGGCCCCTTACCGCCGAACGAATTCCCTGCAGATCGGCATCCCGTTGCCGATTTTCGACCGCAATCAAGGCGCGATCCATCAGGCTCGAGCGCTGTTACGTCGGGCGATGCTCGAAGACGCCCGCGTACGCAATGACCTGACCGGGCGTGTCGCCGAGGTTTTTGAACGCTACGAGAATAATCGCATGATCCTTGACATGTACAAAAAGCAGATGCTTCCGAATCAGGTGCAGGCGTATCGTGCAGCGGTCGCGCGCCATGCGGTGGTGGGCGAAAAGAACGTTAGCTACACCGATCTCGTGACCGCTCAGCAGACGCTCGCGGGGCTTATCAACAGCTACCTTGGGGCACTGAACGAGCAATGGATCGCCGTGGTTGACATCGGCGGCTTGATGCAGACGAACGACCTCTTCCGCACCGGTCAAGTCGAGGAGATCACGCCGGTTCCCGATGTGAACGAGTTGATGCCCAAGCGCTGACGAGATGTTTAGCCGCTCGCCTTTGGCGAGCGCGGACGTGACGCCTGTCAACTGCGCTCGCCAAAGGCGAGCGGCTAAACGTGGCATGCGGTCCTATAATAATGGAAAGGAGCGTTTGCCATGCCGATGTACCAATATGTGTGTGAGGACTGTCAAAGCGATTTCCGGTTGTTGGTGAATCGCGGCGACGATATTGAATGCCCGAAATGCCAGAGCAAGAAGCTCGAAAAGCAGCCATCGATGCCCGCACTGGCGTCTGCGAAGGACGCCTTCCCGTCATCGTGCGGCGACCTGAGTTTGCCGCGGTGTGGTGCCACAGGATGCCGGCGCACGGGGTGATTGCTTGGTTGAGTTGGCGCATAACCGGACGAATTGAAGCTTTTCCGAGCCGCGACCGTCAGGGAGCGGCCGATAGCAAGCGCACGGCGTTTTGTCGGCCGCTCCTTGACGGTCGCGGCTCGGAAAAGCGTTGAACCCTAAGGTCACGTTGTCCCTTGTGTGAAGGGATGCGCCGCCCAGTCGAATGCGGCTGAGGCATCGACCACGCCTTCACGTAGGGCTGCGAAGAGTGTCGCGGCGATCAGGTCGGCGGTCGTGCCGGGGTTTCGTCGATGCCCGTCGCCACGTAGCCAGGCGTCGAACTCGCGGTAAGCGGGCGTCGCGGTCCCGCCATTTTCGACAACCACACACGCACGTCGCCGAACCTCTTCTGCGATTTCCAAGCCAAGCTTTCGCGCGATCAAGCTATCCGGCCAGCGTGCCAGCGTTGCCAGTTGCAGGTCAACGATTGCCTGTTCGACGACGCCACACTTGCGAAACCGATCACGAAACGTCGGCAACATCTCGCCGAGCACCAATGCGAATCCGCTGGCGTATTGAGCCGCGATGAGATCGCGCTCCCGAGCCAGCGTCATCACGTCACGCAGTGTTTGCGTCGGTTCGCTATGCACGTCTTCCGAAGACACATTACCCAACCCTCCGGGATTCGCGATGCGGATAGCGGCGAAGACTTCGGCCGCGTCGTTGCGCGTTGTCGCTGCGAGGATGCGCGACACTCCGACAACAAGCGATTCGTCCGCCGGAGCGGCCGCCAGCGGAGCGAGCAATAACACAATGCCAAGGTTCGTGTTCGTCGTTACGACAGCACGTGTTGCCTCGATCGCCCGGCGAATCGTCACGCCCAGCGGCCGCTCAGTCGCCTCTGCCAGAATCGGCGCGATGGCGTCAGCGCTGCAAAAAAAATCGTTTACGGTAAGATCGGCAAACTCACGATGGGGACAAACGTTCCCCGCTTTGCGTGCGCGGACTTCCCAGAGGCAGGCGACGCGGACCGATTGCTCGATGGCGGTGGACACAGGATATGCCGTTGTAATTCGTTTAGCCGCGACGCGAAGCAGAGCGCGGGCATAGGCTCGCGCTCCGCTCCGCGTCGCGGCTAAACAAGGATCTATTTCTTCTCCGCGTTAACCTTCGTCAGATACTCGCGCGGGATGCCTTCGCTGTTGGCGGCGTCCAGTTCGAGGGCACGCTCGAAGTCCACGCGGGCCTGCGCCTTCTCGTTCAGCGCGTGATGGGCATGGCCACGGTTGCGATAGGCGGCGGCGAAGTCGGGCGAAAGCTCAATGGCACGCGTGAAATCCGCGGCGGCCTTGCGATGCTCCGCTTTGCCCCCGTACGCGCTGCCGCGGTTGTTGTAGAACTGCGAGTCGCGGGCATCCAGCCGAATCGCTTCGCTGAAGTCGGCCAAAGCCTTGTCGTAGTCTTCGAGCTGCGAATAGGCGTTGCCTCGATTGCTGTACGCCAAGGGATTGAGCGGGGCCAATTCGATGGCGGCGTCGAAATCGCGAATCGCCGCCCGGAAGCTGCGCTTGCGATATTGGCAGTAGCCGCGATTGATGTAGGCTTCGCCATACTTGGGATTGAGTTCCAACGCCTGGTTGAAGTCGGCAATCGCGCGATCGTACATCACTATGGCCAGGTGTAGCAAGCCACGATTGAGCAGGATCGATGCATCCTTGGCGTCGATCTTGGCGGCCTCGGTCATGTCGTTGATGCCTTGCGCCGTTTTACCCATGCGCTGCAGCAGCAAGCCGCGATTGACCAGCGGCGAGGCGTCCTTCGGATCGAGTTGGACGGCCATGTCGTAATCGGCGAGCGCGGCGGGGAGATCGTTTTTCGCCATCTGCGCCGTGCCGCGGTTGAAATAGGTCTTCGCCTCGGCTTTCGCCTCGATCGACGCGGAGTACCAGGCAATCGCCTGATCGAAGTCCTGCCCGGCAAAGGCGCTATTGCCTCGCTGGCGCAGTTCGTTGTGATCTTTCAGATTCGGCTCGTCGCTGCCCGGCTGATCGTTCGGACCGGGGCCGTCCTTGTTTAGGGCAACGTCAACGAGATCGTTGATTGGGCCGTCGGTCCTGGCCGAGCGGTCCTTGCAACCAGTGAAAGCGGCGAGACAAGCAACGAGTATGAGTTTGCGCACGGCATCATCCTTGACCAAATACGAGAAATGGGTCTGTCGTCATAATCGGCAAAGTCGATGGCTGAACTTTGGTGTATTTCGTGGATACCGAAATATACCCTACGCAGTCCGAAATGAGACATCGGCGAGCCTAGCCGCGTAAGCGGCAGGTTGAACACCCGAGTGCCAATTCAACCTGCCGCTTACGCGGCTAGGCTCGCCAAAAGTCTCAAATCCGCCAGTTCCGGGATACTACCGAATCATCCGAGGGATTCGGAGTACCTCATCCGTGGGCTTGAATGCCGAATTTCAAGTGTTTGGGAAACCTTGGCAATTCGTGCTTGCATCCGACGGATACATCTCTAAAATCGCGGGAATTGGATTGACGCTCCACCGCCCTCACTGCCGCAACGGTTTGGCCGATTTCCGCTAACCATACCCGCATCAGCGAACCTCTCACGCAGAACGCGAGAACTATGGATCCCAACATTTACGTTCAGTCGCTCAATCCGCTCGAAGGCAAAATATTCTGGTCGGTAGCACTTTCGACTCTGTTCGCTGCGCTGCCTGTCGTCGCCCTCTTTTGGCTACTCGTGCCGATGCGTTGGCTGGCGTCGAAGGCTGGCGCTGCGGGAGCAGTCATAGCGATCGTCATCGCGGTCATCGTGTACCAAATGCCCGTGCAGAAGGCGCTCTGGGCGTTCGCTTATGGCGCGGGGTTCGGCTTGCTGCCCGTCGGCTGGACCATCTTCGGGGCGATGCTGCTCTACAACATCACCGTCGAAACCGGGCAATTCACCATCGTGCGCCGGTCCGTCGCGAGCCTGTCGGGCGATGCACGCATCCAGGCGGTTCTCATCGGTTTTTCGTTCGGCGCATTTTTGGAAGGTGCAGCCGGCGGCGGCACGCCCGTCGCGATCTGCGGGGCCATCATGGTCGGCCTGGGTTTCAACCCGTTTCTCGCCGCCGTGCTTTGCCTGATCGCCAACACGTCGCCCGTGGCCTATGGCGGATTGGGCACGCCGATCATCGTGCTCTCGGACATGACAGGCATCGATGGCCGCGTGATTAGCACGATGGCGGCGCATCAGCTGCCATTCCTGTCGCTACTTGTGCCCGCATACATGGTGCGGTGCATGGTTGGTTGGAAGCAGACGTTCGAGGTTTGGCCTGCGCTGCTCGTCTCCGGCGGGTCGTTCGCCGTCTTTCAGTACTTCTTCGCCACGCTGCACAATTGGGTCGGTATCGTTGCCTGGCCGATGACCGACATCGGTGGCGGCATCTTCTCGCTTGTCGTCACCGCGATTTTCCTCAAAATGTGGAAGCCGAAAAACGAATGGCATTTCGATAAGTCGATGACGCCCACGCCGTCCGACACCCCAGTTCCCGGGCCTGCGGCCAACGACCCGCACGCCGCCGGGGCCGCCGCGCTGATGGGCGAAGTCACCAAGCAAGCCAGCGCTAACGAAAAGGTCCCGCTGACGGCTGGCAACATCACGCTCGCCTGGATGCCGTTCATTCTGATGTCGATCTTCCTCATGCTCACCGGCATCGTTCGGCAAATGGAAGGCGACACGACACGAAAAGGCCCCGTGTATGTTCCCGGCACAAAGATTCAGACGAACTATCAGATCCCCGTGCCGACGCTTCACAAAATGACGATGCGCGACGAGAAGCTGCGCAAGATCGATGAGCAAACCGCGAATGGAAAAGACAACACCCCGGATAGCGCTCGTTTCAACTTCGCCTGGCTTACGGCGCCGGGCACGGCGGTCATGATTGCCGCGATTATCTCGATCTTCATGTTGCGCATGTCGGCGTCGCAAACTCGGCGGGTGTTCACGCGCACCGTCGTGCAAATGAAAATCCCGATCCCAACGATCGCGTTCATGCTCGGACTCAGCTACGTCACGAAATACGCCGGTATGGATGCGACCCTTGGCTATGCGTTCGCCAACACCGGAGTGCTGTATCCGTTCTTCGCCGCTATCCTCGGTTGGCTAGGCGTGTTCCTCACGGGAACAGACGCAGGCAGCAACGCCCTCTTTGGCAGCCTGCAACAGATCACGGCTCGCACGATCCACGGCGCCGGCGCTTTCGGCCCGCTCGGCGCCGAGACCCTGACTGTTGGCCAAGCCGAGGTGCTCATCTGCACTGCGAACAGCACGGGTGGCGTCATGGGCAAAATGATCGACGCCCAGAGCATCTGCGTCGCCACCGCCGCCACGCATCAAATGGGCAAGGAAGCCGACATCTTCAAGGCGGTGATTTGGCACAGCATCATCCTGGCCGCAATCGTCGGTTTGATCACGCTGCTTCAGGCGTACGTCTATCCGTTCACGTTGATGGTTCCGTCGCCGTGAACTCAATCACCGCTTGCGGCTTAGCGCTCCACATGTTCCATCTGAGCGCTAAGCCGCAAGCGGAAATCAGGATCCTTCCATGCGAAGTCTTTTTTTAATCATCGTAGTTATCCAAATCGCGCAATCGATTCACGCCGGCGAACCCAACGTCTGGACCAAACTGCCGAAGGCCGAGATCATTGGTCAACGCTCGGACATACCGCTCGGCTATGACAGCATCGCCAGGCGGTTCGTCGTTCTCGGCGGGCGCACGCATTATGGCAACTACCGCAAGCCGCGCTCGTATGACACGCTGACGCTGGATACGAAATCGTTCGTATGGGAAAATACGTATCCGCCGGGTAAGGACTGGGGCCCCGCAATCGGACCATGCCAGGCGCCGGCGTGGAAGGGCGAAGTATGGGGCTTCCGCGACGCCGAGGGCAACACCAGGCCGAACTGGACGATCTATGGAACCTTCTCGCTCGGGCAGAAGTACGATTGGGATCCCGACACCAAAGCGTTCTACTTCTACGCCGGCGGCAGCACCTTCAAATACGAACCCGCCGAACGAAAATGGACCGACCTCCAACCCGAGACGCATCCCGAAAAAATACTCAGCGGGCGGTTGCTTTGGAGTTCAATGGTTTATGACGCTTACAACAAACAGTTCCTACTTTTCGGTGGCGGCAACGTCGAATCCGAACGCGGCGATCCCGGCACGTGGACCTACTCGCCCGCACGCAACGCCTGGACTCAGCTAAAGCTCGATGCCCAACCACCACAACGCGCCAACTCGCGCCTGGCATACGATCCGTTGGCCAAGAAGATCGTCCTCTTCGGCGGCGATCAACTCGATCAACTCCTGTCGGATACCTGGACGTTTGACGTCGTCGCCCAGCGCTGGGAAGAGGCGGCGATTGCCAACGATGTCGCGCCGTCGCCGCGCGGCGGGCATGCGCTACTCTGGCTGCCAAAAGCCAAGAAGATCGCACTGATAGGTGGATACACCTACACATCGACAATCGGTTACACATCGTCGCTCTATCAACGATTGCCGAATGAGATTTGGACGTACGAGACAAGCACGCGGCGCTGGCAGATGATTCGCAGGGCTGGCGTGAAGGAAAGCCCCGATACGCCGACGAATTTCTTCACCAGCGCGGCTGCCGATGAAACCGATCGCGTGATCGTGCTGGGCCAAACCGGCACGTGGACGACGACGCTCGACGTGTCGAAAGCCGATGACGCCATCGCGAAGAAGTTCGGCGTCAAGCCCGGCACGACCGAGCGGCGCGATGGGCCGCACGATCCAACCTGGTACGTCAAGGGCGTGCCCGATGCCGATCCCGCCAAGGTCGCCGACGAGCTGAAAGCGTTGCCCGCGAATACATGGAAAATCCGCCCCACGCCCAAGCTGCCCGGGCCGAACATGGACTGGGGTTCCGCAGTATTCTCGCCGGAACTCGACCGGATCATGCGCTTCTCCGGCGGCCATTCCGCGTACAGCGGCACGGCGCCGCAGGTCTATGACGTCAAGACCAATCGCTACACGATCCCGTTCGTGCCGGAGTATCCGCTCGAATATGTCTACAGCAACGATCAAGTCAACGGCGAATGGAGTTTCAAGAAAAACCCGTGGATGACCGGCCACACCTACAAATCGACCGGCTATGATCCGCGTCTCAAAGCGCTCGTGTTTGGGCCTCACGAGTATACCTACTTCTTCGACCCGCTGGAAAAACGCTGGTCGCGCTCGCCGACGAAGAATCCGTATCGCCCCAATTTCTACGTCGTCACCCTTTGCGCGACTCCCGATGGCGTGGTCGCCTGGGCGAACGATCGGCAAAGCGGCGCACCTGGCCTATGGCAGCTTGACGCGGCGTCCCGCACCTGGAAGGCGTTGCCTCTCAAGGGAGAAATGCACGCGACAAGTGCCGACCATCACGGCATGGCTTACGATTCCAAACGCGATCGCCTGCTGCTCTTCAGCGACATCGGCAAAAACAAAGGCGACGTGTTGGCGTACGATTTCAAAGCCGGTACGACGCAATGGCTCAACGCCACGGACCGCGACAAGGCGCTGGAACATTGCCGCGAGACGGTCTACCTGCCGGAGCAAGACGCCGTGCTGATCGGCGCCCGCATGCCAGGCGAGAAGGGCTGGATGCTATATGATTGTGCCGCCAACGCCTGGCGAGCGATCCAGTTCACCGGCGACGACCCGCTCGGCAAGAGAAGCTTCAACAACTCAATGGGCCTGATGTACGATCCGAATCGCCGCCTCGTCTGGGCCGTCGGACAGAATAGCCATGTGCATGTTTTGCGAATTGCAGATTGATGATTTCAGATTGCAGATTGAAAGAAATTCCTCGTTTAGCGTTCGCATCGCCCCGCCAAGCGCAGATCTTTTCGCAACCGAGTTTGACAGCCGATCATGCCGCGCGTTACGATCAAGAAAATCGCCGCCAAGCCCCAGGATGAGCGTAGCGATTCCTGGGGGTGGAGCGTCATAAGAAACCTGCGAAATCGAAAAATAATTCTTGACAACGGCCAGCGGATCGCTTCTACTACAATAGGCTGACCGGCACTTGCATACGCTGACCAGAGGCCTGAATACGCTGACCGGCGCGGCGAAATACCCTGACCGGCGCGTGCATACGTTGACCGGCGCCGGTCAGCATACTCAGTAGTTCGGCGGCAGGAGTACACGAGTTGCCAACACTCAACATCAGTATCCCTCGGTTCTACTGCCTCGTGCGGAAGGAGTTTCTGTACGATTTGCAAGCACACCACGGCGAACACGTCAAAGTGTGCGTGTTCGGGGTTGCCTCTCTGTACGGACGCGCAATCGGGTTTCACGTACTAACCGAAGGCGGCGCGACTTTTTGGCGTCTGCCCATTCACGCACTTTGCCATAAGCACGACGCCCCGGCCATGGCGCTGGACTGGCTCCAAGTGTGGGATTGTTTTAGCTATGAAGTATCGGCAACCTGCTTTGACCGCTTATCTGAAGTGCGGTTGCGCGCTTACCTAAAGGATCGGAAGTGGTACGATGGAAAGTATATGTTCACGATTGATTGGTACGGTAACGAGGACGCGGAAGAAGCCGGGGAAGGTGGTCACAAGTGCGCCCATATCCTTGCGCTGGATAATGGCAACTACGCCGCGTTACCGAACAACTGTTTGCAGTGGCTCGATTCGGCGTTCGTGACGCCCTATCGGGAGCGTCCAGATTACCGGATTAACACACATACCTGGAAAGTCGAGCAAGGTGGAGTGACAACCTCGGAGTATTTCTATGAGGTCGGGGAAGCAAGGCGCCTTGGTGAACGAGGTGAGTCGGTGAAGAACAATGGCGCCGCCGAATCAGCCGGCGCACCTGACCAAGGCGGCAAGTAGCGTAACGCGGGTTCAGCCGCCGAACCGTTCTATGCCCCCTAAAGGTTGAGCTACGTTCCTTCCA
>CAMAUE010000044.1 GCA_945861245.1 Singulisphaera sp. GP187
TCAAGCTCGCCGGCATGCGTTGGAGCGAAGAAGGCACGGATGAGATGTGTCATCTACGTGCCATGTTCCGCAGCGAAAGCAATCAGTGGGATGCGTTTTGGACACGCACCTGAACAGGCGCTCTACCAACTAAAGTGACGCCTACCCCCCAGCCACGAATCACCCATGGCGAAAAGGGTTCAAGGAGAAGGAATAGGGAAATGGTTGCGGACATTTCTAATGCAACCAAAATGGGGACATTTCTATTGCGTTGCGACAAGCCGAGTTTGCCGTCCTTGACACGCTCTTCAAAGGTCTTGCGGAAATCCGCGGGCCAAGCGGGGCCGTTGTAATTGCTGATGGCGACTTGATACTTCGTCAAATCGGGCGGGAATGGCACGGTCGGGACCTTGCCCGGCTTGTCGTTGGGCTTCAAGTTTGACGAGACATCGACGGCGAAGCGACCATTCCTCTCCAGCACCTCTTTGAGAAATGCCGTCGTGTCGCGCCAGGCGTGATTGTGCTGGCCGTCGATGATGAGCACGCGAATCTTGTCGCCCTCGCCTGCAAATGCGGGGACGGCGAGTAGAACAGACGTCAATACGAGAACGGTCGCACATGGTAATTGCCGAAGGACCTTCATGTTTCTCTCCAGTGTGTAAGCGGATGAATTCGCCTGGAATCAAGGCGTTCCAAGACATACTACCGTGCCATTTTCGCATGAGACGAAAAGCCGCCCCTGGGCCGCGGCGAAGCCGCACTCGGTGACGCGGGCGGGCAGAGGGATTTCCTGAAGCAGCTTGCCATCGGCGGCGGAGACGATTTGCACGAATCCCTCGCTCCCGTCGCGTTTGCCGCCTCCCAGATACAGCTTCGAGCCGGCCTTGAGAAGGGCGCCATAGCTCTCCTTACGGCTCAACTGCTCGGCCGTGGCGCGCCAGAGTTCCTTGCGGTCCTTGAACGCGCCTCCTTCGATTGCCGATAGGACTGCTGTCTTCGGTGCGTGCACGGGATGGTTTTGATTGATCTGCGGATCGATCAACGCGTAGGCGGTGTCGCCGTCAGAGACAACGCGATGCGCTCGTGCGCCGCCTGCCGACATGGGCCGAACCCAACCGTGGGTCGAGCCGCCGCGCCAGTCGTGCGGGAAGCGGACGAATGCGGCATTGCGGTCGATGACCATGATCGGTGGTTTGCCTTCGACAATCGCCTGGCCGAGCTTGGTGCTCCGGCCGCGCGGATTGCCATCGATGCCCATGCCCACATCCTGGGCGAGCCAGCCTTGTTGATTGTCGGCGCTCGCGCACAGGATGTCGTTGACCGCGGGCCGAGGCGTCTTGGGGCCGCCGCGCAGCTCGGTTTTCGCCAGGATTTTTCCGGACGCGGGATCGAGCACCCAGCCGTGGATACCGCCCAGGTAGTTGTGGAATCCGGCGGTAACGAGCAGCTTGCCATCGAGAACAAGCAGGCTGCCATGCACCGGAAACGCCGACGTCAGATGTCCGTGAATCACGGCCTTGCGTTCGAACGGAGCTGCCAGGAAACGCCAGGCGAGCTGACCATCGTTCAGACGCAGGGCGTAGACCCAGCCGTCGTGGCAGCCGAACAGCGCGAGGCCTCGATACAAAGTCGGCGGCGAATCGACCTTGCTGCCGACGGGGAAGGCCCACTTCCTATCACCGGAAATCGCATCAAGCGCGACCACTTCGCCGGTTTCGGGGCACGCAACCACGACCGTGTTGTCCGCCATCGTCGGCGCGCTGAGGGCGCCGAGCCAGGTTTCGCTGTGGCGACGATCCTTGGCGACGAAGCCGGTTGGCAGCTCGGTCACTTTGCTTTCCCAAAGTACGCGCATTTTTTCAGGCAAGGCTTGTGGACTCGCTCCCGTTCGTTGCGAGTTTCCCAGGAAGATTGGCCAATCGCTGGGTGATGCGTCGGCTTTCGGCAAAACGCCAGACGCCGGTCCGCCGACCAATCGATCCTTGTCCGCGATCGGCCCCGGCAACGGCGTGCATGACATGCCCAAATAGCCGCGGCTATAGCTGATGCAATCGCAGCCAGTGGGAAGGGCGTAGATCATGCCGTTGGCCGGGATGACGCCGGTGCCGCATGCGCTGCGGGCGGCCCATGTTTCGGTGAGTTCGAGATCCTGGTTCCAGTAACAAAGTCCGTTGGAAATCAGCCAGTTCGAAGTGGCGCGCGATCCGCTGCATTCGCCGAAGCCGTTGAAGGCGTAGCGCGGCCGTTTGAGGAAATCAGTATTCGGCTTGCCGGTTTTCGCGTCGTAGGCGCGGATGCCTTTGCCGCCGAGGTAAAAGACGGTCCCGTCGCGGACGACGAGCCGGCTGGCCTCGACGGTGTTGTTCCAATCTTTCTCCGAAAAGGTGTGCCGCCAAAGTTCCTTGCCGTCCTTTGCGGAGATGGCGGCGAGAAAGGCGCCGGGCGCCCGCGATTGATAACTCCCCGCGTGCAGGAAGACCATGCCCTCGGCGCCGATCAAAGGCGACAAGCTAGGCCGGCTGGTTACCTTGGTTCCCTTGATGTCCTCGGTCACCCAGGGCGGCAGCACGTTCTCCGTTCGCCAGCGTTGTTTGCCATCGGCGAGAGCGAAGGCCGTCAACGCGCGGGCACTGTTGCTATTATCGAGCCGGGCTCGCTTGATCGGATTGTCGCATTCCGCGACGATCACCTGATCGCCGATGAGGATCGGAGCGAAATAGAAACCCTCCTTTAGAGTGTGCAGCCAACGCCGTTCGCCTGTCCGGGCATCGAGCACGCAAAGCTCGGGACCGACAGCCTCCACGATATTCTGCTCGTGGACAATTGTCTGTGCGATGCTGTACTTGTCGGAACCTTTGGGCGAACGATTCTTGATACTCTGATCGAAGACGTGCAGCCGTTTGCCGGTGGCCAGGTCGAGAACATGCAGAGGCCCGGCCTCGGCGCGATTGCGAGTTTTCTCGTCCGCGGCATCATCGACGTGGACATAGACCTTTCCATCCGTGACGACGAAGTCCGCCGTCTCGGAAAGTTTGAGGTCGGCACGCCACATCGGCAAGCCGGTGCTGGCATCGCGAGCGAAGAGCGCGCCATCGACACTATCGACGCACACAAAGACGCCGCCTGCGATGCGCGGCATCTTGCCGCCTACGGAACGATCCGCGAATGCGGGACCATGCACCCATTGCACCGCGGTCGGCGGGCCGGCGACCTTGTCCTTCGACACCGGATTGCCAGTCGGGTCATACCATTTATGCGACCAGTCATCGATCTGGCTGGATGCCGGCCGCTTGGTTGTGCGCCAGGTTCCCCCTTTGCGAAGCGTGGCAATGCCTCCCGGAACCAGCACGCGTTCGATTTCCTCCGCGCTTGGTCCTGCTCCCAAAGCATCGAGATCGGCGACCAAATGATGAACAAAGCGATCGGGATACGGAAGCGCATGCCAATCTCTTACCCGTTCGACCGTGACGACGCTCGACACTTTTTCCTTCGCGAACCGAGCACGTAAACCGTCCGTGGTTTTTTGGTCGCTCGTCAGCGCATGAACCAGGGATACTCCCGATTTGGCCAGGCGAAGTTCGAGATCGCCGTCGGACGCGCCGAGATGAACAATCAGCGTGCCTGGCGATGCCGAAGGCAGTTGCTGTGCATAGGAGGTTTCTGTTTGCATTAGAAATGCAATCGCCAATACCAACCAAGTCGAACGTGACATGTTGTTGCTTCCTGGTTTGTTACGGTACCTTTCGAGCACGATCCAGGCGATGATGCTCCTGATGACGTTGCCGTCAAGATCGGTCAGCCGGTAATCGCGGCTGGGGTGGCGGTAGGTCAGGCGTTCGTGGTCTATAGGCACGGTTTGGGGGAAAAACCACAAACCGGAGTCGTTTCATTTCTTTGCAGGCGGCAGGGAACTGACCTTGCTGGCCGTTGGGAAATTCGGCGGAATGGAAAGAGTCACGGCGCCCGTGGCAGCCCATTCGGTGCCGCGTTGCAGCGTGGACTGGAATCCCACGCAGAGCATAGACGCGGCGGCGTGCCCCATCGGCGTGTGAAAAACGCGGCCCTTGCCATACGTCACGGTCCAGATCATCGGCTCGTGAGTTTTGGTTCCATTCGAGTACGCGGTGGCCAGGAGGTGGACGTTCTCGATGGGGCCGCGCATGTTGTCGTACAATTCGTCTTGAGCGTGCATCCATTCGCCCGGCATCCCCTTGGTGATGGGGTGGTCGGCATCGCGAACGACAATGGCGAAGTTGCCGCCGGAGCGATGGCCTGACCCAAGGTCTTCGCCGGGTTTCACTTTGATCTGCTTGCCGGAATCATCCAGCTTGAGGCGTGAGCCGTAGCTCGCGCCGCGCCAGCCCATGCCGATCATGAGATCGTATTCCTTCCATCCGCTGAAGGAATTATTGGCGGCGTGGACAATGACGAGGCCGATTTTGGCCGACTTGAGATTTTCCTGCAAGCCATCATTGATTTGCTTGCTCCAGGCTTTCCCGTTGTAGTTGCTCACGACCACGTCGTACTTGCTGAAGTCGATCTGCCAGTTGGCAAGCTCGGCCTGAGCGGATTTTACCTTCTCCTGAAACTTGGGCAACTCAGCCTCGTATTTAGCGAGAGCTTCCTTGTACTTCGCCACGGCCTTTGCGTCGGTCTCGTCCTTGGGCTTGCCCGGCTTGGGGAGCGAAGGAACCTGCGGCGACGTCGCGACATCCACGGTGAAGCGGCCACAGTCCTCCAGGGCCTTCTTCATGATGGGCGTCGTAGAACGCCAGTCGTGATTGTTCTGGCCGTCGATGATGACGACGCGGATTTTGCCCCTGCCATCGCCTGCTGATGCCAGCATAGCGATCAGGACGGCAAGGCCGAGAAGTACAAGCACGAAGGTTGTTGCTTGTCGAAACATTGGGTCCCCCTTTTTGTGGTTATGCAAGAATACCGTGTATCAATCGTCCCTCGACGTCGGTCAGGCGATGATCGCGGCCGCTATAGCGGTAGGTCAGGCGTTCGTGGTCGATGCCCATCAGGTGCAACATCGTCGCATGCAGGTCGTGGACATGGACGCGATTGTCGACGGCCCGGAAGCCGAACTCATCCGTCGCGCCGTAGGCCAAGCCGCCTTTGACGCCGCCACCAGCCATCCACATCGAAAAGCCCCAGTGATTGTGATCGCGGCCGTTGCTACCTTCGGTCGCGGGTGTGCGGCCGAACTCGCCGCCCCAAACAACTAGCGTGTCTTCCAGCAGGCCCCGTTGCTTCAAATCTTGCAACAACCCGGCGATCGGTTGATCGACGATCCGCGCTAGCGTTCGTTGGCCCTCAGCATTGTTGCTGTGCGTGTCCCAGGGTTGCAGATTGCCACAATAAATCTGGATCACACGCACGCCCCGCTCAGCGAGTCGGCGTGCCAGAAGGCAGTTGCGAGCGAAGGTCGTGCGGCGGAAACCGCCATTGGTGTTGGCAGACAGATCGGCTCCTGGCCCCGACAGGCCGTAGAGACTGAGGCTTGAATTTGGTTCGCTGCGAATATCGAACGCCTCGGCAGCGGATGTCTGCATGCGGTAGGCCAATTCCAACGAGTCCATACGTGCGTTCAACGCGTTCTCGGCGCCGACCCGTTCGCGATGAAGGTTGTTGAGTTGTTGCGTGAAGTCAAGTTGCCTGCGTTGCGCGGCCGGAGAAAGGCTCGCGTTATGGAGGTTGGCGAGCACATCTTGCGGGCGATACTCGAAGGGAAGCACGACCTGGCAGCCCTGATAGATGCCGGGTAGGAATCGGCTGCTCCAATTTGAGGGGCCGTTGACCGGCTGACCCTCACCAAGGACGATGAAACCGGGCAGATTTTCATTCTCCGAGCCGAGGCCGTAGAGCAACCAGGAGCCGTAAGCAGGCCGAATCGGCTGCACGTTGCCGGTGAACATCATCCAGTTGGAAGCTTCGTGGACAGGGACGTTGGTGTGCATGGAGCGGATGACGCACAGATCGTCCGCATGCTTAGCGAGGTTGGGAAAGATCTCGCTGATCTCCAGGCCCGATTGCCCGTGGCGCGTGAAGCGGAAAGGCGACGGCATCAGCCCAGTGGTGCGCCGTTCGGTGCTGAGCCTGGCGGTACTCTCCGGGCGCTGCCCAGCATATCGTTCGAGCGCCGGCTTGGGATCGAAGGTATCAACCTGCGATGGGCCGCCGTTCATCCACAGATGGATGATGCGTTTGGCCCGAGCGCGAAAGTGCGGTGGCCGGGCAGCGAGCGGAGTGGTTGCCTCCGCGCGATTCGCCAGAACCGATGCAAGACCTACCATACCGACACCGTAGCTTGTCTGGGCGAGCATCTGACGGCGGGAAACGCGGTCGTTATCATCAAAGGCGGACATCTCGGCTCCTTTGCATTCTCATCGGACTACGGCACGAAGCCAAACTCGTTGGTCGTCAACAGCGAATGACACAGTCGCACCCAGGGGCGCAGTTTCCCCTCTTGCGCGGCGTCGGCACCGAGGAATTCCGCGGCGATGGTCATCTCTCGTTTCGTCGGCGCTCGGCCGAATGCCAGCTGCCACGCGAGCAGCAAGCGCCGCTCGTCTGTTTTTTCCTCGGCCTCGACCCGTGCCGAGAACGACTGGGCCATCTCCAACACAAATGGACTATTCAAGGCGAAAAGCTGCTGTTGCGGGATCGTCGTCGTGTTACGCTGATCGCTCGTCACGTTGGGCTCGGGGAAATCGAACAGTGTCAGCGTCGGATTCGGCTTGAATCGGCTGATGAAACCATACACCGTTCGCCGCCGATTGGCGGGATCCTCCGGATGCAACTCCGCTTTTTGCTTGGGGCCTTCCTGGAAATGAGGCGATCCACCGAGCTTGGAATCGAGTTTTCCCGAGACCGCCAGCATGGCGTCACGCCAGGCCTCGAAGTCGAGCCGACGCGGGGACATGCGCCAAAGATAGTGATTGTCGGCGTCCTTGGCGGCGTTGACCGGACTAGCGGCGCTGCTGAGCCGATACGTTGCCGAGAGCATGACCTCGCGGTGCAGCCACTTGGTGGACCAGCCCGATTCCATGAAGCGGACGGCAAGCGTATCGAGCAGTTCAGGATGCGTTGGCCGATCGCCGAGTTGCCCGAAGTTGCCGAGCGTAGCAACGATGCCGCGGCCGAAGTGGTAATGCCAGACGCGATTGACATACACCCGTGCGGTGAGTGGATTGTCACGATGGGCGATCGCGTTGGCCAAATCGAGTCGAGTGAATGCGTCATTCTTCGCCGCGTTTGCCGGTCGAAGAATCTGCAGAAAGCCGGGCGGAGCGATTACACCGAGTATCTCAGGATTGCCCCGAACGTTGATCTGCATCGCTTTCCCGCCGCCGATGATCGTGGGGGCTTTCATCGGTGTAGGTGGCTGCGCCTTGATGACGCGATCTAGCTGGGCCTGAAGCTGGTCGTATTCCTTTCGCAGTTCCTCGCTGAGCAAAGTTATGGCCTCCTTGCTGGTCTTCTTTCCCAGTCGCTTTCCCTCGGCTTGAAGAAGCCGATCGACCTTTGCCTTGCGGTCGGCGACTTCCTTTTTCCACTGCTCAAAGGCGGCGAGCTGATGAGGCGACGCCAGATCGCGTTCCGACTTCCACTCCGCTCCGTTGTACGCTGCCGTCAGTGAGTAGTAATCGATGGTCGGAATCGGATCGAACTTGTGATCGTGGCAGCGTGCGCAGGCAACGGTCAGCCCCAGGAGACTGCGCGTCACCGTGTCGGTGCGGTCGTCCAGTTCATCCGCGACCTTCTTTTTGACCATGCCGACGGCATTCCCACTGAACCGCTGACCGAGGCCCTGGAACCCCAGTCCCGCGAGCCGTTCGACGTAATCGATTGCCGGTTCACTGATCAAATCACCGGCCAATTGCAACCGAATGAACTGGTCATACGGCATGTCGCGATTGAATGCCTGGATCACCCAATCGCGATACCGGTAGGCATTCGGCGCCGGCACTGGCCCCACCGTACCGCCCAGGTCATCCGTGTATCGAGCCAGGTCCAGCCAGTAGCGGCCCCAGCGTTCGCCATAGTGAGGCGAGGCGAGCAAGCGGTCAACCACTTTGGCGAAAGCATCAGCCGAGCTGTCGTTTTCAAATACATCTACCTCCGCGGGCGTCGGCGGCAGGCCGATGAGATCGAAAGTCGCGCGGCGAATCCACTCCTGCCTGGTCGTAGCACGAACGGGAGTCAGGCCGCGTTTTTCCAGCTCAGCAAGGACGAAGGAATCCATCTCCTTGCGAGGCCAATTGCCTCCTTTCACCTTCGGAGCTTTGTGTGTGACCGGCTTCTGAAATGCCCACGCTTGCCGAGCCTTGTCCCAATCGATCTGGGCGACGAGCGGGATTAACTTGCCATCGCGCGGGTGGGGTGCGCCCATCGCCACCCATGCCTCGAAGTCGGCGATGACCGCGTCGGACAGCTTGCCCTTCGGCGGCATCCGCAAGTCTTCATGGCGAAGCGCCGCGATCAGCAGGCTGCCTTTTGCCTTGCCGGGAACCAAGGCAGGGCCGCTACGGCCGCCTTTGAGCACGCCCTCTCGGCTGTCAAGCCGCAACCCCGCCTTCAGATTCTTCGCTTTGTCCGCTTCGGCCGAGTGACATTGGTAGCAATGTTCGACGAGGACGGGGCGGATCTTCTTTTCGAAGTATTCCACACCCGCGGGTGACTGCGCACGCGCAAACGGAGGCGCAGTCACGATTGCCGGGAGAGCGAACAGCAGCAAGGTTAGCAGTCGCATGAGTGTGTTTCTCGGAACGCCCTTGAAGTAGACGATGCATGCACTCGCCGGACTTTAGCCTTTGAGTCGGCCGCGCAGCGTCATGTGCAGGTGATTCTTACCGGCGGTTTGCCAATCGCATACGATCGCATCGCTGCCGATGCGCCAGTTGCCTTTTCCTCCGTCCAAGTGAGATTTGGTAATCTCGCCCCAGATGGCGACGCGAAGGTTCTCGACGCCGCCATCGCGTTTGACGATGTCATCGACGACCTTGCGCCGATCCGCGGAGAACACATCAAGCCGTTTCGCGAACAAGCTCGCAGCGAGCTTGCGCGATTTCTCGTTGAGGTCCGCGATACGCACGCCGGCTTTGCCCATCGCGCTGCCGGAACCCGATGACGCTCCTTTGTTGGCGTCCTGGATTTTCTTGAGTTCTTCGGGCGTCAGGGATGCATACAGCTCGATGGCGATTTTCTCTTCCGCTTCCCAGAGCGTTTTGGCCGGATTGCCGCCCAGCAAGATGGGGCCAAACTCGTTCGCCTTCGCGTCGCCAAACTCGGCGAACAAGAGTGTCAGATGGTGCATGCCGATACGCCACGCAAAGGGCTTTTTCTCCGAGGGTTCGCCGAAGAACGTGAGGTAGCGGCTCCCTTCCGGCGTTTCCTTGGTGACTTCAAGGCAACGCTGGGCGCCATACGCGGAGGTCATCGCCTTGACCACATCGACGATCAACGCTTTCTGGTCCGCGGTCAAGTTGGTGTAGGGAATGCCGGGCCGTTTCGAGGCGGGGAAGACTTCCTTGTAGCGTTCCTTGTCGCCGAGGTCGAGGACGGCGAGTTTCTTTTGCTCATCCGTCAAGCTCTGAAACAGCTTGATGGCACTGGCCCGCACCGCTTCGTCGGCCGCATCCACCGGCGTGGGCCTGCCGACAAACACGGCGGTTCCAATCATCAGGAAGCTGACGCTAATCAGGAGAAATCTTTTCATGGGACAAGGGTCCTTTCGGTCGTGGAACAAATTCGAGACAAGTGTGAGTCGCTATTCCTTCATCGGCACGATCCAGATGTTGCGGAACTGCACCGGACAGCCATTTTCCTGGAGAAGAATCGGTCCGAGCGTACATGGATCGCCGCCAAGGCCACGCAAGGAGTTGTCGGTGGTGATCTTGACGTTGTCGTGGATCTTGACGCCGTTGTGAAAAACCGTGGCGACGGCCGGGGCGACCTTTTTGCCCCCTTCGCACTTCGGAGCCGTGAACTCGACGTCAAAGCTCTGCCAAACGGTAGGCGCCTTGCAAACGTTTTCAAGCGGAGCCGCGATGCTGTAGAGGGCCCCGCAGTCATCTTTCTGTTTCTTGGAAGCGCCGTAGCTGTCGAGGATTTGCAGTTCATAGCGGCCCTGCAGATAGACTCCGCTGTTGCCACGCCGCTGGCCGGTCGCCTTCGGCTGATAGCCGACGCGGAATTCGACGTGCAGTTTGAACTTCCCGTCGAACTTCTGCTTGGTGATGATGTCGGCCGTCGGACTTTTCACTTCGAGGATGCCCCCGGGTAGCACTTTCCACAGCGCAGGATCTTTGCCGCTGCGGTTCAGCCAGCCGTCGAGGTTCTTGCCGTCAAAGAGGACGATCGCTTCTTTCGGAGCGGGAGTGGTGGGCACATCGACCTTGTCCTCGGCCTTCACTATCTTCAGGCCGGTGATGTCTCCAAACGGGTCTTGAGCCGTGCTGAAAGATGTGGGAACAAGCCCCAGCAAGAGCGCCACAACCACCTGGTAATACTTCATGGAGAGACTCCCTGGGGACAATCACTTTCGTTTGATGTCGTAGCAGAAGATTAAATCATTATCGCGCAGGTACAATCGGCCGTTGGCGATCACGGGAGGCGTCCAGATTTTGCCTTGCTTGCGCGGAATCTTGGTTTGTTCGGGGACCATGAAACGGCCTTTTTCGAGCCATCCTTTGGCCGATGCCTCGATCAACGCGACTTCGCCCTTGGATTCGCCGTAACAATAAAATTGGCCTTCTGCGTAGGCGATGCTTCCCTTGTCGAACGTGAACCGCTCATCCCAGATCGCCTTGCCTGTGTCAAAGTCCTGGCATATCCAACCGTTCGGATCGGAGCTGCCGAAGATCATGCCTTCAACGAGAATCACGCCGCTGTGGTGGTTCTTCATGAGCTTGTTGCGATACACCACATCGACTTTGATGCCTTCGCCGTCGCGGCTGAGTTTGAGCAACCCGCAGCCCACGCCGTACGCGGCGGTCACGTAGATGCAATCCTGGAATGACACGGGCGTCGCCACCATAATCCAGGCGGCGGGCAGGCTGTTTTTCCAGAGGAGTCGTCCATCATCTGCGGCGACGCCAGCCACGCCTTTTCCCGTCAAATTCACGTACTGCCGAATGCCGTCGATTTCCACCAAAATTGGCGACGAGCAGACAGCTTCATCCGTCAAACCTTTGCTGTGCCAGATCACCTTGCCGGTCCTTTTGTCGAGGGCCGCCATCGTGCCGTTCTTGCCGCCGGGGGAGCAAATCAGGCGGTCGCCGTCGATGAGGCACGATTCCGTGTAACGACCATCATGCAGGACCTTGCCACCGAGTTCATTCTTGAGGTGGACATTCCAGAGGCTCTTGCCCGTGGCACGCTCGATGCAATGCAATTCGCCGAGAATGCTGAGGGCGTAGAGGCGATCGCCATCGATTGTCGGAGTCGCACACGAACCGTCGCCCCAGCCGGTCGGTCGTCGCGGGCCGACCGCGGTGGACCAGAGGAGTTCACCGGTCCGCGTGTCGAGGGCGAAGACGTAGTCCTTGGTGTCTTTCGACCCCATGCAATAGAAGTGATTGCCCACAATGGATGGCGGCGAAAAGCCTGCGCCGGCATCGCGGTAGGTCCACAGGAGTTTCGGTCCTTCCTTCGGCCAAGATTTGAGCAGGCCCGTCTCCCGCGAGACGCCATCGCGTTTCGGGCCGCGGAACTGCGGCCAATCGTCGGCGCGTGCGAACGAAAACGCAAACGTCACGACCCAGAGAAGGCCGGCGCCAATCAGGGCACAGTGGAAGGAGGTTCTGGCACGCATGGTGATTTCTAATGATTGAAGCGAAACTCCGGACTGTTGATCAGCGCCCAGAGCATTTGCTGAAGCCCGGCGGCAGGGCGATCCTTTCGCTTTTCCAGGTAGGAATCAAAGAGATCGTAATCATCGGGAGTTGGCGGGCGGGAGAGAACGGCCCACACCGATTCCTCGATCTGCTGATTGCGATCTTTCGATTTCATCAAGACCGGAAGCAACTGGCCTCCAACGCTCTTGAGGATGGCAGCATCGTTGCTGAGCTTCAGCGACTCGGTGATCGGAATCTGCATGTCCTCGCGCGGATATTCGAGAAGGTTCTCGAGACCTTTGCTTTGGGTTTCAATGGCCGCCAGGGACTTCTCCCGCAATTCACGGCTCAGGCCTTGCTTGATGAGCGACGGGTTGTTCGCCACAGCGAAAGACATTGCCCATTGCGAGGGGGTCAAAGGCCGAATTGTGGCAACCGCGAAAAGCTGCGGCGCTGGAGCTTCCTTGTCACTCCACTGGCTGCTCCGCGCGTACGCTTTGCTGGTGACCAAACCGCCGATCAAGCGTTTGAGATCGTATTGGTGGACGATGAAGTCGTGCGTGAGCCATTGCAGCAGTTCGGGATGGCTTGCCGGATTGTTGGCGTGCATTTGATCGGTTCGCATTACCAGACCGTAGCCGTAGAAGCGGTACCAAAGGCGATTGACGATCGCCTGAGCGAACATATCGCGATTCTCCGGTGCGAGCGCCAGTTCCGCCAGCTTGCTGCGCGGGCGGAAGGTGGCCGGCAGCGGCAGTTCCTTGGTCTTGGCGTACGCTTTGGCGAGTTTCTCGATCTCCTTCGATTCCTCCTGAATCGCTTTAGCGAGATCGGCGGCTAATACTTTTTCCCGCTCCACTGTCTTGCCATTGAGGAACATCAGCCTCACCGGCTGAACCTTCCCGTCCTTCGCTTTGAATTCCGAAGGCTTCACAAATCTGCGGTCGAGAAGGTTTCCCTGAAACTCGTAGGACGACGCGAAAAACTCGCGCATGCCGAAGAAGTAATCTTGCGTCAGCGTTTTGATATAGGGATGGCGATGACACTGAGCGCAACTGATGTTGAGCCCAAAGAAGACGCTGCTGATATCGCGCGTGAGCGAATCGCGGTCCTTGAGCCGTTTCGTAACGTATTGTTCCGGCTTGGCGGGGTCCGGCTTCTCCGCAACGCCGAGCAGGTCGCGGAACATCTGGTCCCATGGGCGGTTGTCCTTGAAGGCCGTGAGGAGATAGCCACGGACACTGCCGGCCTCGGTGTTATCATTGCGAAGGAAGACATCGAACTCCGTCGCATTATGCCGAATGAACTCGGGCGCGGCGACGAGTTCTTGGATCAGCTTGACACGCTTCTGCGGATCGGTGGAATTGACATAATCACGAGCTTCCCCCGCGGTTGGAATGCGCCCGGCGAGATCGAGATACAGACGTCGCACAATTGTCGCGTCGGTGGCTTGCGGGGCCGGCGCGACCTTCGCCGTCTTGAGTTTGAGATCGAGATAATGGTCGATGACCTCGGCGATCGGCCGATCGGGCGCAAGAATCTCTTGCCCCCTTGACGCACCGGCAACAGCAACCAGGGCAACTAGCGCGACAGCCCACAGGCATACCAAACGGGTCGAAATCGTTTTCATGGGATTCATGGCGTACCTCCTCCAGAGTGCAACTGCCAGCGCAACGCTTTCTTGCGACCGACGCCAATGAGCGTGTCTGCCGATTCGTTCAGGGCGATGTCGAAAACAAGCGTGTTCGATAGGAATTCGTGCAGGACGGCTTTCTTCCGGAGATCGAGAATGAAGACCTTCTTCCCTTCGCCGGCGCCCACGGCCGCGATCAGCCAGGGTTGTTTCGGATGAAAGCAGATGCTCTCGAAGAAGCCATTGATCTTGATCGGAAAGTCATGAGTCTGCTTGTTCGCCTTCCAGTCAAAAAGCTGCACCAGCGCCTTGCTGTTGACAATGGTTGACGTGTCGCCCGCGAGGTTTCCGGAAACGGCTATGAGCAAACCATCGGGTGAGAACGCGATTGAGCGGATGCCGCCATAGGTGTGGCCATTGGTGTCGGAAGTATAAAGGTGAGGAGCGTGAATCTTGGCGACTTGCTTCCCCGATGCGGTGTCCCAGATCAGGGCGACACCAGCCTGATCGCCCGTCGCCAGGTACTTGCCGTCCGCGGAGAAGCGACAGCAGTAGAGCTTGGAGATTAGCCCATAGGGCGTCAGCTTGTCGTGCCCTTTCAATTCACGAATTAGCTTTCCCGATTCAGCATCCCAGAGGCGACAGATCATGTCGTCGCCTACACTCGCCAGGATTTTGCCGTCGGGCGAAAGAGCCACGCCGCGAATCCATTTCTTATCGTGAGCCTCCAGACTGTGGACTTTCGTTTTTGTCGAGACATCCCACCAGATGAGCTGGCGATCGGAGCCTGCCGAGATCAGGTGCTTCCTCGTTAACGCCAGTCCGCTGATGTAACTGACATGAGCATCCCAGGCGATCGGCTTTGACTTGGCCTCGTCGAAATCAATGAGATAGATCTTGCCGTCCGTTCCTCCGGCATACGCTTTCGCCGTTCCAGGAATCGTCGCGACACAGAGCAAATCAGGTCCCACGCCGACTTCGCGCAACAGCTTGGCCTGCGGAACAGCCGACGCTTGCGCGAACACGCTTGTGGCCGCAAGTAAGACGCTCAGCGCGGAGAGGGTACAGTGACTCATCGATGCCTCGCATCAGGTGGGACGGACGTTTCTCGGTGCGGAACCGTTCTGCGTTACGCCAGCACGGCAGCAACTGGTTCGGTGCCGTAATCGGTGAGCGGCACGGGTCGGCCGTCGGTGTTGTTGATTTCCTTCTGATGATCGATACCAACGGCGCGCATGACAGTGGCGAAGAACTGTTGCAAAGTAACGCTGCCGGTGACCGCCGCGGTGCCGTCGTCATTTGTGCTGCCATGCACCACGCCAGGCCTAATGCCGCAACCGGAAAGGGTCACGCTCATCCGCGGGTAATGATCTCGGCCTTGAGCGTTGTTGATGCCTGGGGTTCGGCCCATCTCGGAGAACGTGACGACGAGCGTGTTGCGGAGCAGGCCACGTTCTTGCAGGTCTTCGAGAAGCACGCTGAGAACGTAATCGAGTTCTGGGACCATTTCCTGGTGAAACTCGAAGTTTTGGCCATGATGATCCCACCAGCCGCGATTGACGCGAACGTAGGGGACGCCCGCTTCAATGAGACGCCGCGCCACCAGCGCCTGCTGGCCGAACGGCGTGGAGCCGTACCGCGTCCGCATCTGGGTCGATTCCTGTTCGATGTCAAAAAGCCGGGCGCTATCCATCATGCCGCGCACGCGCTCGTAAGCCCCGCTATGGCTCAGAAGCACGCCGTCTCGGCTGCGTCCGATGCCGAACCGTTGGCTCAACTGAACCCGCAACGCTTCTCGCTCGCGATGGTCGGCATCGCTGAGCGAATCGGGCAACGAATTTGCGGGTGGGGCGAGCCGCACGCGGGAGTGGCCGACCGTGAAGGGAGCCGTCGGAGCGATTCGATCGGGTACGATATTTATCGGATTCCAGGTCGTACCCAGAAAGCCGGCCGACTCGAAGTAATTCGCGCCCAGGTAGTTCGTGAACATGACATGATGCGGAACCTGGCTGTTGGGATTCGCCAGTTCGCGTGCCAGCATCGGGCCCAAGGTCGGATAGCGCACTGGGCCAGTCTTGGGTTTGCCTCCATAGATTGTGAAATCGGTATGATCGCCGAACCCTTGCTGGCAGCGAAAAATGGCGGTGTGGCGATGAATGGAACTCGCCATGCGAGGCATCAATTCCGAAATGCGATAGCCCGGAATCGACGTCGGGATCGACATGAACGGTCCACCGGTCGGCCGGCACGGTTTGGGATCCCAACTCTCGAATTGGCTCATACCGCCATTGAGGAAGATCATCAGCACGCGTTTCTGGTCGCGCTGAAGCTGATTGGCAAAGGCTGGCGCGGCCAAAGCGTTCAAGCCCAGAGCGCCGCCAAGCAACGCGCCGCCGGTCGTGCCGAAGAACGCACGCCGACTAAGAAGATGCTCCGGCGAGCTACACACCACTGAACGTGAAGATGACGCAGGCATGACTGCACTCCTTGGTATGTGATTGTTCGTTCAGTTGGCAGGTAAACCAGGATCAACTGTCACGGGCGGATTTACTGAATAGTCGGCGAGGCAAAACTAGCAGGGTTTGCGCGTTTCATTTTTTACTTCGGCAGCGAGCAAGCGCTCGATCACCGCGTCCATGTGCCGTTTCATCGCTTGTTCGGCGGCATCGGGATCACCTTGGCGAATCGCTTCCAGGATTGCCGCGTGGATCGCTCGGCTGCGCGAACGATTGCGCGGCTGGGGTGTCGTGTGAACCATGCCAGCCAGGATGTAGCCGTGAAGGACCTCGATCAGGTTGCGCATCAACACATTGCCGCTCAATTCGACGATTTTTTGATGGAACCGGAAATCCGCTCGAACCGCATCGACATACTCTTGGTCTTCGCGATCAATTTCATCACACAAGGCAATGAGTTCCGCCAACCCTTCCGAGGTGATTTGTCCGGCCACCTTGCGGGCCGCAAAACACTCGATGACGGTGCGCAACTCCGCATAATGCAACAGGTCCTGAGGCGAGATGGCCAAGGCGGTATGGAGGAAGTCCACACAGCTTCCGAGATGATCGCGGTTGGCAACGTAGGTTCCACTGCCTCGCTTAACATGCACAAGGCCGAGGCTTTCCAGGCGCCCAATGGCCTCCCGAAGCACCGGCCGACTCACCTGCAAGGCCTCGGCGATGGCCAGTTCTCCCGGCAATCGATCGCCCGGTTGCAGTTTCTCAGTGCCAATATAATCCCGCACGCGCTCCGCGACTTGTTCCACTCGGGAATGCGAGGGGAGCGGTTTCATCGATCTTCGCAGCGTCTTCAGGTTCATAAATACCCGACGGCAAGAAACCCAAACTTGAAAGATGTCTTACATGTTACCATGCGGGTGCACTGCGTCAAGAGCTTCCATTCTTTTTTGGCTTTTTTGCATGCAGACTGGCACAGAATGTTGCATGCAGTTCAGTCCTTCATATGATCACTGATGCTGGCCCTGCCGCTGAGATATTTCCGCTCCCAATCAGTGCTCGAACGTTTCGAATGATTGGAACCTCGCCATGCTTCAGAAATACCTTTCTGCTCTGATGTTTCTCCTAGCGGCTCCTCTTGCCTTCGCGCAGGAGTCTCCCTGGCCTGCCATAGTCGCGGGTCACAAGGCGCCGGAGCCCGGTGAACATCCGCGCTTGCTGTTTCGCAAAAGCGATCTCCCCGCGCTGCGCGAGCGTGCCAAGACGCCCGAGGGAAAAGCAATCATCGAGCGATTGCGAAAGTGTCTGAACGGCTCCGACGGCGAATCCATGCCCACATCGTTCAACCCCGAAAAAGGTCCCGTTGGCAGCGACGGCTCCGGCGAATTCGCCGTCAAGGCGCCGCTCGGAGCCTACACGTTCTCCCACATGGCTGGCTATGGCTTGCTCTACCATCTGACGGGCGACAAGAAATATGCGGAGTTGGGCAAGCAGTGCTTTGAGAAAGCCCTCGAAGGCTACCGCGATCGCGATCGCCGTTATGCGTTCAAAGCACCCTACGGGCCTCTGCGTGCGGGACCCGTCCTGGGTTGGACCGCCCTGGGCTATGATCTGTGCTACGACGGCTGGGATGACGAGTATCGCAAGAAGGTTTGCCTGGCCCTGGCGAACTATGACGAGAACGATCCGAAGAAAAATACAAATCTCCCCAAACTTGTGCAAAGCAGCATGCCGCCTTTCAGCAACCACTACGGCATGCAAGTCGGCGGTGCGGGTCTCGCCCTTCTCGCGATCCGCAATGACCCGGGTGTCGATCCCAAGAAAATTGACGCCCTCCTGGCCCAAAGCGAAAAGAGCATGATCCGCAATCTCACCGAAGGCTTCGGCGACGGCGGTTTCTTCGCCGAGGGGGATGGCACCGGCTCGATGTCCTCGCACATCGTTTTTCTGACCGCACTCCAGGCATGGAGCGTCTCGGCCGGCAAGGACTTCGTCTCGCCTCGTCCGAACGCGCAGTGGGCTGCTCTCAAGTGGATCTTTCTCACCGTGCCTCGCAATGGCCAGATGGACTTTTGGCCCAAGCGCGGCGGCTATCCGCAGAACATCTGGTCGCGCGAAGGCATCAGCGGCGCCGGCTACTTCGCCTATCCGTTCGGTGTTCTCCCCGACGATCAGAAAGCCGCGTTGCTGTGGTTCTACAATCACCACCTCAAGTCCAACGACGAGAAGAAAGGCACACCATTCGATACGTCGAACCCATATCCCCACCTCGCTGTCTGCTCGTTTGTGAATTGGCCGACGAGTTTGAAGGAAAGAAATCCGGCGGAAGTGCTGCCGCGCTGCTACCGCGACAGCAAATGGAACTTCCACGCCTTCCGCAATCGCTGGCAGGATGAAAACGACATCGTCATCTCGGTCCTCACTCGCAACGTCAAGGGCTACATCAAGGCCGACGGTGACGGCGGCTTGCAGGTCGCGGCGTTCGGCAAGAAATCCAAGTGGGGCAAGGTCAAGGGGACCGAAAAGTACTGGAGGCCCGCCGCCGATGGTTCGGGCATTCTCACCCTCGCCGATGGAACCAGCCTGGCCGTCGATTTCTCGAAAGCCAGCGGCGCCGACGCGATGCTGGTAACCTCAGGGACGGCGGACGGTACGAAAGTGAAACTGGCCGGCACGACGTTGACCTTCAAGTTCCTGACGACCGGGAATGAACCAAAGCTGCAAGTGCAGGGCGAGCGCGTGGTGATCGGCCAGCAGGTGGTGTCCATCAAGGATGGCAACCTGGTTCTTGGCAAGATGGCCGACCCGTGGAAGGCTTCGCGCTGAACGTCAGTATCGTCAACCAGAAACAACACGAGGTTCCGATGCACAGCACGCCACAGCCAGATCGCCGGCGCTTTCTTCAGCAAACCGCGGGGACCGCAGTCGCTGCTTCGTTGGCGGGAACGATTGGCGAGGCAAGTGCAGCGATACAGGAGCCGGCGAAGCAGGACAGTCCGTCCGCAGCTCCCATTCGCGCGCTCTATGCTTCGCTCACGAAGGAACAGCGGAACACCATGTGTTTCGCCTGGGATCATATCGGCTTCACGAAACTGCCGTTGCGCCTCCATGTGACCAACAACTGGGAAATCAGCAAGGCGGCGATCTCCAGCTTCACCAAGCCGCAACAGCGACTCATCGACGACATCCTGGCGAGCGTGCTGAGTCAAGGTTGGCCGGACCGTATCAAGCGCCAGGCGCGCGAAGACACGGGCCGCGCCTGGGGCAGTCAGAAAATCGCCATCTTCGGCTCCCCGGAGAAAGGCCCGTGCCAGTGCGTCATCACCGGCTTCCACCTCACGCTGCGGGCAACCTGTGAACGTCAGCCGACCGTCGCCTTTCATGGGGCGTTGTCGCACGGCCATCAGCCGAGCGGATTCAACGAAAAAGTCGGCCATCCCGATAATATCTTCTGGAATCAAGCCGTCCTGGCCAACAAGGTCTATCAGGCTCTCGACGAGAAACGCCGCCGGCAATCTCTGGTTGTCAAGGGCATGCCGTTTTACATGATCGACGGCCGAATCGACCGCCGCAACATTCTTCCCGATACCGTTCTGCCGGTGCCGCTCGAACCGGATGTTCGTTTCAAAGGGGCCAAGGGAACCTTCCCCGGGTTGCCAATCCGCGACATGACGCGCGAGCAAAAGAACGCTGTCGATCAGGTGCTCACCGGCATGCTGGAACCGTATCGCCGAGAATACCAGGAGCAAATCCGCCACTGCTTGCGGCGTCAGGGCGGGGTGGAAGCGTGCAACCTGGCTTTCTATCAGGAGCACGATCTGGGCAACGACGGCGAATGGGACAACTGGCGCATCGAAGGGCCCTCGTTCGTCTGGTACTTCCGCGGCTTTCCGCACGTGCATGTCTGGATCCATGTGGCTGAGGACCCCAAGACACCGGTCACGTCGCATTTTGGTTGAGAGAGACAGCCGTTCGTCGTCATTCGACGCCGGCTGGCTTGCCAGCGGATCCGGTGAACAGCATAAGCAAGTTTTGAAGGACCCGCTACCAAATCGGCCTTTCGGGGTTATAATTCTGTATGCAGGTTCTGCGAGTCTGTATCCCGTGATGGAGTCTTGCGTGATTCGGTCCAGATTTTTCTTGATGCTCGTGGTGGCTGCTTGTTCAGCAGTCGGCTTTGCGCTTTTGGTTGACTCCGCGCTGACGCAGGAAAAGGCCGCCGAACGTAAGTTCACGTCGGCGGTCGAAAGCAAGGCGGAGTACGAACGGACCGTTGCGCCTTTCCTCAAGAAGCACTGCATCATGTGCCATGGCCCGAAGGTTGCCGAAGGGGAGCTGGCGTTTCATGAACTCGATATCGACATGAAAGCGAGCACGAGTTCCGGACGCTGGGCGATGGTGATTGAGAAGCTGGCTACTCGCGAAATGCCGCCGGAAGGACGCGCGAAGCCGAGCGACGATGAATTGAAGGCGGTCACCAGCTGGATTCAGGCTGAAATGAAACGCGCGGGCAAAAACTTCTCGCGCCGACACGCCATCGCCAATGGCAACAAGATTTCTCACGACAAGCTTTTCGACATCAAGCAAGCGGCTCCTTTTGACAATCCGATCCGCATTCGCGTTCTCAGCCCCGAGATCTACACGGGCTTCTCGACCGACATCGCCAAGGGACTCTCGCTCGGCCAACCGTTCACGCCCGAGGGGCGGACGACCTTCAAGGACATGGGCGCTCCCAAGATCGATGAGCCGGTCGCCGTTCAACTTATGAACAACGCCCTGGTGATCGTCGAACGCCAAACCGCCCACAAGATCGAGGGAGGCAAGCTGGTCGCGTTGCCTGGTGCGGTCAAGGACATGTTATCCTTTGTGGACGAGAGCGTGCCGCTCACGCCAGTGTTGATGGACAAGGCGATAAGCGGGCAATTTCAAAAGATTCTCAATCGTGCCCCGACCGTCGATGAAAAAGCCCGCTTCGTCAAGCTGATGCAAAAGAACGTGAAGGACGCTGGGCGAGCCACCGGCATGCGCTATGCCCTGGTCGCCGTTTATCTGATGCCAGAAGCAATCTTTCGCTACGAAATTGGCGCTGGCAAGGGCGACGACAGAGGCCGAATCCGCCTGGCGCCGCGGGAGATCGCTTATGCATTGGCCTACGCTCTGACCGACAAACGGCCTGACGCTAAGTTGCTGAGTGATGCGATTGAGGGGAAGCTCGACACAAAGGAAGGCGTCGCCGCTGCCGCTCGCCGGTTGCTTGATGAACCGAAGCTGGAAAAGCCGCGCATCTTACGATTCTTCCGCGAGTACTTTGGCTACGATAAGGCGAAGGAGATTTTTCAGGAGGACAAGGCGAATCCGGAACACGATCCGCGCGCGCTCGTTGAAGATACCGACAAACTGATCGAGTACATTCTCGCCCAGGACAAGAACGTGCTCTACGAGTTGCTGAGCACCAACAAGAGCTTCGTCGCCTACAAGACCGCGGCCGACACCAAAAAGAAGCGAGCCGAAGCGATCAAGAAGTTCGAGGAACAAAAGAAAAAGGACCCGGCCAAATTCGCGAATAAGTTGCCGCAGAAAATAGGCCGCAGCGTCTACACGGCGTACAACCTGACCGACTTCCCCGATCAGCAACCCGTCGAGTTGCCAGCGGAAGAACGTGCGGGCATTCTGACGCAACCGTCCTGGCTGGCGGCCAACGCGAAGACGGACGAGAACCACGCGATCTTCCGGGGCAAGTGGGTGCGCGAACGGCTGCTCGGCGGCGTCGTGCCCGATGTGCCGATCACCGTCGATGCGCAGTTGCCCAACACGCCCGATAAGTCATTGCGCGAACGGATGAACGTTACCAGGCAGGAATACTGCTGGAAGTGCCATCAGTTCATGAATCCGGTCGGGCTGCCATTCGAGATCTACGATCACTTCGGCCGTTATCGCGACAAGGAACCCGTCGTCGATCCCGATGCGACGGCCAAGAAGGTCGACAAAAAGGGAAAATCGCTCGGCATCGTGTTGCGTGAAATTCCCGTCGATTCGACCGGCGGCATCAGCGGAACGCGCGACCCGGCCGTCGATGGTGACGTGAAGAATGCGGTCGCGATGCTGCGGAAACTTGCGAAGTCGGAGCATGTCGAACAGGTCTTCATTCGCCATGCCTTCCGCTACTGGATGGGCCGCAATGAGAACCTCGGCGATGCTTTAAGCTTGCAAACCGCCCAAAAGGCATACGGCGAAAGTAATGGCAGCATGAAAGCACTGATCGTTTCGCTGTTGAGTTCCGATTCGTTCTTGTATCGCACCCCGACCGTTGAAAATAAGAAGTAACCCAAACCGATGGAGTTTCCAAAATGGCCATGAATCGTCGTGACGTGCTGAAGGGAATGACGCTGAGCGCCGGCAGCGTGCTGTTGTCGCCAATCCTCGACAAGCTCCAGGCCCAAGCGGGAGGGCGAGCCATCACGCCGAAGCGATTCGTCTTCGTCGTCGAAAGCAACGGCGTACGGCCCGAGCAGATCGCACCCGTCGGCGTCCAGCGAACCCCGCGCCCGCAGCAAGCACTCAACGGGCCGGCGGAATTCGTGGACCTCGCCTTGGCCGACCGCCGGCTGCCGATGTCGCTGGAGCCGATCAACGAGTTCAAGAATCGCGTCACGATCGTACAAGGGTTGTCGGGCCGAGTCTGCGGCGGCGGGCACTCTAACAACTTCCAGGCGCTCGGCGCCTTCGGAGCGGGCCGCGGCAACGGCGGCGAAAGCATGGCCATCGAGGGCGAAACGATCGACGGCGCCCTCGCCCGCACCATCCCAGGCATCTTCCCCCACATCGGCCTGGGTATCTCCAAACGCCTCGAAAACAACGTGATCTACAACATCTCGGCCATCGCCGCCAATCGCGCTTTGCCGACGATGTGCAAGCCCGATCAGGCCTACGCCAATCTGTTCGGCAGCGTCGCCGGCGGCAACGCCCAGCGCGAGTTCGCGGCCCGCAACAACCTGCTCGACTTCATGCGTGAAGACGTCGGCCGCGCCCGTACCCGCCTGGCCGGTGAAGAACGCGAACAGCTCGATTCGTACCTCGAATCCTTCGAGACGCTGCGCAATCGCCAAAGCCGGCTCAACGAGATTCAACACACGCTGCGCGAACGCGGTCCGGTCGTGAACAACAAGTACACGAGCGCTGTTGAGACCGACCGTCTCGACGCCCAGTTTGATATCGGCGCGGCTGCTATCATTTGCGGCTTGACCAATGTGCTGACGATCTCGTCCGCCGCCGGCATTCGCGATTTCGACATCACCTTCCGTGGGCTCGGCCTCAACATCGACAAGCACACGATCGGCCACGGCGGCAGCTTCCAGGGCCACACCTGGGCCGACCTCTACAACATGATCCGCCGTTACCACTTCACGCTGATTGCCGAGCTGGCCCGCAAGCTCGATCGCGTCCGTGAAGGCAATGGCACCATGCTCGACAACACGCTGATCGTTTATCTCAGCGACGGCGCCGAAGGCCATCACTCGCGCTGCTGGGAATGGCCGATGGTCCTCTTGGGTAACGTCGGCGGCCGATTGCGAACGGGCCGCTACGTCGATTACCCCGGCTACGGTCGGCAGGGCCATCGCACGACTGCGAACATGTATGTGACACTCCTGCAACTCGCTGGCTCGAACCGCGACACGTTCGGCATGCGCGATCAGGGCTTGCGCGATCTTGACCAGACCGGCCCGCTGACGGAACTGCTGGCGTAATCCTTTTCACGCTTACGGCGCAGCGCTCGCGCGACGCCATGCGATCGCCAATCCGCAAGCGGCAAACAATGAGGCCATTCCATGCTCGACGTCACCAATGGCTCGTCGAATCTCATGTGTGATGGGATGCGCCGGCGCGACTTCTTGCGCGTTGCGAGCCTGGGGCTAGGCGGGCTAACGCTTTCTGACTTGATGCGCGCCTCCGCGGCACAGTCGCCCGGCGAAAGCTATGTTCGCGACAGGGCGGTTGTGCTGCTGTTCCTGGCCGGCGGACCGAGCCAGTTCGAAACGTTCGATCCGAAGCCCAATGGCCCGGAAGGCTGCACCAGCATCAATGGCCACATTCAGACGTCGCTGCCCGGTGTGCGTTTCTCGGGGTATCTACCTCGCCTGGCGCGGATGGCGGATCGACTGTCGATCGTGCGCTCTTTCCAGACGCATCACGCAGAGCACAACGGGGCACACAAGCAAATCATGACAGGTGACCTGTCGATAGGCGATGGTCAGCCGATCCGCGAACCGGGCATCGGGGCGATTTATGCACGTGCCGCCGGCGCGATCAACACCGCGACCGGAATGCCGCGCCACGCCTTGCTGCCGCCGACGACGCGCTACCCCGGCGCGGGACGAGGCTTCGCCGGCTCGTTTGAGTCGGTCGTGGAAGGCGCCCAGTCCGTGTACCTCGGGCCGTCGTTCGCGCCAGTGCAAGCGTTCGCGACGATGGCGGGCGGCGACCAGGCGATGCGCGCCCGCAACAATAACAACGCTCGCACTCGGCCCGAAGACGCGCCCAATCCGTTCCTCGACAGCCTCGAAGCCCGCATCCCTGGCGCGGAGCTTGACGCGCGCATGAATCTCCTCGACCAGATGGATCAACTCAATCGCCGGCTCGACAATCCCGCCACGGCGACATTTGGCGTCCATCAACGTCAGGCGGTCGAACTGCTCCGCAGCGGTACCCTGCGCCGGGCGTTCGACCTGAGCCAGGAGTCGCGCGCCACGCTCAATCTTTACGACACCGAACACTTCCGCAACTGGGATTGCGATGACAACTCCCGATTCATGCGCACGTCGCCATCGATCGGTTTTTCGCTGGGCCGACAACTATTGCTCGCCCGGCGGCTGTGCGAGGCGGGCTGCGGCTTCGTCACCGTCGTCAACGCCAACTGGGATTTTCACGCTCGCCGCGGCATCCCGAACATTCCCGAAGGCATGGGCGTCTTCGCGCCGCCGCTTGATCATGCCGTCAGCGCCTTTTTGGAAGACATTCGCCAGCGCGGCCTGGAGGACAAGATTCTGCTCGTTATCACCGGCGAGTTCGGCCGCACGGCGCTGGATCGCAACGCTGGCCGACATCACTGGCCGCGCCTGTGCCCGCTCGTGCTCGCCGGCGGCGGCCTGCGCCACGGACAAGTGATTGGCGATTCCGACCAGCGTGGCCGCGAACCGGCCACCGAGCCGATCACCATTGACGACCTGCACGCCACGCTCATGCACACCCTCTTCGATGTGGGGCGAATGCGGCTCGACGTGTCCCTGCCGGCGCGCATTCACGATCGCGCCCAGCGCGGCACGCCGATTCGAGAGCTCTTTTGAGCCCATCTACTTCTGCAGCGATTTTTCCTCGCGGTGGGCAGCCCATATGATGGCCCGCGTCAACATGTCGCGAATCGGCGGGTTCTTGTCGAGGTCATTCGGGTCATAACGCGTGTAAAGCGTGCGTTGGTTGTCTCGCTCCTTGACGACGCGGGACCACATCTGCGGCATCTTGTCCTTGCCCGCGGGGCCGCCGACCATTAGCACCTCGACATCAGGCGCCACCTCTGTGTGCTGGTAAAGTCCGCCGCCCGGCACGAACGGTTTTACGCCGGCCAACAACGGGTGGTCCTTGTGCTTGTCCACGATCTCGATCATTACGTCCTTGCCGAAGTAGTGCCCGCGATAATTGACGCCAAAAACCTCCTTGCTGACATCGAGCCAGTTCTGGAAACCGTGGTGTGCCTTGCGCATGCCGACGACGGGTTTCGACAGAAACGCTTTCTTGAGAATCGCCAGATGTTCCAGGGTCGGCGAGGTGCGGTAAAGGTTGGAGAGAATGACATCCGCATCCGCGAGCGCATCGAGGCCGACGAACGGCGTTTCGACGTTCTTCTTGTCCTTGTCCTTTTTGTCTTTCAACTCCTCAGGTCCGACCACACTGCAACGCACACGGTAGGTGTCCTCAAGGTACTTCTTGTACTTGAGTAGTTGCCCTTTGCCCTCCGTCACACAGATAACCAGATGCAACGGTTTCTTGTCGGCGGGCTGCCCGTGTCCCGGTGCAAGAAAGCCTGCGAGCATAATAAACATGACGGTCGAAGAAACCAACACGCGAAGCATATTGAAGCCTATTCATGACTCCCCCAAAGGAACTCGAAAGAACGCGGACGGAATATCTGGTGAGATCGACGCCAATTCAACACCGACAAAACCGTTGAGTAGTGCCACTTCTCACAGCTAACGGCGCAGCGGCACAAGATGCTTTTCGAACCACGCCGTCATCTCGGCTTGCATCTCTGGCAGATACTCATGCGCCGTGTTGGCGTACACGATACTGCGGAAACCGTCCTTCTTACCGTGGAGGTTGTAGACCGAGCCGAGCTTTTTCTCAAGGACCTCGATGCCGCTGAGCGGCAAGCCGCCGTCGCGGTCGCCGGAAAGAGCCAGGAATGGGCGCGGCGCGATGAGGGAGTAAATCGCTTCGGTGTCGAAATGGGCGAGCACGCCGGGCACCCAATAGTAGATGCCGTGGAGGCGAAAGTTGCCATGGGCGAACAGTTCCCGATAACGGGTGAAACCGGCGACGCAGACAGCCGCCTGCACGCGATTATCCACCGCAGCGAGCCACCAGGTTCCGGTACCGCCCATGCTCATGCCGCTGATGCCGATACGTTCGGAATCGATTTCGGGGCGTGTTTGCAAGTAGTCGAGCAAACATTGCTGATCGCGGATCATCAGGCCCCAGAGGGATCGGCCGTGGAGCAGATGCAGTTTGAAGAGGGTCGATTCGTCGAGTCCGCGTGCCAGTTCCTTGCTCTTGGGTGCCCGCGCGCCGCAGAAGTAGGAGTCGATGGCGGCGACGACGAAACCCTTGCGAGCGAGCATCGGGCCGACGCATTGCGGGTTGTTGACCTCGGTGCAGATCGTCGCCGCGCTGCCGCCGTGCCCGTGGAGGCCGATGACGGCGGGCAACTTGCCGACACGTTTCTTGGGAATCAGCAGAATGCCGGGGACGACGGAGTCGATGCCATTGTGAAATTCGAAACGCTCTTCGGTGAAATCGCCGCGATCTTCCTTCGCGATGATCTTCACCCCGAGCGGCCTTGGACGGGCCGGCATGTCGCCCAGGCAGCGCAGCACGATCGCGTGGGTCGCGGTTCGATCCTTGTCCTGCCAGCGTTTCAGGTCCGTCGGCAGCGGCCATTCAGGGAATGGGAACTTCCGATACTCCTCGGGCGCGTCTTTCCACATTTCGCCGAGCGGTTTGCCGCCGCGCGATTGCTTGGGCTCGACGCGCTCCTGAGCAAGAACAGATGAACCCGCCAGGCTACACAAAACCAGAACAAGCCCTGGAAAATGTGAGGATGTCATTGTGGCACTTTTTCCTTGCCAAAGATAATTCAAGGTTGAAATTTCTGCATGCAGATATTAGTATACAATTACCTGCCGATTTGAACTCCTTCCTGTTCCCATTCAGGATGAAACCATGATCCCGAAATCCAAGAAACCTACCGGTTCGTGCAATCCTGACGAGCACGTACTTTCGCGCCGGCTGTTTTTGCGAGGCCTGGCGGCGGGAAGTGTGGCACTGGGCGGCTTCGGGCAGTTGTTCTCGGCCGCGAATGCTCAGGAAGCCACGCGCCGGCAGAAGCACGTCATCCTCGTTTACATGAGCGGTGGGCCGAGTCAGTTCGAGACGTGGGATCCCAAGATCGGCCAGCGCACCTCCGGTCCACATATGACCATCCAGACGGCTGTGCCCGGTGTCCGTTTCGATGAGTACATGCCCAATTTCGCTCGGCTTGCCAATCGCATGAGCGTGATCCGCTCGATGACCACGCCTTCAAACGATCATGGGGTCGGTAGCCTGCACACCCAAAGCGGCTACTTTCCCAGTCCGGCCATTTCCGCTCCCCCGCACTGGCTGTCGGTTTGCTCCCGATTGTTGCCACGAGAAAGTACGGACGGATTGCCGACGTATGTCATGCTGGGACGGCCTGACTTCACGCCTGGGCCGGGGTTCCTGGGCGCCGAGTATCAGGGCCTCGTGTTTCCCGGTAACGGCATGCCCCCGGCGGATCTTCCGCGAGCGAGTGAAGGCGATATCCAGGCGCAGGACCGCCGCGAAGGATTGCGGAGCCGACTGGGGGCGGCATTCAACGAAGGCCGACCGGCTCACCTCGTCGAGACACACGACGTCTCATTTCGGCGGATGAGCAATTTGATGCGCACGCAGTCGGCCTTCGACATCTCGCGCGAACCTCGGCGCGATCACGATCGTTACGGCCCGAGTCCGCTTGCGAAGGACATGCTGCTGGCGAGGCGTTTTGTCGAGCAGGGGGTTTCCTTTGTGCGCGTTCAGCATCAAAACGGGCTGGCGTGGGACAAGCATCGTAACGCCTTCCGCAGTCAACGCTACATCACTGCCGAATTCGATCAGGCGGTCGGCGCCCTTGTCGATGACCTCGTCGATCGTGGTCTGTGGGAGCACACCCTCGTCGTGTGCATGGGCGAGTTCGGACGCACACCGATGATCAACGGTCAAGGAGGAGGCGGCCGCGATCACTGGCCCAGGAACTGGTCGATGTCGCTCGGCGGCTGCGGCATCCGCGGGGGCGTCGTCGTCGGGGCTACCAATCAGGACGGCACCGAAATTCAGAATCGGCCCGTCAGCATCCACGACCTGTTCTGCACGTTCTACAGAGCTTTGGGCATCAATCATCGCCGCCAGCTTTATCATCGCGATCGGCCGATTCCCCTGGTCGAAAATCAGCAAGGTCAACCCATCCAGGAACTGTTTTAACGAGGTGGTTCATGCGATCCTGGATCATGCTGGTTGTCGGCGGTTTGTTCATCGTTTCCAGCGCCGATGCTCAAGACAATCCGAAGAGCCTCTTGTTCGAAAAGGACGAGCGGACCTTTTTCGTGCCAATGAACTATTCGCCGATTCGCACCGTTCGGCTACGTTTCCATCCGAGCGAGCCCAGACTCCTCGCGCAGGTCAGTGATAAACGGTTGGCCGTCTGGGACCTGAACGCCAAGCCGCAAGCGACGAAGGGGCAGAAGGAACCTCGGGTGCTTCCTGATTATGCGTGCGAACAGGCGGAAGGTTGGATCACCGGGTTCGATGTCCATCCCTCGGGCAAGTGGGTAATCACTGGTGGATCCGATCGCCAGCTGCGGCGCTGGGCCTGGAAGGATGCCAAACCGCTCCAAGTGATCGCCGGACATGACGGCTGGATCGAGGCCGTCGCCTATTCGCCCGACGGCAAGTTCGTCGCCACCGGCGGCGCCGATTTGAAAGTCAAAATCTGGGATGCGGAAAGCTTGAATCTTCTCGATCAGTTTTCCGGACATAGCCGTTTCGTTCGCGATCTGGCCTGGACACCCAAGGGCGACTTCCTTTGCACCGGTGGTGAAGACGGCAAGGTGCTCGTCTATGATGTGCCCGGGAAAAAGGTCGCCCGAACGCTGACTTTCGGCAACACCAACGAAGTGCAAGGACAGATCCCCAGCCACAGCGGCGTGTACCGCCTGGAGTGCAGCAACGACGGCAACTGGCTTTCCGTCACCGGCCAGGGGAAGTTCGGCCTTTACCACCTGCCGACCGGGAAACTCGCCGCCAGCGAAAATCTCTCCTTCGACTCTTGCTTTTATCCTGCGGGCCAGTTCTTGCTCGTCGGTTACAACGACACCAAGGTTTTTCGCCTGAATCCTGCCAAGCTGGAAAAGGTATCGCTTGATACGCTGGGCAAAAAGGGGACGAGTAACAGCCCCGCGGGAGATGTCATCGCCAGCTTGAAACGCAACGATGGCTTCGGCATGGCCGTTCGGCGCGACGGCACCCTGGTTGCGGCCGCCGTTGGAGAATCGACCGTCGGTCTCTGGAAGGTGACGCAGAAATGAACACGCACGGAGTTCTCATGCACCGATTTTTGCTCTTCGTCGTCCTGGGGATCGCCGTGCCGACCTCGGTCTTTGCCCAGGCGAAATCGTTCGGCGATCCCAAGATCAGTGCCGCTCTCGACGCGGAGATCTTGGCGGTTCTCAAGGAGAACAAGCAAAAGCCGGTCGGCCCCGCCTCGGATGCCGAGTTCCACCGCCGGGCGACGCTCGACTTGCTTGGCCGCATTCCGACCGCGGAGGAAACGCAGCGCTACCTGGCAGACAAAAACCCGGACAAACAGCGACAGCTCATTCACCGCCTCCTGGCGGACTGGGAGATGGCCGCGTATTGGGCCGATGTGCTGCATGTCGGCATGAATGGTCGCTCGGCCGACCCGGGTCTGGGCTACAAGGAATTCCGTGAGTATCTCCGACAGAGTCTCGAAGCCAACAAGCCGTGGGACAAGCTGGCCCGCGAACTTCTCCTGCCCGTGACAAACAGCCCGACACAGCCGGCGGCCTTCTTTCTCGGCAGTCGGCTCCGACGTGAAAACAAGGAAGATCAACTCGATGGCATGACAGTCGCCGTCGCCAGCACGTTCTTCGGCGTACGCATGGAGTGCGCCAAGTGCCACGATCATCCCCACGTCGATGAGTGGAAGCAAGATCATTACTACGGTCTGGCTTCATTCCTGAGCCGAACGGAACTCCAGTTAGTCAACGCCAAGCCGAGCCTGCGTGAACGCGACACGGGTGACGTGACTTTCCAGAATCGCAAGCGGGACAGTTTCACCGCCAAGGTGATGTTTCTGGATGACAAAGTCTTTCCCGAGCCGAAACCTGCCTCCAAGAAGATCGCGAACAAAAAGGATCTCCCCGATTTGGCCGAGAACAGCCGGCGCAAGCTTCTGGCGGACTACGCCCTCGTCGCGGACAATCGCTACTTCAAACGCGCCCTGGTCAATCGCGTGTGGAAGCAACTGATGGGTGTCGGTCTCGTAGAGCCGGTCGATCAGATTCATGACGGCAACACGCCGACGCATCCCAAACTTTTCGACCTGCTCGCGGACGATTTCGCGAAGAACGGTTTTGATCTGAAACGTCTCGTTGGCAACATCATGCTGACCGAGACGTATCGCCGTAGCAGCGTTTGGCCGGAGAAGGAACGGCCCAAGGAATCGCACTATGCCGTTTTCAATCTGCGTCCGCTGACGCCGGAGCAATTGGCCTTGTCGCTCGCAACGGCCACCGGCTACGTGGAAATACTGAAAGCGCAAAAGAAGAAGACCGAACCCAAAGACCTGCGCGCCGAGATGGAGAAGGACTACAAGCTGTTCATCGAGAACTATGAAAGCGAAAACGATCAATTCGCCGCCACGACTTCGCAGGCGCTGTTCATGACCTTCAACAAGACGACGCAAAAATACCTGCAACCGGTGGCGGGTAATCTCTCGGCTCGCCTGGTGAAGACAAGCGATACGGAGGCGCTTGCTCGACAGGCCTACCTCGCTATCCTCTCGCGCACTCCCACGTCGGCTGAGAGCGAGGCGATCGCGAAGTACCTGCAAACCTCGGGCGCGGCGCGCGATCCGCTTGTGCGCGATGTTTTGTGGGCGCTGCTGAACTCCACGGAATTTCGCTTTAACCATTGAGAGTAGCCCGTGGACGGCTGTTCCGGGTTTTGAGTCTTGGAGATTTTCTGAAATTCCTGTCAGGTTTTCCTCCACTCGCGGAAGAAGGAAGGAGGAGAACATGCATGGCGACTTCCCCTGAACAATTCCTTACCTCGCTGTTGACGCATGAGTCGGACCTGAAGGCCTTTATCGGTTCGCTCATTCTCGACCGGCATGTGCGCGACGACGTCTTCCAAGAAGTCGCTTTGACGCTCTGGGACCGCAAGGACGATTTCAATCCCGCCTTTTCCTTCGGTGCCTGGGCGCGCGGCATCGCGGCCAAAAAGATTCTCAAGCATCGCGAACGTGATGCACGTTTTCCCCTCTTGCTCAGCCCTGCGACGATCCAGGCGATTGCGGAAGCCTACGACCGTAACGAAGCCACCGCTCGCCCGGCTGCGGAAGCTCTGCGCCATTGCCTGGCAAAACTGCCGGAGAAATCGCGTCAGCTTCTACAACTTCGTTACGAGAAAAACCTGAAAGTCGAGCAGATCGCCGGACAGACGGCGAGCACACTCGATGCGATCTATCAAGCTTTGTCGCGCCTTCGCGCCCGGCTTGAGGAGTGCATTCGCCAGAGGCTGGCCCTAGTCGAAGGAGGCCAGTGAATGGACCGCACACGCACGTTAATCGAGAAATACCTGACAGGCATGCTCGAACCGAACGAGCTTGCCGAGTTGGAGAGGATGCTCCGCGAAGATCGAGCGGCGGCGGATTTGTTCGCCAGCATGACACGACTGGAGAGCGAACTGCATGCTTGCTTCCAGCAAGAAGCGAATATCCAGGAAACGACGAGCGGATTGCAACAGGCAATCGATACCGCGTCAGTTGGCGAGAAAGGTAAGTGGAACCGTACGGCGGTCTGGTGGTCGGCGGCCGCAGTGGTTCTTGTCGCCGCTGGAGGGATTCTGTTTTCGCTTTGGAAAAACGGACAGCATGCTCCGCTGGAAGACGGGAACGGCTTCGTCAAGATTGAACCCAAAGACAACCCTCCCCAAGTTGACCCCAAATCGACCCAAGTAATCGCCGGCGATGTGCGCGTAAACGGTCAACTTGCCAAAACAGCCAACACCGGTGATCGGTTGCATGTCGTCAGCCAGCAGTCGGCGATCTTGTCTTTGCCGGACGGGTCGAAAGCGGAGTTCGAGTCCGCTAGCGAATTCGTCCTGCGCGGCGAGATGGCCGGCATGAGCCAGGTCGTCGAAATGGTGGACGGAACCGGAACTTTCAAGGTTGAACCCGCGGAAGGTGGTTTCCAGGTCGAAACGCCCGTGGGCCGGGTCACCGCTTTGGGGACAGAGTTCCGCGTCAAGTTGCGAACGCAAGGCGATGCGAAAGAGCGAGTATTCCCAGGCACGAAGATCGCGGCCTTGGCGGTGCTCGTCATCTCCGGTGTCGTCGAGGTGGAAGTCGCCGGCAAAACATACACGCTGTATGCCGGCGACGATCGGCAATTTCCCGCGGGCCGTGAAAGCGGCAAGGCGCTGCGTGAAACGCTGACCGTTCTTGAGTCTATCGAGAAAGCTCAAATCGTCGTGACACAGGGCGGGGATCGACCCAAGAAGACGACCGTGCCCTTGACCGACGACGTGCGCATCCTCATCGACGGAAAACCGGGCCGTGCGGACGACCTTGGCAAAGGGATGATGGTGTACCTTCAGCGGTTTCAGGGAGACGATGAAGTGATCGCCTTGCGCGTCGAGGGTCCCACGATCACGGGAACGCTGAAATCCGTTGCCCCCGACGCTCGCATGTTGACGGTGTCGTTACGCAAAGGCAAGGAAAGCAAGGTCCAGGAGCGTACTCTGGCATTGCGGCCGGACACGAAAATTGAGATCGGCGGACGATCGATCCCCCTCGTGGAGTTGACCGTCGGTGCCACTGTTATCGTGAGATTGTCGGTGGATCAAAAATCGGCGCTGCAAATTACGGTTCCGCGAAGCCGAGAAAGTGAACGACGCAAGTAAACGTCTCAACCCTTCCGTTTCTTTACTGCCGCCGAGCGCGGCAAGGAGTAGCAGGTATGAAAGGTTGCATGTTTGGTTTCGCACTGGTCGCGATGAGCATTTTGGTTGTCGCGGACACTGTCGGCCAGGAAAAAGGAAAGCCTCGCGCGCAGAGTGCCAGCGGGGTCGTGTCCAAGATCGACGGCACTTCGCTGTCGATCACGCAAAGCGGCGGCGACAAAGGTGGCGAGCGCTCGACAGTGTTTGCCATCGGTGCCCAGACAAAGATCCTCATTCAGACGAACGAGGACAACATCGTCAAGGGCGAAGGCGGGAACGAGCGCAAGGTTCCCAAGACCAAGGAGGGCAACATTGCCGACGTGAAACTCGATCAGCGCGTGACCGTTGGATACGCCGAAGCGGGCAAAGCCGACAGCGTTCTGGTCCTGCGACCAACTCCGCCCCGCAAGAAGGAAGGCGAGAAGTAACCTGTGGAAGTTCTTCGTTGATACCCGAAAAGGAGATTCTGAAATGCGCGTGTTCCATCGAAGTGCTGCATGGCTGATTGCCACGGCGTTCCTTTGCCAAACCTCGGCCAGCATGGCCCAGGCGCCCAAACTCGTTCGATCAACGCAAAGCGGGCCGTGGTCCGCGGCGGCAACCTGGGAGGGAGACAAGATCCCGTCTGCCGGCGTCCAGGTCCTGGTGAAAAAGGGGCACACGGTCACCTACGATGTTCAATCGAAGGATGTGATTCGCTCTCTGCACATCTCGGGCGTTCTCACCTTCGCGCCGGATCGCGACACGCTCCTTGAAGTCGGCCTGATCAAGATCCAGCACGGCGACATCGTCGATGAAAGCGGGTTCGACTGTGCCGCCCACAAGGACGACACGGCCATCAAAACGAAGGGCAGCGACGCGGGCCTGAACGCCTATTGCCTCTGCTGCGAAGGCAAACCATCGCTGCTCGTCGGCACGCCCGAACGGCACATCGACGCCGACAAGAAAGCCATCATTCGCCTGCACTACCTCGACGGCATGGACAAGGAATCGTGTCCCGCCATCATCAACTGCGGGGGCCGCATGGACTTCCACGGCGCGCCCATGAGCCGCACGTGGGTTCGGCTCGGCGCTAACGTCAAGGTAAAGACGACCACCATCACATTGTCCGAGACGGTGAGCGGGTGGAAGGCTGGCGATCAGATTATCGTGACATCCTCGTCGCGTCCCGGCAAGGACAAGGCCGAGGAAGCCACGATCAAATCCATCGACGGGACCCAAGTCACTCTCGACCGACCCCTGCTGCAAAATCATCTTGGCGACGGCGATTATCGCTCCGAGGTCGCCAACCTGAGCCGCAATGTCATCATCGAATCGGCCAACCCTGAGGGCATGCGCGGTCATACGATGTATCATCGCAAATCGGCCGGCTCGATCAGCTACGCCGAGTTCCGCCATCTCGGCAAAGAGGGCGTGCTGGGCCGTTACAACCTGCATTACCACCTGTGCGGCGACAGCATGCGAGGTTCGTCCATCATCGGCGCATCGTTCCACCATAGCAAAAATCGCTGGCTCACGGTCCACGGCACCAACTACCTCGTCGTCCGCGATTGCGTCGGCTATCAGAGCATCGGCCACGGCTACTTCCTGGAAGACGGCACCGAAGTCTACAACGTCTTCGATCGCAACCTCGCCTGCCAGGCGCTGGAAGGTCGGCCGCTGCCCAAGCAAATTCTTCCCTTCGATCCCAACGACGGCGCGGGTTTCTGGTTCTCCAATGCTCACAACACCTTCACCCGCAATGTGGCGGTGGAGTGTCGGCAATACGGCTTCCGTCTCGAAGCGACTCCGAAGGCGGGCTTGATTGGCACCGACGGCGCTCCGAAACGCGATTTCAAGTTCGGCGATGGCAAGACACCATTCGATCTGATCATGAACATTCGCCAGCCCGATGGCAGTCGAAAGCCAGTTGACATTCGCACGTTGCCGTTCGTACGCTTTGAAGACAATGAATCGCACAGCAACGGCTTCTGGGGCATCAACCTCGGCCTCGGCGTTCATGGCGTCGGACCTGATCCGTCCACGCCGCACGTCATCAAGAATCTGAAAATCTGGTCCGTGGTCGGCGGCATCGGTATCGAATCTCCGTCCGTCTTGATGGAGGGTGTGACTCTCAACGACGTCACCTACGGCATCCGCGGCTCCTCCTTCAAGGCCCAGGATTGGCGCAATGTGTCCATCAACTCGCGCGGCCTGACGATTGCCTCGGAATCGGAGTACATCGCCAAAGGCAACAGCCGGCGGCACCGGCAGCCAGGCTGGGCTGAAGGCAAGTTCGGCGACGGCGGGGCGAGGTATCAGTCGCCTGAAATCGAAGTCGCCAAGCTCAACCCCATCGACAAGCTGCCGCCCATCACCGCGATCACAGGTTTCAAGAAGGACGGCAACAAGCTGATCGTTCTTGGCACAACCTCCGACAACGGCACGGTCACGAAGGTGCTGGTCAACGACAAGGAAGCTCGCGCGGTGACGCCCAACTTCGGCGAATGGGAAATCGTGCTCGAGGGAATGAGCGCTGGACAAATCAACCTGACTGCATTCGCGCAGGACCAGGCAGGCAACGTTGAGCAGACCAAACACAACGTTACCGTGGTAGTTCGCTGACCGAATTGCGAACCGGATCCAGCGCTCATTTTGGGCGCTGGATTCTTCGGCAAATCGCCATCGATCCGCATTCCCTTCACCCTGTTGAACTAAAATAGAAATGTCCGGTCATAACGCAATAGAAATGTCCTCTTTCGCCCTTGGGCAAGGAGGACAGCTATGAGCGTGCAACAAAAGGACCGGATCGAGATGAGCCAGCAAGAACGTGATCGACTGAAGGTGCTGCAT